>JAAYZQ010000469.1 GCA_012514775.1 Anaerolineaceae bacterium
CGGGCTCACGTCCAGAGCCTGGTGTCGCTGCCCCGCCGGGCCACCAGGGCAAAGCGGCGGTCGTACAGGGGGGCCATTCGGTCCCAGTCGTAGCGGGCGACCTCTCCCCGCAAGGATCGGGCTCGCGTCTCCTCGACGTCGACGATGGAGCGGCGCAGCCGCGCCAGGAGCCCGTCAAAATCCCGGTAGAGACAGTCCTCGTGCCTCGCGGCGGGCAGCAGCTCCGGGTACGACAGGCGCGCGGGCAGGATCGGAAAGCAGTCGCAGTAGCAGGCTTCCAGCACCGCCGCCCCAAAGAACTCGTGCAGCGCCGTGCTGACCACGACGTCGCCCTGCCACAGAAGGCGGGCATACTGCGCCAGGTCCTCGGCAAAGCCAAAGTGGGCGATGCGCTCCGGCATCCTCTGGCGGGCCTCCAGGAACTCGGATGGCTGGTTGCGAAAGCTCTCGCCCAGCAGGATGAGCCGGAAGTCCAGGCCCTCGCCCGCCAGGGCATAGACCGCCCGGAAGAACGTGGCCGGGTCCTTGTCGTACTCCCAGCGGTGGTTCCAGAGGAGCAGGGGCGGGCCCGCCGCCGGCTGCTCCGGGCGGTAGGCATCCAGGCGCGACAGGTCCAGCCCCAGGGGCAGCACTTCCGATCGCTCCCGCAGCCGGCCGACGGACCACAGCTCGTTATAGTCCGGGAAGTGCTTGAGCAGGCGCGGCAGCTCGTCGTAAAAGGCCTCCATGTGGTAGGCCGAGTTGAAAAAGACGGCGTCGGCCCGCAAGGCGCTGGTGAAATTCGTGAACCCGTAGTGCAGATCGCGTTTCTCGCCCGGCGGCAGGGGATAGGTGAGCTGGTTTTCGTGAAAGTAGAGGGCCACCGGCACCCTTGCCAGGCGCTCGCCTCCCAGCGCGAGCAAGACCGGCAGGTTCACCATGTCGGAAGCGACGATGAGGTCCGGCTCTTCCGCCAGTGCCAGGGCCTTGCGCGCCAGGGTCACCGCCCCACCTTCCATGCGCCACTTCCAGAAGCGGCCGGGCAGGGTGAGCAGCCGCACCTGGTGCCGGCTGTGGGCCCGGTAGCCGTCGGCCCAGGCCCGGTGCGAGCCGGCATAGTAGGGCTCCACCAACCACATCTTCAGGGGTTGCAGGGCCGCATCGTCGGCCGCATGGAATGACTCGTCGATGGATCTGCTCCTGACCGTACCCTAATAGAAGATCGTGCGCGTGCGATGGTAGGGTTTCATCTGCCCGCTATCCTGGCTGGCAAGCCACAGCAGCCAGTCTACCTGGTAGCTGGTCACCTCCTGGCCCAGCTCCCGGAGCACGTGGCGCATCCCTTCCACGGCCTGGATCGTATTGGCCCGGATCTCGATCTCTTGCGCCGAGCCCGGGGGCAGCGGTCGCTGCTCGTCGACGGCCGCGGCCAGGGCCGGCGCGTAGCGCAGGATGCCGCGATGGCGCAGGATCTGGGGGAGCTTGTAGTCGGCAAAGGCCGTGAGGGCGTCCAGGCGGGCAAGGCGGCCCCAGCCCTCGCCGCCAAAGGCGCCGTGGATGTCGCCGGCCAGGATCTGTGCCCTCTTGTAGAACGGAATCACCCGCCCTTTGTAGACCGCCTCGTCGCGAAAAGAGGACAGACCCAGGACCACGAGGCGGACCAGGCTGGGGGCGTCATGGCTCGCGGCGTCGACCACGGGGGCGAACCGGCCCGCAAAGTGGCCGGCGATCCAGCGGCCCAGCTCGCGCAGGTTGGCCGCCCGCTCGGCGAGAAGGGGTATGGTGGGGCTGCCGGCGAGCACCCGGCCCAGGTCCGCCTCGTCCAGCGTGGCCAGGTTCTCGGGCAGCAGAAAGGCCGGGTTCGACCTGGCCTCGGCGGTGAGCGCGGCGGCCAGTGCCCAGTATCCGTCCAGCACCTGCCCGCCGTGCTCCCGCCGCCACTTGGGCTCACCCCAGAAGGAAAAGTTGATGGTATCAAGGACAAAGACGTAGGCCAGGGTCTGCTCGTCGTCGCCTCGAAAGTGGACACTGGCGTCCCACTCGGATTCCCCGGCCAGGTCACGGGCGGCCAGCTCCCGGCAGTAAACGGCCAGGGCTTCCTGGTCGATGGACACGTGGTCGCTGGCGCCCGCCACGAATCCGGCCGCGGCACGGATGCCAAGGGGATCTGGGGTGAGACTCTCTACGCGCATGGCCTAGAACTCGGTGGCCCCGGTAAAGTGAAAGCGAGACAGCTTGATGGCCGGCACGGCGTCGCGCCCCATGCCGAGCCAGCCCATGAGCAGGCGGCGCTCCCGGCCGATGCCCTCCACGCCGTTTAGCGCTTCCACGTAGCTCTGGGTAAAGCGCATGTTCTTGACCGGGTAGGCAATCTCGCCGTTCTCGATGAGGAACGTGCCATCGCGGGTCATGCCTGTGACGACCACGCGCGTGGGCTCCACGGGGCGCGTGTAGTGGAACCGCGTGACATACACGCCGCGCTCGGTGCCCGCGATCATCTCCTCCACGCTCGCCTCGCCGGTGGAGAAAAAGGTGTTGAGCGGCATGGGTCCGAAGGGGCTGGGGCTGGGTATGGCGTGCCCCGTCGAGGACTTGTTCTCCTTGCCCGCCCGGTAGGAGTCATAGACCACGCCGTGCGCCACGCCATCCTTCAAGAGGTTCACCCGCTGCCTGGGCACGCCCTCGAAGTCAAAGGGCCAGGGAATGCCCTCGGGGTCCAGCGCGTCGTCCCAGACCGAGATCCGGGGATCGACGATGCGCTGGCCCAGCTTGCCGCTCATGAAGCTGCGGCCCTCCTGCAGCGCGGTGGCGCCAAAGCCGGTGTAGCCCATCATCTGCACCAGGTCGTGGGCGGCGTAGGGCTCCAGGATCACTGTATACTCGCCCGGCTCCAGGGGTCGCGGGTTCCGGCTACGGACACACTTTTCCACCGCCTCGCGGCCCAGCGCCTCAAAGTCGAGCTGGGCGAAATCGGACACCAGCCCGGCGGCATAGCCCGCGCTGTCGTCGCTCATGGCCACCATGTTCAGGTCGGCATAGGTGAGGGGAAAGTAGGCCGAGATGCCCAGGGAGTTGGCGACGGCCAGCTCGACGGCAGCGGTGGTCAGCGCCCCAAAAGCCGAAACCCCGGCGGCCTCGGCGACAGAGCAGAGGGTCCGCACGCTCCTGGCGCGCTCTTCCGCCGAGCAGGCGGCCGTGGTCTCGAAAAAAGCCTGCGCCTCGGCGATGGGCTGCGGCCCGGGCAAAGAGCGGAACTCCGGGTTCTCCGGCTGGAGCCGGGCAATGGTCAGGGCCCGGTCCAGGGTGCTCTCCAGGGCCGCGGCGTTCAGGTCGTTCGTGCTCGCCACGCCCACCCGCTTGCCCAGGACGCAGCGAATGCGCACGTCGGCATTGCTTTCGGCCACGTTCTGGTGGATGGTCGAATTGGCAAAGCGCGTCAGGTAATTGTCGCCCGCCAGGATCACAACCTCGGTCTGGTCCGCCGTGGAGCGGGCCAGGATGCTATCGGTTATCTCTTGGATTCGCTTCTTGCCTAGCATGATTCTCCCTTTCGGAATCCATCCCTACCTGATGACGCCGACCCGCACGTTGCGAAAGCGGGCTGCCGCGGTTCCATGGCCGGTGTGCGCCACCTGGCTGGGCTGGCCCTTGCCGCAGTTCGGCGTGCCCCACACCCGCCAGTGATTGGCGTTGCAGATGGCATCGCAGCTCCCCCAGAATTGGGGCGTGATGCCCGTGTAGGTCGCATTCTTGATCATGCGCCCCATCTTGCCGTTCTTGATCTCGTAGGCGATCTCGGTGCCGAACTGGAAGTTCAGCCGCTTGTCGTCGATGCTCCAGCTCCTGTTCAGCTCCATGTACAGGCCGTCGTCGGTGTCGGCGATGAGGTCGTCAAACTCCCACTCGCCGGGCTCCAGGTTGACGTTGGTCATGCGCACGATGGGGATGCGGTTCCAGCCGTCGGCCCGCATGGCGCCCCCGGACGTGGCCGGCGCCCTGTCGCCCACGATCCCGCGAAGCTGCTCGATGCTCTCCCGAGAGCTGAGGTAGCCGACGAAAAGGCCCTGGCGCACGATGGGGACGCGCTGCGCCGGCACGCCCTCGTCGTCCCAGCCAAAGGTCCCCAGGCCCCCGGGCAGCGTGGCGTCGGCGGTCAGGTTCACCACGTCCGAACCGTAGCGAAAGGTGCCCAGCTTTTCCGGCGTCAAGAAGCTCGTCCCGGCATAGCTGGCCTCGGTGCCAAACACCCGGTCCAGCTCGATGGGGTGCCCGCACGACTCGTGGACCTGGAGCGCCAGTTGGGTGGGCCCCAGGATGACCGTCGTCACCCCGCTGGGGCAGCGGTCGGCTGTCAACAACGCCACCGACTCCTCGCCGATGCGCACAGCGTTGCCCGGCAGGTCCATTGCCAGGATTGCCTCCCAGCCCTCCTGGCGCTGGTCGCGCCCGAAGGAGTTGGGGTACGACCGTTTCTGCACCTCGCCCGTCCGGGAATCCACGGCCGTCGCTTCGATGCCGCCCCCCGACTCGACGATCTCTTGTTCCAGCAGCGCTCCCTCGCTGTTGGCAAAGAGCTTGTTCTCGCGCCAGAAGGCCAGCGTGGCCGAGGCTACGCGCACGCCAGGCGTGGACCGCAGCCCCCGGTCGGCCTCCAGCAGGAGGTCGATCTTGTCTTCCATCGACACCTGCCAGGGATCGACGCGCACGGGCGTCCGGTAGCTGCCGGTGTGGGCCACGGGTTGGCCAAGGCGAACGTCGCGCTTTTTAAAGAGGGCGCTGGCCCGGGCAATCTCCACCGCCAGGGCCGTCACGCGGTCGACCTCGGCCGGGCTGAGGACGGCCGAGCTGGCAAAGCCCCAGGCGCCGTCGACCACAACCCGCACGCCCAGCCCCTGGCTTTCGTTGTCGGCCAGCCCTTCGACCACCCCGTTCTTGACATTGATGTTCTGCGTCCGCCGGTTCACGACCCGGACGTCGGCATAGCTTGCTCCCTGGACCTGGGCAAGGTTCAGGGCACGGGCAGTTAGTTCCTTCAACTCGAGCCTCCTTGGTTCTTCCTGGAATCGAGGATATCCATGATCCTCTCAACGCACAACTTGGCGAAAGCCGCGCTTTGTGGTAAGATAGGGCCGCCTAACCGGGTCTCCACCAGGTCACCACCTCGTCTGGTACCGGCTTGTGCTCCCGTCGTTCGAGCGAGACCCCGGCCGCGAGCGACAGCGAGTCCGGTACAGGCGGAGCCGGATCCTGAGGAGGGGATGAGCGTGGACGCTAACCAACGAACAAGAACCTGCCCCCACTGCGGCATGACCATGCACGAAGGGCAGCGCATCTGCCCGGGCTGCGGCAAGGCCCAGCGCCCGGCCCGCCAGATTCGCTGCCGGCACTGCGGCATGGTGAACAGGAGCACGGGGTACACCTGCGCCTTTTGTGGCCTGTCGCTGCGCCGCGTCCCCGGATGGGCGCTCCTCGCCGCCATTCCTGCACTCGCTGCCGTCCTGGCCGTCGTGGGCTGGGTCGTCCTTCCCGGCCTGCTGGCCGGCCCGGGGCCAACGGATGTGCCGCCGGCGGCCCCCACGCAGGCAGTGGCTGCCGTCACCGCCGACGTGGCGACCGCGACCGTTGCGCCCACCACGGAACCGACCCGCACGTCCCTGCCCGAACCTACGTCCACGTCGCCTGCGCACACCTCCACGTCCAGCCCCACGGTGGCGCCCACAGCCACCCGCGCGCCCACGTTCACACCCACCGCCACCGAATCTCCTACGCCGACGTCCACTCCTTCGCCCACGCCGACCTCGACCCCCACGCCCACGGCGACGGATACGCCCGAGCCCACCACCACGCCCGAGCCGACCGAGACGCCCACCGCCGAGGCTTTGCCGTCACCCGAGGCATCGCCCACGCCGTTCATCTATGTCGTCAAGTCCGGCGACAACCTGTACACCATCGCCCAGAATTTTGGCGTGACGGTTGATGCCATCATGGAAGCCAACAACCTGACCAGCAACCGTCTGCGCGTGGGGCAGACCCTGATCATCCCCTTATCCACGCCGACGCCCTCGCCCACGCCCGAGCCCTGAGCGCCCGGCCGGGCCAGGAAGCTAGCGGGCGGGCGGCTCGTACCACTCGTAATAGCCGATCACCTGGCCCGCCCTGTCGCGCACGGCGCGCATGTAGACGCGATGTTTCTCGTTGTCGGTGAAGAGCTGTTCTTCCACGCCTTCGGAGTGCATGGCCGCCAGGATGTCGATCATCATCTTCTGGGACGCCTCCTGGTGGCAGTCGAGGAGCGAGCGGCCGATGAGGCTTTCGCCTCCCTCGTAGTGGGCGATGGCCGCCCGGTTCATGTAGCGCGTCACGTGCTGCGTGTCAGCCACGAGGATAGGTCCCTTCAGACTATCCAGGATAGCAGCCAAAAAGTCAGCGTCGACCATAGCAAACTCCCCTCTCGTTTGACCGATTTCGCAAACCATTGTACAATAGGCCAGTTTCAAAGCCAAACTCAAGTGACAACGAGACGCGAAGGACAGAACGATGCCGATCTATGAATATGTTTGCGGCAACTGCCGGAAGAAATTCAGCCAGCTCCGTCCCATGAGCAAGGCGGACCTGCCGATGCCGTGTGGCGACTGCGGCAGCAACGACACCAAGCGGGCCATCTCGCTCTTCTCGGCCGTCAGCCGGGGCGGCAACTGCGAAAGCCACGCGGTAAAGGGCAGCGGCGGAGGATGTGGCTCGTGCGCGGGCGGGCATTGTGGCTCCTGCAGCCACTGAGACGCTCTCCCTGTTTCTCCTGCTAAGAAGCGGAGCGAACAAGAATCTCGGCTTGCTCGCGGGTTCGGATACCCAACTCCCCCGCACCCGGCCCGGGTCG
The DNA here is from genome assembly GCA_012514775.1 of Anaerolineaceae bacterium. Next base: position 6,857 of record JAAYZQ010000469.1, read on the forward strand.
AGAGATGGAAAGGACGATCATGGATCTATTTGAGAAATGCGTCAACTGGACCGACGCTCGCGAGCTCATGGCCAGCGGCTTCTATCCCTACTTTATGCCGCTGGACGATACCGAGGGCACAGAAGTTACGGTGGGCGACAAGAAGCTGGTGATGATCGGCTCCAACAACTACCTTGGGCTGACCACGCACCCGAAGGTCCGCGAGGCGGCCATCGACGCCACGCGCCGCTATGGCACGAGCTGCACGGGGTCGCGGTTTCTAAACGGCACCCTGGCCTGGCACCTGGAGCTGGAACGGCGCCTGGCGGAATACGTGCAGAAAGAAGCGGCGCTGGTCTTTTCCACGGGCTACCAGAGCAACCTGGGTGCCATCTCGGCCCTCATCGGACGCGGCGACACGGTCGTGACCGACAAGGACGATCACGCCAGCATCGTCGACGGCTGCCACCTGTCGTTCGGCACCATGAAGCGCTTCCGGCACAACGACATGGGCGATCTCGAGCGCGTCCTGGCCCAGATCCCCGAGAGTGCGGGCAAGCTGGTGGTCGTCGACGGCGTGTTCAGCATGGGGGGTGACATCGCCCCCCTACCCGAAATCGTTGCCCTGTGCAAGAAGTATGGCGCCCGCTTGATGGTCGACGATGCCCACTCCATCGGCGTACTCGGCGGCGGCCGGGGGACAGGCGTTCACCTGGGCTGCAACGACGACGTCGACCTCATCATGGGCACCTTTAGCAAGTCCTTTGCCTCGCTGGGAGGGTTCATCGCCGGCTCGGAGCCGGTCATCCACTACATCCAGCACCACGCCCGCTCGCTCATTTTTAGCGCCTCGATGCCTCCCGGCAACGTGGCCGCCGTGGCGGCGGCCCTGGAGGTAATGATCGAAGAGCCGGAGCGCATCACCCGCGTCAACGAGATCGGGCGCTGCATGCGCCAGGAGTTCCAGAGGCTGGGCTTCAATACCGGTCCCAGCCAGACGCCCATCATCCCGATCATCATCGGCGATCAGAATGCGACGTTCCTCACGTGGAAGATCCTCTTCGAGGAGGGGGTCTATACCAACCCGGTCATCCCGCCGGGCGTGCCGCCCAACCTGTCCCTGCTGCGCGCGAGCTACATGGCCACCCACACCGACTCGCAGATGCAGTTTGTCCTGGAAAAGTTCGAGAGGGTGGGCAAGATGCTGTCGCTGATCAACCCGTCTCAGTCGGTGGGCCGGGCATAGACAAACTCGACGCCCTGCCTGTAAACGGGCAGGGTGAGCCTGTCGATCTCCTGGACCGTGATGACAATGGACGGATTGGCCGCGCGGAGGAGGGGAACAAGACCCCCCGGCCGCAGCAAGGCCGCCCGGAGGGTTTCGGGGTTGCCGATGGCCGACAGGTAGTAGGGGGCAGGCACAGGTTGCCCGTCTACCGTCACCTGCTCGCCGTCGGAGGCGATGGCCGACCAGGCGATGAGCCTCTGATCGTTGAGGGCCAGGGCTTCGGCCCCCGCGTTCCGCAGCTCGTTGATGAGGTCTTGCAGATCCAGGACGCTCACCGGGCCGACCACGGCAACCTGCACCCCCGGGCCCGAGACCGCCACCAGGCCGTTGGCCACGCGCAGTTGGTTCGCCTCGTCGACCAGCGACTGCACCACGGGCGCCGCCCCTTCTGTCCCGCGTAGCTCGGCGACATCTTCTTCCAGGGCCTTGATCTCGTTTCGCAGCCTGGCGTTGCCCACCACCAGCTCGGCCACCACGTAATCCCAGTCGTCACTGCTCGTCACGCGGGCAATGTCGTTCCGGGTGCGCAACTGGGCGACGACGAGCAAGCCCAGGATCAGGGAGATGGTCATCAGCGACAATCGCGCGGTCCATGCCCGCCGTGGAGCCGTCATGTCCCTACTCCCCGGGCCGGGCGTACTCGGTCAAGAAGGCGCCCCGGTAGGCGGGCAACACGAGGCTGGCCTGGGCGTCGACGTCAAAGCGAAGGCTGTAGATGCGCTTTTTCTCCTTCAGGATCGGCAGGTAGGAGGGGTTCCGCAAATAGTCCTGCTGCACGCGGGGGTTGCCGATGGCCCTGATGGCGTAGGGCGGCGACAGACGCGTGCTGTTGACCATCACCGTGCTGCCCACGCAATAGATCGACGAGCTGGCGACCAGCCGTTCGTCGTTGATGGCGATGGCCTCCGAGCCCGCCATCCACAACAGGTTGACAATGTCCCGCAGGTCCTGCTCGTGAATCAGGTAGGGGCTCGCGTCAGCGCCCGCGGGAGGGTTGGCGGCGCTGTCGTCAAGGATGATCCGCACGCCCGGCCCGTGCACTTCCGTCAGGCCGGCCAGGAGCTGCTGGCGCTCCAGCTCGGCCCGCAAGGCTTCCAGGCGGTCGCTTTCCGCCTCGGCCGCGCTCTGGCGCTCGCTCAGCTCCCTGCGCAGCGAGCCCAGCGTCTCCCGCAGGTCCCGCTGCTCGGTCTCCAACCGTTCGATGCTGAGATAGATGCGCTCCTCGCGGTCGTTGGCCTCGCCGGCGTGGGTGCCGGCCGGCACGCGCCAGCTCGTGGCCAGCAACAAGCCCACGGTCAGGCCGACGGCCAGCAGTGCCAGGTTGTTGCCATGTTTGCGTCGAAAGCGGGTCATGCGAAGAGCAGGCTACTCCCGGGAGATCCGCACGTCATAGACCTTGCTGTTGTCTCTCAGGTCCAACTCGCCGGGCACGGCATCCACGCTCACTTCCAACCGGTATGCCGAGTAGTACGGGATCTCTTGTAGGCGGGCAAACCGCACGATCTGAATTTCGCCGGGGGCAATGCTTGTAATGCTGGACTCTTGCGACAGGTCCAGTGCAGCATCACGGGGACTGGTCAACCTTGCGCGCACGGCCACGTCCCGCTCGGTGCTATCCCCCCTGTTCTCGATCACCACCAGCAGCGTGACCGACTGCCGCCTGATGATGAGCTGTTCGTACTGGAGGGGTGGGTCGAGCACGGCAGCCATGACAGCCAGGTTATGGTCCTCATCCCCCGACGAGATGGGACTGACAAACAGGCCTGGCGTCCCGGACGGCACCGGTTCCACGACCTGTACTTCTGCACAGCCAGCGAGCAGGAGCAGGATCAACAGAAGTGCGCCGGCTATGCCGGGACGCCTGAAGCGCGCGAAAATGGGCTTCATCCTTCCGCCTCCTTGTTCCTTTCGATAGTCGGGGACATGCCCCAACCCTGTCTTCAATATACACCATGCAACCGCGTTTGTCAAGCGAATTGTGCCAATCCCGGCCACTCGGGCACCCCTTCCGCTTGCGCGGGTCGGCTTGCCATGCGCTGCGAGTTGCGCTATAATTCGAGCACGTCTCGCCAGAACCTGCCCGCCGCGCGGGCAGCCTTTGCGAGGCCTTGACCCAGGCACGTAAGGATCAGAGATGACAGCCGACCAAGAAAACAGGCCGCGGGAACGATCTGCTATCCGGGAGATCGTAGAGACCGTCGTCTTTACCCTGCTAATCTATGTTCTGGTTCGCACCTTCCTGTTCGAGAACTATCGCGTTGTCGGGCAGAGCATGGTGCCTTCCCTGCAGAACAACCAGTTCCTGGTGGTCAGCAAGCTCGACTATCGGCTGCACGAGCCGCGGCGCGGCGACATCATTGTCTTTCGCGACCCCTTTGATCCGGAACGAAAGCTCATCAAGCGCATCATCGGCCTGCCGGGCGAAATCGTAGAGGTCCAGAGAGGCGAGGTGTTGGTAGACCATCAGCGCCTCAGCGAACCCTATATCTCCGACCTGGGCCGCTACAACCAGTCGCTGACAATGATCCCTGACGGCCAATATTACGTCCTGGGCGACAACCGCAACAATTCCAGCGACTCGCACACCTGGGGCCTGCTGGCCGGGGACAAGATCGTGGGCAAGGCATTGCTGTGTTATTGGCCTCCCGAAGAGTGGGGGCTGCTGCCCACGGCGGTGTACGCCAACCCGTGAGAGGCGGCACAGAACAGCCATGAGCGATCCCGAAGAACAGGTCAGGAGCATCGTCCGGCGTGTCTTGATGCGCACCCTGGGGCTCGAATCGAGCGCCGGGGCCGGGGCAGCCGAGCGCCGGCAAACAATCACCGAGGCAGATCTGCTGGGACTGGGCCGTGGCGAAAGCCTGGTGGTCCCGGCCGACGCCGTGGTCACGCCCCTGGCCCGCGACGCGGCCCTCGACCGGGGGATCAGGCTGGTGGAAGAGCGGGCCCCGGAAGAGTCCGCGCTCGCCGCGCGCCACAAGCCGGCGACGCGCACGGTGGCCCTGGGCTCGGATCATGGCGGCTTTGCCATGAAAGAAGATCTGAAAGCCTACCTGGGCGAGCTGGGCTACGACGTCGTCGACTGCGGAACCCACAGCACCGCCGCCGTCGATTATCCCGACCTGGCCTACGCCGTCGCGCGCCTGGTGTCGGAGGGGCGTGCCTGGCGGGGCATCGTGGTCGACGGCGCGGGCATCGGGTCGTGCATGGCCGCCAACAAGGTTCCCGGCGTGCGCGCCGCCCTGTGCTACGATCATGCCACGGCGGTGAACTCCAGGGAGCACAACGACGCCAACGTCCTGACGCTGGGCGGCACGCTCCTGGGCCCGGGCCTTGCCCGGCAAGTGGTCAAGGTCTGGCTCGAGACCGAGTTTGGCGGAGGCCGCCACGCCCGGCGCGTGGACAAGATCATGCAGATCGAGCGGCGTTTCCTGCGCCCGTGAGCAGCCTGGCGGAAAAGAGGTACCCGTGAAACTGGACGAAACGACCATCGAGAGACTGGTCGAGCAGATCACGCGGGAGGTATTGATCCTCCTCAAGGAAGAAGAGACGCGCATCCAACTGGGTGACGACGGGGTGGCCTGCACCGACTGCGTGGGTGCCTGCGTGACCAAGTGCCACGACAAGATCCAGGAGGTGGTGGACGCCGGGGCTTCGCGCCTGACGACCACCCTGGGCAACGCCCAGGTGGGCCCGGAGATTGCGGGGATGATCGATCATACCCTCCTCAAGCCCGACGCCACGCAGGAACAGATCGCGCAGCTCTGTTACGAGGCGCGCAAGTACAACTTTGCCGCGGTGTGCGTCAACCCCACCTACGTGAAGCTGTGCGCCCAACTGCTAAAGGACTCGCCGGTGCACGTCTGCACCGTCGTCGGCTTTCCCCTGGGGGCCACGCCCCCCGAGGTCAAGGCCTACGAGGCACAGAAAGCCATCGACGACGGGGCCAGCGAAATAGACATGGTGATCAACATCGGCGCCCTGAAGTCAAAGGACTATGGCCACGTCGAGCGAGACATAGCCACCGTGGCCCGCAGCACCCACGCCGGGGGTGCGATCCTGAAGGTGATCATCGAGGCCGCGCTGTTGACCGACGAGGAAAAGGTCATTGCCTGCCAACTGGCCAAGGCCGCCGGCGCGGACTATGTCAAGACGAGCACCGGCTTCGGGCCGGGCGGTGCGACCGCGCAGGACGTGGCGCTGATGCGCCTCGCCGTCGGTCCGGAGCTGGGGGTAAAGGCCGCCGGGGGCATCCGTAACCTGGAGGACGCCCGGGCCATGGTGGCGGCAGGCGCGACGCGCATCGGCGCCAGCGCCGGGGTCAAGATCGTGCAACAGGCCAGCGGGGCCTGAAGGAGGAGAGAACTTGAGCGTCGACCTGCGTTCCTATGTATTTCTGGATAGCCTGCAGCCGCAAATGGCTGCCTTTATCGGCTCTACCGCCCGGGGATTTTTGCCGCTGGCCGGCGATGCGTCGCTGTGGGTCGAGATCTCGCCCGGCATCGAGATCAACCGCATCACCGACGTGGCCCTCAAGGCCACCAACGTGCGGCCCGCCGTCCAGATCGTGGAGCGCCTCTTTGGCGTCCTGGAGGTGCACTCGGCCGACCAGGCCGAAGTGCGGGCCGCGGGCGCGGCCATCCTGGAGGCCCTGGGGGTGCGCGCCGAAGAGCGCCGCAAGCCGGGCATCCATTCCAGCCAGATCATCCGCCGCGTCGACGCCCACCAGACACAGCTCATCAACCGCAACCGCGACGGCATGATGCTCATCGCCGACCAGACGCTCTATATCATGGAGATCGAGCCGGCGGCCTATGCCGTGCTGGCCGCCAACGAGGCGGAAAAGGCGGCCCAGATCAACATCGTCGACGTGCGGCCCTTTGGCAGCTTTGGCCGCGTCTACCTCGGCGGCGAAGAACGCGACATCATGGCCGGTTACAGCGCCGCCGTACAGGCCATCGAGGACATCACCGGGCGGGTAGTAGAGAGCAAACGCAAGGATTAAGTAGCTCACTCGTAAGGAGGAAACAGGCAATGGCAGAAGCATTGGGCATGATCGAAACACGGGGGTTTGCGGCAATGGTCGAGGCGGCCGATGCCATGGTCAAGGCGGCCAAGGTCGAGCTCGTGTCCTACGAAAAGATCGGCGGCGGCTATTGCACCGCCGTGGTGCGCGGCGACGTGGCAGCCTGCAAGGCCGCCGTCGAAGCGGGTGTCCGCGGCGCGGAAAAGGTCGGAGAGGTGGTCTCGGTCCACGTCATCCCCCGGCCCCACGCCAACATCGACGTGGTCCTGCCCCTGGGGCGCCACGATCAGGTCCTCAAGGAAATGGGAGAATAGGAGAACGGGACAGGGGCACCGGCATGGAGATCGTTCCCGGCCTGCACTGGGTGGAGCGCATCTGGGACACCAAGGTGTATCTTCTCCTCGACGGAGAGGACGCCATCGTCGTCGACGCGGCGATGCCCGGCCGCGCCCCCGCCGTCCTGCAGCACCTGGAATCGCTGGGCCGCCCGCCATCGGCCATCAAGGAGATCTGGCTGACCCACGGCGACATCGACCACATGGGCAGCACTGCCGCTCTGCAGGAGGCCTCGGGTGCCCGCGTGGTGGCCCACGAAGCCGACGTGCCCCTCATCGAAGGACAGGCGGATCGCGCCCTGGGGCCCGTGCTCCTGGCCGCCCCGGCGCAGCGTCTCTTTAACGGAGCCGTGAACCACCTGCTGCGCTACCGCCCGGCCAGGGTGGAACGCACCGTGCGGGATGGCGACCACCTGGGCGACTGGCAGGTGATCCACGTCCCCGGGCACACGGCGGGCAGCGCCTGCTTTTATCACCCGGGGCGCCGGATTGCCATCGTGGGCGATGCCCTGAACCACCGCCGGGGACGCCTGGGCGCGCCACCCCTCACCTTTTCGGTGGACATGGCGCAGGCCTACGCTTCCATCCGGCGCCTGGCGGACCTCGACATCGAGATCTGCTGCTTTGGCCACGGCCCGCCGCTCCTGGCGGGAGTCCGGCAGAGGATCCGGGCCATGGCTGATAGCCTGCCCCGGCCCTAGCCGGCGAGCAGTTGGAGAGAGAACCATGCTCCTGGGCAAAGTCGTTGGCACACTCGTGGCATCGCGCAAGGACGAGAAGCTGGAGGGATTCAAGCTTCTGGTCGTCAAGCGCCTGAACATCGAGAACGAGGAGACGGGCGATTACGTCGTCGCCGCCGACGCGGTGCAGGCCGGCATCGGCGACGTTGTGCTGTACGCCACCGGCTCGTCGGCCCGGCAGACCACCATGACCGACAAGAAGCCGTGCGATGCCGTCCTCATGGCCGTCGTCGATACGTGGGAAGTCCACGGCGAGGTCAAGTATCAGAAGGAATAGGAATCACTGGCATGGGTGAGGCGCCCCTTATACTGGTCGCCGACGACAGGATCGACAGCGTGGAGTTGTGCCGCGACCTGCTCGCCCTGGAAGGCTATCGCGTCGTCGCCGCCTTTGACGGGCAGGAAGCGCTGGACAGGATCCGGGAGCACAACCCGGACCTGATCCTCCTCGATCTGGATATGCCCTTGCTGAACGGTTACGAGGTGTGCCAGAGGCTGAAGGCCAACGCGGCGACGGCCGACATTCCTGTGCTGATGCTCACCGCCTGGGCCGCGCCTGAGCATCGGGTCCGAGGGCTGCAACTGGGGGCCGAGGATTACCTCCTCAAGCCCTTTGACTACCGGGAATTGCTGGCCCGCGTCCAGACGCGATTGAGGACCAAACGAGAGGCGGACTGCTTGCGAGAAGCCCAGCACGCCATCCGCCAAACCTTTGAGCGTTTTGTGCCGCGCCACGTCGTCGAGCGCCTGCTGGCCGAGCCGGCCCGGGTCAGCCTGGGTGGATGCCGGCAGGAGCTGACCATCCTCTTTGCCGATCTGCGTGGCTACACGGCCCTGGCCGAGGTGCTGCCGCCGGAAGAACTCGTGGAGGTACTCAACGGGCACCTGACGGCCGCGGCGCAGGCCATCCTGGCCTACGAGGGTACCATCAGCCAATACGCCGGCGACCTGGTCATGGCCATCTTTAACGCTCCCCTGCCCCAGCCCGACCACGCCCCGCGTGCCCTGCGGGCCGCCTGGGCGCTGCGGGACGCCGTGGCGGCTTACCACGCCGGCCTGCCGGAGGAGTTGCGCATGGAGTTTGGCGTGGGCGTTGCCTCGGGCGAAGCCCTGGTGGGCAACATCGGGGCCCTGGAGCTGCTGCACTATACCGCCGTGGGCGACACGGTCAACCTGGCGCAGCGCCTGGAAGAGATGGCCGCCGGCGGCGAGATCTTGATCACCGAGAGCTGCTACCACGCCGCGGGCGCGGGGCTGGAGGCCAGGGCCCGGGGCGTGACCGCGATCCGCGGTCGCAGCGAGCCGGTGAGCGTTTACAGCCTGGTCTCTCTGCTCCCGTGGGGCGAGGCAGGCTCGAGCGAGAATGGGGTGGAATGACATGGTGAGTTCCCTGGACGAGCGCCGCATTGCCGAGATCGTGCAGCGGGTGGTGGCCGACCTGCACCCCCAGGTGCAGGCCGCCGCTGCCCGGCCTGCGCCGGCCCCGGCCCCGGCGGCTCCTGCCGCGGGCGTGGATGGGGTTTATGCTGACGTGGACGCGGCCGTTGCCGCCGCCCGCATCGCCCAGGAGCGCCTCGGCGGGCTGCCCCTGGAGCGCCGTGCTGCGCTCATCGCCGCCATGCGCCGCGCCGCCACCGAAAACGCCCCCGCCCTGGCCCGCGCCGCCTGGCAGGAGACGGGCATGGGCCGCCCCGAAGACAAGGTCGAAAAGAACCTCCTGGTGGCCGAGCGCACCCCGGGAACCGAGGCCCTGCAGGCCCAGGCCTGGACGGGAGACCGGGGGCTCACCCTGGTGGAGGTGGCCCCCTACGGCGTCATCGGCGCCATCACGCCCAGCACCAACCCCACCTCGACCATCATCTGCAACGCCATCGGCATGATCGCCGCCGGCAACGCGGCCGTCTTTAACGCCCATCCCGGGGCCAGGGCTTGCTCGGCCGAGACGATTCGCATTCTCAACCGCGCCATCAAGGGCGCCGGCGGCCCGCCGGACCTGTTGACCTGCCCCGCCGAGCCGACCATCGAAAGCGCCCAGCGGCTGATGCACCACCCCTCGGTGCGCTTGCTGGTGGTAACAGGCGGCCCGGCCGTGGTTCGCGAGGCCATGGGCTCGGGCAAGAAGGCCATCTGTGCCGGGCCGGGCAATCCGCCGGTGGTCGTGGACGAAACAGCCGACCTGGAACAGGCTGCCCGTGACATTGTCAAGGGGGCGTCCTTTGACAACAACGTCGTGTGCATCCTGGAAAAAGAGATCATTGCCGTGGACGCCATCGCCGACCGGCTGAAATCGGCCCTCCTGGCGCGGGGGGCGGTCGAGATCGGCGCATGGCAGCTCGGGCGCCTGATGAAGGTCATCCTGGCCGAGGACCACGGCCCGGGCAAACACGGCGTGGTGAACAAGGCCTTTGTCGGCAAGTCGCCGCGCACCATCCTGCGCGAGATCGGTGTGGACGTTGAGGAAAGCGTTCGCCTGGTGATCGCCGAGACCGACGCCCGGCACCCCCTGGTGTGGACAGAGCAGCTCATGCCCGTCATGCCCCTGGTGCGCGTCGGCAGCGCCGACGAGGCCATCGACCTGGCCCGGGCCGTGGAGCAGGGCATGGGCCACACGGCCGTGATGCATTCCAAGAATCTGGATGCCCTCAGCCGCATGTCGCGAGAGATCAACACCAGCATCTTTGTCAAGAACGGTCCCAGCCTGGCCGGCCTGGGCTTTGGCGGCGAGGGATATACCTCGTTTTCCATCGCCAGCCCCACAGGCGAAGGGCTGACGTCGGCCCGCAATTTTGCCCGGATGCGCCGCTGCGTGCTCGTCGACGCCTTTCGCATTGTCTAGGCTCCCGATTCGGCTACCCGCCGGAAAGGGATGGAAGCTACAGACAGGATCACGATCCCTTCTGTATGATTGTCTATAAGCGTGCTTCCAAGAGGTGTAACGGGAGGAAAAAGTGAAGCGGATGCACAAAGCCAGTGCCCTGTTCCTGATCGCCTTGCTCCTCGGTTCGTGGTTGGCAGGCTGTGGTGCACCGGCGCCCACCACCGAGCCCGAGCCCCAGCCCCAGCCGACAGCCGTGGAAACGGCGGCCCAGCCGGCCACTGCCCAGGAGTTATTCCAGGCGGGCAACGAGCACGCCCGGGTGGGCGAGTTCGAGGAGGCCATCGCAGCCTACCAGGCTGCCCTGGAGCTCGAGCCGGATCACGTCTCGGCCATGACCAACCTGGGCGTGGCCTACTACAACAACGGGCAGCTCGACGAAGCGGTGGCCGAGTACCAGAAGGCCCTGGAGATCGATCCCGACGACGAGGCCATCCATTCCAACCTTGCGGCGGCGTACGTGCAACAGGGCAAGCTGCAGGAAGCACTCGAATCCTACACACGCGCCGTAGAGCTGGACCCGACCCTTTCCCAGGCCTACTTTGGCCTCGGCGTGGTTTACATGCAGATGGAGCAGAACGAGGACGCCATACAGGCGTTCGAGAATTTTCAGCAGTACGACGATGGAGAAGACGCCATGGCGACGAGCCTGGCCCAGCAATACCTGGATCAACTCAAGGGAGAGTAGATGTACGACATGACGACGCTGGACAATGGCCTGCGTGTCCTCACCGTCACGCTGCCCCACGTCCAGTCGGTAAGCCTGGGCTTTTTCCTGGCAGTCGGCTCCCGGTACGAAAGCGCCGAGATCGCCGGGATCTCGCATTTCGCAGAGCACATGCTCTTCAAGGGCACCCAGCGCTGGCCGACACCGCGGGACATCGCGGAGGCCATCGAGGGCCGGGGAGGCATCGTCAACGCCAGCACTGGCCTGGAGACGACCCTCTATTGGGCCAAGGTCGCCGCCTCCCACACGTCCGAAGCCATGGAAGTCCTCAGCGACATGCTGCTGCGGGCCACCTTTGAGCCGGCCGAAATGGAAAAGGAACGGGCGGTCATCGTCGAGGAGATCAACTATGCCCTCGACACGCCCGACAGCCTGGCACAGCTCCTGGTCGCCAACCTGCAATGGCCGGAGCACGCCCTGGGTCGCGACGTGGCCGGGAGCCGCGAGACGGTGAACGCCATCAGCCGGCAGTCGCTCCAGGAGTACGTGCGCAGTCACTACCTGCCCCGCACGACCATTCTCGGGCTCGCGGGGCAGGTGACCCACGACGAAGCGGTGGCGCTGGCCCAAAGGACCCTGGGCGACTGGCGCAACGGCCCGCCCGTCCTGTGGGACCCGGCACCCCTGGACCACGACGGGCCCAGCATCCAGATCGAGCACCGCAAAACGGAGCAGGCGCACCTGGCCTTTAGCTTTCCGGGCATCTCCCGGCGGGACCCCGACCGCTTTGTCCTGCGCCTGCTGAACACCATCCTGGGCGAGGGTATGCGCTCCCGCCTCTTCCAGGAGGTGCGCGAGCGGCTGGGTCTGGCCTACACCGTCGACTCGTACACCACGACACTCCAGGACACGGGCGCCCTGGGCATCTATGCCGGGGTCGGCGTTGTGCGCACCGCCGAGGCCATTCAGGCCATCCTGGCCGAGCTGGACAGGATGCGACAGGAACCTGTACCCGAAGACGAGCTGGCCAGGGCCAAGGAGTTCATTCGAGGGCGGATGGCCCTGTCGCTGGAAGACTCTTTTGCCCAGGCGGCCTGGTACGCCCGCCAGGAACTGCTGGGACCCGACCTGCTGGAACCCGAAGACGTCGTGGCGCAGATGGAGGCCGTGCAGGCGGCCGACATCCAGCGCATCGCCGGCTTTGTTTTTCAGCAGAACCGTCTAAACCTGGCAGTGGTCGGCCCCTTTGCCAGGAACGGCGACAAGATTCGCCGGGCAGTGCAGCTCTAGCACGCGGCCGAACTCTGTCAATGGGAAGGATCGAGAACCCCGTGCCAGTAAAATTGTTGATGACTTGGGATATTCGTCCGGGGCAGGAGCAGACTTATTTCGAGTTCGCGATGCAGACCTTTGCCCCAACGCTGATGAAGATGGGCTGGCAGCCTACAGAGGCGTGGTATACCCTCTACGGCCAGGGCCCCCAGATCATGACCGCCGGCGTGACCGACAGCGTAGAGGAAATGCGCGAGATCCTCGAAAGCGCCGAGTGGGAAGATCTCAAGGGTCGCCTCCTGGAGTACGTGGCCAACTTTCAGTACAAGGTGATCCCTGCTTCCGGGCGATTCCAGGTCTAATTCAGCCGCCGTCCCACCAGACCCCGCTGCCGTCCCCGGCTGCTTTTCCGGGCATCGCCGGAACCAGGAGCCGGCAGCGACGTTTCCCCGTCTCTGCAGCCCGGCCTTCGGGCGCGAGGAATGCAAAGGCGGGCCACCCGAGAGTCGGGTGGCCCGCCTTTGCAGGACCCTCGTCACTCGCTCGCCTTTGACTCTTTGGCGCTGCTCTCGGTAGAGGCCTTGGTCTCTGCCGGCGCCTTGGCCGCCTCTTTGTCCTTATCCTTTTCCTTGTCCTTGTCCTTCTCCTTGGGCGGCGCGAGCGTGGGCGACGAGCCCTGGCGATTGTCCGTCACGTAAAAGCCGGAGCCTTTGAAAATGATGCCGACAGGCTGAATGATACGGCGCACCTGGCCGTCACATTCCGGACAATCGGTCAGCGGCTCCTCGGTCATGCGTTGCATTTTTTCGAACCGAAGGCCGCACGAATCACATTCGTACAAGTAGATCGGCATTGCTTCCTCCCGCTGCTGCCTTCAAGGGCGGCCTTATTATACACACATTGGCGCCAGGTGTAAAAACTGCGGGCAGCCAAAGTACAACGTGGGTTAACGGACCTGCACCGGCCCAAAAATGACCTGATCGACCTGCGGCTGGCCCTCCTCGCCCAGGATGGCCAGCCGGGGCATGCCCGGCACCCCCGCGTCGTACAGCCCCACCTCGACGATATAGTCGCCGGGCGCCAGGTCGGCGGGAATAGACAGGTCGTGGGCGTCGGCGACGTATTCGCCGGGCACCCAGCCCATCGTCGGCCGCGCGCCAAAAACGGGCTCTCCATCGTGGCCGACCACCACCTGACCGTCAACGCCCAACAGGTGAACAAAGACGGTGTAGGGAATGTCCATCTCGGCCAGGGCCTGCCAGTAGAGCGTCACTCGCACCGTCCCTCCCGGCGCCACCGGGGAGGGCACCAGGTCGGCGCCGACGAGGGCAATGCGATCCTCAAAGTTGGCCCGCCGGGGCGCCTGCGGCCGCGGCTCGACAAAGACGCGGTTGGTGGGTTGCACCTGGACCGTCGCCAGCTCCGCGGCCGGACCGGCAGTCGAGCCATCGGGCGCGATCAACTGCGCCGCGATGCGGGCGGGGCCGGCCTGGGTCTCCACGGGCAAGCGAAAGGAGATCTGCCCCCGCCAGGCCTGCCCCGGAAGCCAGATGCTGGTGGGGTGCCAGGCGTTGGTGGGCAGGAAGGAACCGGCGCCGTGGGCCTGGCCGGTGGCGTCGGTGACCGACACCCACACCGCGTCGTCGTCCCGCGGCCGGGCATCCACCGACCAGAACAGGGTGAGGTGTAGCCTGTCGCCGGGCTGCGCCTCCTCCCGGTCCAGATCCCAGCCCAGCAACGACAAGCCATCGCCCATCGCGAAGCGGTCAGGATGGGGCACCTCCACCTGGTCGGGTGTCGCCGCCGCCACCGACAGCGCCACGGCGCCGAGCATCACCCGCTTGCCCTGGGGCGCACCCGCCGCGTCCAGGAGGTCCAGGCCCTCGACGTCTTTTTCGGTATAGACGCCCACTTCGAGGCCATAGTCCCCCGGAGGCGAGCCGGGCAAGAGACTGAGGTCGTAGCGCCCAAAGACCACCTGGTCGACCCGCCAGCGGTTGGTGGGGTGATAGTAGGCCCCCGGCCGGCCGTCCCAGCTCCCCCAGGCCTGCCCCTCGGTGTCGCGCAGGATGAGCGACACGCGATAGTCCTCTTCGAGGGGCTGCAGCGCTTTCCAGAAAAGGGTCACCTCCCGGTCGCCGCTCTGCGTGTAGCCCAGGAGCTGCAGGCGGTCGCCAAAGTTGTAGATGGCCGGGTGCTCGATCTCGGGCTCGCCGCTAAAGGTGATCCCGGACGGCAGGCGGTAGTGGCGCAGCTCGATCTGTGGAAAACCGCGCTCCACGGGCTCTTCGACCGCCAGGTCTCCGAGCATCGACGTCAGGTAGCCGCTGGGGTCCACGACGTCGTGTTGCCACAGCACCAGCCAGACGCCGCCGCGGCCGGCCAGCCAGCGGTTCAGGTCGGCGGCGATGCCATAGTCCAGGGTCCTGGTCGTGTCCAGGGTGGGGCTGTCGGGCAGGAGATGGCGCTCGCTATCCCCCGCATAGTAATCCCAGACGGGAAACATGTGCCCCGCGCTGAGGATGATCGTCTCGTCCTCGGCGGCGTGCCTCTCCAGGTAGCGGGCAACGCCGCGAAAGTCGGCCCGGGCAAAGGCCGGATCGTGGTACGCGTTGCGGTCGGCATACAGGGCGGAGACGAGCAAGAAGATCAGGGCCAGGGCAGCCGCGGCGCCACGCACCACGTTCTGCAGCGAGCCGGTCCTGCGCTCCCAGAGGGTCACCAGCCCCCCGGCCAGGAGCAGCAGCAGCGCGGGGTGCGAGACCATGGCATAGCGCGCGTTGAACTTGGGCGAGTTCAGACTGAGGGCCAGGATGAGGGCGATGGGCAGCAGGAGGTAGAGCAGCAGGAAGAGGAGGGCGTGGTATGCAGGCGGCAGGCTCCAGCCGGACGCGTCGGGGGCATCCCGGCCCTCGCGCGCCGCGGCGGCCAGCAGCGCCGCCAGGCAGAGGGCCACGACCAGGCCGTAACCGGCGGCCAGCCAGATACCGGTGCCCTCCAGGACCGACTCGCCGCCGGCAAAGGCCACGGCCACGTCGACCAGTACCTCGCCGAGCTTGAGCTGGCCGGGCAGGTAGCTGGCGTCGGCCCCGTAGCGGGCGACGAGGTGAGGCAGCCACGGCAGATAGGCCACGATGGTGGCCAGGCCCGAGGCCAGCCCGCCCAGGAGCAGGCGCCAGGGGCGAAAGCCCTGGCTCCAGGCGACCAGGAGCAGGTAGGCCGCCTGGAAGGCGAGGACGAAAAAGGCAAAGTAGTGGGTATAGACGGCCGCGATGCTGGCCAGGGCATAGCCCAGCCACAGGACCGCCGCCCGGACCCCGGTCCTTGTCCGCGCGGCCAGCAACAGCAAGACGCTGGAGAGCAGGCACAGGAAGGTCAGGAGGGTGTACATGCGCGCTTCCTGCCCGTACCAGACGTGCAGGGGCGAGACGGCCAGGAGGAGGGCGGCCAGGAGGCCCGCCGGGCGGCTGTGAAAGAGGGCCACGGCAAGGCCATAGATCAGGGGCACCGACAGCACCCCGAAGAGCACCGACAGGCTGCGCACCGCCGCCTCGCCGTCGCCCACGAGCCCGATCCAGCCGTGGAGCAGGAGGTAGTATAGTGGCGGCTGGATGTCGGCCGCGGTGCGGGCCACGATCTCGGCCGGCTCCATGCCCGCCAGGTAGACGGAAAAGCCCTCGTCATACCACAGGCTCTGCCCGTCGACCTTGTAGGCGCGCAAGGCGAGGGCCGCCAGCGCCAGGAGCACCAGGAGCCCGATCGTCACCAGGCGAGAATCGCTTTTGCTGCTCTGCCGTTTGTTATCCAGGATCACCGCCCAATCCGTCGCGAACATCGGCTCGCCGCCGGCCACGGCCGGGCACGAGCTGGCGTTATGATAGCACACATCAGAGTGCGCCGCAAATCGCCACAGAGGCGTCCCGGCCGCGCCCCCCACGAGGCAAACCGCGTTTCTGGACAGCCGGGCAGAAGTAGGCTATAATCGCTCACGTTCGATGAAACCGGCAGACACACGAGACAGAGATGATCAAACGAATCGGCCTTTTGCACCACCCGAAGCTGCCCGCCACGCAGCCCACCGCCGCAGCCATGGCCCGCGAGTCTGATAAATACGGCGTCGAAGCCTGGATGGGCTCCA
This sequence comes from Anaerolineaceae bacterium, assembly GCA_012514775.1. Next base: position 23,177 of record JAAYZQ010000469.1, read on the forward strand.
CCTGGGACGAAGAAGCCGTCCTGGCCGAGATCGACCGGCTGGATCTACTCGTCACCCTCGGCGGCGACGGCTCTATCCTGCGCGCCGCGCGCATGGCCGGCAGCCACGGCGTGCCTGTGCTGGGCATCAAGATGGGCCGCCTGGGCTTCATGGCCGAGCTGGACCCTGACCAGTGGAGCGCCGCCCTGCCGCAGCTCCTGGCGGGCGACTACTGGATCGAAGAGCGCATGATGCTCTATGCCGAGTACCACCGCGGCGAGGAATCCCGCGGCTACGAAGCCCTCAACGACGTGGTCGTCAGCCGGGGCAGCCTGGCGCGCATCGTCCGCCTGGAAACCCACATCGACGGCAGCTACCTGGCCACCTACGCCGCCGATGGCCTCATCGTCTCGACGCCCACCGGTTCGACGGCCTATGCCTTTGCCGCCGGGGGGCCGGTTCTGCCTCCCCAGCTCAAGAACATCCTCCTTCAGCCCATTGCCCCCCACCTGAGCATGGACCGCGCCATCGTCCTGTCGCAGGGTGCCGTGGTCAAGATCGTGGTCCAGACCGACCACCAGGCCATCCTGACCGTCGACGGCCAGTTCGAGTACGAGCTGCACGACGGCGATGTGGTGACGGTCCAGGCCAGCAACAACGTGGGGCGCTTTGTGCGGCTGCAGGACCGGACCTACTTCTATCGCACGCTCATGGAGCGGCTTCGCTGGCCGCTGTCATCCCCATCGCTATAGCGCGGTGAACCGCGCACTACGAACAACACCGTCCGGGCTCACCCGCCTGCGACCCCCGTTCGTAGTAGGCGCTTCAGCGCCCTGAGCGCGGTGAACCGCGCACTACGAACGGGCGTCATAGACCTCGGGATTGACGCAGTTGGGCAGGCGCTCGC
>JAAYZQ010000470.1 GCA_012514775.1 Anaerolineaceae bacterium
CAACGCCGGCGCCAACACCAACGGCAGCCAGTTCTTTATCACCTACGAAGCCACACCCTGGCTCGACGGCCGGCACACCGTCTTTGGAAGGGTAGTGGAAGGCTTGGCCGTCCTCCAGGCGCTGACGCCGCGCGATCCACAGCAGAATCCCACCTTTGCCGGAGACTCTATCCTCAGGATCGAGATCGAGGAGGAATAAGAACCCGGGCATGACCACAACTTTCATGCTCATCTTTGCCAGTGCCCTGGTGATGGCCATCGGCGGCACACCTTTGGTGCGCCGCCTGGCTCTTCACCTGGGCGTCATCGATCAACCCAGTGCCCGCAAGGTGCACCTGAACCCCATCCCCTTACTGGGGGGTGTGGCCATGTATGGTGCCTTTATCGTCGCGGTGATCCTCTTTGGCAACCTCTTTCGCATCAACGAGCTCATCAGCATCTTGGTGGGTGCCAGCCTGGTGTCGTTCATGGGTGTGTGGGACGACCGCCGCGGGCTGAGCCCCCTGCTCAAGCTGGTGGGACAGTTCCTGGCCGCCTCAATCCTGGTGGTAACGGGCGTGCGGGTGGGCACCTTTGCCTGGGAGCCGCTCAACGTGGCAATCACCTTGCTGTGGGTGGTGGCCATCACCAACGCCATGAACCTGCTGGATAACATGGACGGCCTGTCGGGGGGCATCGGCGCCACGGCGGCCATCTTTTTCCTGCTGCTCGCCGCCATGAACGACCAGTACCTGGTGGGCGCCCTGTCGGCGGCGTTGGTGGGCGCCTGCCTGGGCTTTCTCGTCTACAACTTTAACCCCGCGCGCATCTTTATGGGCGACGCGGGCAGCCTCTTCCTGGGGTTCGTCCTGGCAGCCACGGCCATCAAGCTGCGCTTTCCGGGCCAGATACAGATCGTCACCTGGATGGTGCCGGTCCTCATTCTGGGCCTGCCCCTCTTTGACACAGGCATGGTCATCGTCTCGCGGTTGCGCAGGAGGCTCAACCCCTTGACCACGCCGGGCAAAGACCATCTCTCCCACCGGCTGGTGGCACTGGGCTATACACCGCGCGAGGCGGTGCTCATCTGCTATCTCGCCAGCGCCGGCCTGGGCGTGCTGGCCATCTTTGTGACCCAGGCCAGCGTCCTGGAAGGCTATGCCGTGGGTGCCACGGTCGCCGGCATCGGCCTCGCGGCCCTGGTGCGCCTGGAGCGCATCAACTACCCGGGCAAAGAGGCCCACGGCACATTTCTGCGAAGAAAGGCACCATAATGGAAAAGATCGTAGACCGTTCGGCCAGGGTGGCCGTCATCGGCCTTGGCTACGTTGGCCTTCCCCTGGCCGTCGGCTTTGCCCGGGCCGGTTATCCGGTTCTCGGCCTGGACGTGGACCCTCGCAAAGTCGCTGCCATCGCCGAGGGCCGAAGCCATATCCAGGACGTGGCCTCGGCCGACCTGGCAGCCGTCGTTGCTTCGGGGCGTCTCACGACCAGCTCCGACTACCGCCGGCTCCGCGAGATGGATGCCATCTTTATCTGCGTGCCGACGCCCTTTGACGCCCGCAAGGCGCCCGACCTCAGCTACATCGAGCAGGCCGCCCGGGGTATTGCGGAGCACCTGCAGCCCGGCCAGTTGGTCGTCTTGCAGAGCACGACCTATCCCGGCACCACCGAGGAGTTTGTCCTGCCCCTGCTGGAAGAATCGGGGCTGAAGGCAGGGCAGGAATTCCACCTGGCCTTTTCGCCGGAGCGCATCAACCCCGGCGACAAACACTACACCGTCGAGAACACGCCCAAGGTGGTGGGTGGGCTCACACCCCAGTGTACCGAACTGGCCCGGGCTCTGTTGGCCCAGCTCTTTGCCCACGTTCACGTCGTCTCTTCGCCCCGGGCGGCCGAGATGACCAAGCTGTTGGAGAACATCTTTCGCAGCGTCAACATTGCCCTGGTCAACGAGTTGGCGCTTCTCTCCGAGCGGATGGGCATCGACCTGTGGGAAGTCATCGATGCTGCCAAGACCAAGCCCTTTGGCTTCATGCCCTTCTATCCCGGCCCCGGCGTTGGAGGCCATTGCATCCCGGTCGATCCCTACTATCTCAGTTGGAAGGCCCGCGAGTACGACTTTTACACCAAGTTCATCGAGCTGGCCGCCGAGGTGAACCTGGCCATGCCCTATCACGTGGTGGACATCGTGGGCCAGGCGCTGAGCCAGGAGGGCAAGGTCCTGTCCGGCGCCCGCGTGCTTATCGTCGGCGTAGCCTTCAAGCGAGACATAGACGACGCCCGCAACTCGCCGGCGGAACGGATCATCGAGCTGATGCTTCGCCGGGGAGCCGACGTGTGCTACAGCGACCCATACGTGCCACGGTATCGCGTGGGACGCGACGTCTTTTTCCCGGAAGAGCGCTGGCTGGAGCACGTGGACCTGAGTGACCAGTTCCTGGCGACGGTCGACTGCGCCGTCATCGTCGCCGGTCACCGCGCGGTCGACTACAACCGTCTCTTGCAAAGTGCTTCCCTCGTGGTAGACACCGACAACTCGACCCGCGGCCTGGCCGGCACGGCGCGTGTGGTGCGCATTGGCGCGCCGCCCGAGCTGCAGAGAGAATGACAGGCGTGCCCGCAGCCATCGGCGAGGAAAAGCAGCCCTTCTGGAGGACCAAGCTCTTTCGCGCGCTGCTCGTGGCCCTGGTCATAGGCCTGAGCGTTGCTATCTTTTTTTTGCGCGACCAGTTTGCCCGGTTGGCGTCGGTCGGCTACGGGGGTATTTTTCTCGTCAGCTTGCTGGGCAATGCCACCATCGTCTTGCCAGCTCCCAGCCTTGCCCTGGTGTTCGCCATGGGCAGCGCCCTGCCTCCCGTCCTGGTGGGCCTGGCGGCGGGCGTCGGCGAGGCGTTGGGCGAGCTGACGGGCTATGCCGCGGGCTACGGGGGGCGGGCGGTCATCGAAAACCAGGCAACCTACGAAAAGCTCGTGGGATGGATGCGCCGGCGCGGCGGAATTACCATCCTGGTCCTGTCCATCGTCCCCAACCCCTTCTTTGACATCGCGGGCATCGCCGCCGGCTCCCTTCGTTATCCCATCTGGCGCTTCTTGCTCTTTTGCTGGCTCGGCAAGACCATCAAAACGGTCCTGGTGGCCTATGCCGGCGCCTACTCCCTGAACGTCATCCAGCCACTCCTGGGCTAGGCGCGCTCAGATCTCCACGCTTTCCAGCGGGCGGGTGGTGCCCACGATGGCGCCCAGCTCGGCCCGGTGGATCTCCTCGCCGAGCTTGCGTGGTGTGCCGCCAAAGCTGAGGAACGGCCGCAGCGTCATGCCACTGTAATGCGTCGGCACCACCACCCGCGGCTCACCCAGGAGCCGCAGCGCCTGGGGCGCGCGCCGTGGCCCCATCTGCCCCATCGACACTCCGAGCGTGCGCAGGTCGCCAATGGGCAGCAGCACAGCGTCGAGCTTCCAGCGGTGGCCGATGGTGCGAAACAGATCCCGGTCCA
>JAAYZQ010000471.1 GCA_012514775.1 Anaerolineaceae bacterium
CAGAGCCCGTTCGTAGTGCGCGCTTATGAACTTTCAAAATATGATTCGGTAATAGGGCCGTGGCCTATTACCTTGTTGATAATTGAAAGAACATCAGCCGTTTCCGTTGAGGGGCTCTTAGTAGGCCCGCGCCCAGTACGCCCACTCCTCGGCCGGCCGGCCGCAGACAACGCACATCCCCGGGCCGGCGCCCTCCTGATCCAGGGGGATGTTGCGGCTGGAAGCCTTGGTGTCCTCCTTGATCTGCGCCTCGCAGGCCGTGTCGCCGCACCAGTAGGCCCGGGCCCACGCGTCGGCCACGATCTCTTTGAGGTCGTCGTAGGTGCGGGCGGTGTGGATGTTGGCGTCGCGAAAGGCCGTGGCCGTCGACAGCATGTCCGCCTGGATCACGTCCAGGGCGTTGCCCACGGCGCCGGCCAGGCCGTCCATGGGCGCCACGCTCTTGCCCGCCGAGCCGGGCACGTCGCGCCGGGCGAGGACCACCGTCTGGTTTTCGACGTCCCGGGGGCCGATCTCGATGCGCAGCGGCGCGCCCCGCAGCTCCCACTCGTTGAACTTGAAGCCGGGGGTCAGTTCCTCGCGGTCGTCGATCTTGACCCGAAAGCGCCCGCGCAGGGCCGCGCCGACCTTTTCCACGGCGGCCAGCACCCCGGCGCGCTGCTCCTCCTTGCGCCAGATGGGCACGACGACCACCTGGTGCGGCGCCAGCTTGGGCGGCAGCCTCAGGCCCTGGTCATCGCCGTGGGCCATGATGATGGCCCCCACGATGCGCGTGCTCAGGCCCCAACTCGTCGTCCAGCAGTACTGCAGCTCGTTGCTCCGATCCAGGTACTGGATGTCAAAGGCCCGCGCAAAGTTCTGGCCCAGGTTGTGGCTGGTGCCCGCCTGCAGCGCCCACTTGTTGCGCATCATGGCCTCGATGCTGTAGCTGGCGTCGGCCCCGGCAAACTTTTCCGTCTCGCTCTTGCGCCCCTCCACCACCGGCAGGGCCGCGTCGTTGATGGCAAAGTCGGCATACACTCCCAGCATGCGCAGCGTCTCTTCCTGGCCTTCCTCGTAAGTCGCGTGGGCCGTGTGCCCCTCTTGCCAGTAGAACTCGGCCGTGCGCAGGAACAGGCGCGTCCGCATCTCCCAGCGGACCACGTTGCCCCACTGGTTGATGAGCACCGGCAGGTCGCGGTACGACCGGATCCACTTGGAATACATGTAGCCGATGACCGTCTCGGACGTAGGGCGCACCACCAGGGGCTCTTCCAGCTCCTTGCCGCCGCCGTGGGTCACCACGGCCAGCTCCGGGGCAAAGCCCTCCACGTGCTGGGCCTCCTTTTTCAGGAACGACATCGGGATCAATAGCGGGAAGAGGGCGTTCTCGTGTCCCGTCTCCTTGAAGCGCCGGTCCAGGGCCCCCTGGATGTTCTCCCACAGGGCGGTGCCATAGGGCCGCACCACCATGCAGCCGCGCACCGGCGCGTAATCGGCCAGCTCTGCGCGCTGGACCACTTCGTTGTACCATGCCGAAAAATCCTCGCCTTGCGGCGTCAGCTTTTTTTCGTCAGCCATCTCTTTTTCCTCCACGCTGGCATATTGTCGTTGGTCTAGCGAAGCGACCTGCCGCCCACGGGGCCCCGGCGCACCCTGCGCCTCTCCGCGGGTCCCTCGAATCGGGCAGATCTGCTCGTCGAACAAGGTCGGGGCGGGTTGGGCCGGCCCGCCGTAGGCTACCTCTTCCGTGGAATTCCCCTCTTCGGCCCGGCGAAGAGGGGCATCAAGGGGTGGGCGCCAGCTTGACCTTCAGGAGCGCCACGGCCTCCTCGACACGGTCCACGACCGTCGCCAGCGCCAGATCTCGCTCCGTCATGAACGTCGTGGAGAGGAACGCGTCGAACAGGCGCCGCCAGTCTTTGCCCACGAACACAAAGGGCCGGGGCCCGATCTGGCCCGTCTGGAGCAGGCTCCACGCCAGCGTCGCCTCCGTCAGCGTGCCGATGCCGCCGCGCAGGACGACAAAGGCGTCGGCCGCCGTCAGGGCCTGGAGCCGCGGGAAAAAGTCGCTCACCCGCTCCTCGCGGGTCAGCCACCGGTTCGGCGACCGAATGGGGGCAAACAGCTCCATCGTCACGCCCACCGCCTGGCCGCCCGCCTGGCACGCGCCGCGGCTGGCCGCCTCCATGACGCCGCCATAGCCCCCGCACACCAGGACAAAGCCCGCCTCGGCCAGCAGCCGACCCAGCAGCTCAGCCTCGGCCTGCAGCCCATGGCCTGCCGGGATGCTGCCGCTGCCGAAAACGGCCACCGTGGCGCCTCCCGGGCCCTCGCGGCCAATCCCCCCCCGCTCCACGGCGGACGGCCCCGCGCCCCCCTCCGGCGCCCTGGGCCTGCCCGCCTCCTTCCCTCTCTCGTTCAACGCAGTCGCCTCTCGTCGATCTCCAGAACGCGATGGCCGTAGGTGTTGATCACCTGCGTGTCGCGATAGGTCGTCGTCGTCTCCTCGTCCGGCCCATACACGTGGATGTGGCCGTGGATCAGGTACCGGGGCCGGAACCAGTCCATGAACGTCACAAAGGCCGGAAAACCCTGGTGGCACCGGTCCGGCTTGTCGTGTATGCCCGCCGGCGGAGCGTGGGTGATGAGGATGTCCAGGAAGCGGCCGTAGCGCAGCCGGTTCAGCACCAGCGCCGGCGCCAGGCGCCACACCTTGTTCATCATCTCTCGCTCCGTGTACTGAAAGTCCGGGTTGTCGTTGTACCGCATCGAGCCCTCCAGGCCGGCGATGAGGAGCTTGCGATAGCGCACCACGCGCCCGTCAATGTTCTCCGCGCCGCCCGGATACTGCCACTCCTCCCGCGACGACCACCGCTTGCGGATGGCGTTGGCGTGGTTGCCGATGACATAGAACAATGGCCCCCCCAGCACAGTGACAATGTACTCCAGGTAGTGAAAGGGCAGGTCGCCGCAGCCCAGAACCATGCTCACGTCTCCGAAGAGCCGCTTGAGGGCCGGGCTATGGATCAGCTCCTCTACCTTGTCACTAACCGTCAGTATCTTGATCATCAGGCCTGGGTTTGCTCAACCGCCACTACCCGTCTCCCGTCACTCCCGGCGCTCGCCCTCCCTGGCAACATAACAAAAGGCCAACTCTCGCGCTCCCCTGGAGAGCTGGCCTGTAAAAATCCGGACGACCGAACGCAAGCAAGCTATCCAGGCCAGGAGTCTGGCCGCGGGCTAGGGCTGGTAGGGCTGATCGTCGTCGACCCGGCGGATAGCATTGCGTTCCTCACGTTCGTTTCCTCGGCATCAAGTACGCAGCAGTATACCATGAAACCCCCAGCGTGTCAAAGCCTATTCCGCCGCAATCAACGCGCGCGGCGCCAGGGATCGGGCGGGGAGACCCCGCCCCTACGCACCCATCGGCTGTAGGGGCGGGGTCTCCCCGCCCGGTCCCCCGCCCGGTCTCCCCGCCCGGTCCCCCGCCAGATGTCCTCACCGTAACAACCGGCGCTTTGCGCTTTGTTCCCATTCGTGGTACAATCCTGTACGTTCTCAAACAGGCCTCGGCAGGAGAGGCAATGGTGCGATCACCGGCACCCTGGACTCCGCCCTTGAGCGCTTTCGCAGAAGGCGTTATGCTTGCTGCCGTCCGTACGCGCGACGACAGCATTGACCGCTTTGCCAGCTCTACCACGCACAAGAAAGGTTAGATCCACCATGAGGTACAACGTTGTAACCTGGCTCTTGGCTCTCGTCATTGTTCTGACCCTCGCCGTGCCGCCCATGCAGGCACAAGGTGCCGGGCCCGGGCCGCTGCCCGACGACGCTCAAAGCACGACCGGACCGGTGCCCCCGCCTGGCATCGAGCGCGGCAACGTAGCCCCGACGCCGTCCAGGGCGCAGATCGTGCTCCACGACGTGCCCGCCTACCTGTGGCGCCACGGCTGTGCGCCGACGGCGGCCGGGATGGTGATCGGCTATTGGGACGGGCGTGGGTTCGATGCCCTGGTCAGTGGTAGCGCGGCCACGCAGACCAGCGCCGTCAACGCGATGATTGCCAGCTCGGGCAATTACAACGATTACTGCCTTCCGCTCGACGAGCCACCCACCATGCTGCCCGACAGATCGGAACCACCGGCCGGCGACGAACATCCCGACGATTGCGTGGCCGACCTGATGAAAACCTCACAGAGCGCGTACAACAACTATTACGGCTGGAGCTATTTCAATGTCATAGACGACGCCATGTCAGGCTACCCAGCCATGGTGGCGCCGCAGTACTCGGTGACGACACAAAACCGGGTGTGGGGCGATTTCACGTGGACCAGCTACCGGGCCGAGATCGACGCCGGCCGGCCGGTGGTGCTCCTGGTGGACACCGACGCCGACGGTCAGACCGATCATTTCGTCACGGGAATTGGCTACGACACGAGCACCAACCAGTACGCTTGCCGGGACACCTGGGACACCGGCGTCCATTGGTTCTCGTTTGCGCAACTGGCCCCCGGTCAGCCGTGGGGCATCTATGGGGCGACGCTGTTTCGCATCGAGGGCCCGAGCAACAAATACCGGGTATTCCTCCCCCTGATCTCCAGGACGGACTCCACCTCCAGCGGTTGGACGACCATCAAGAGCGAAACCTTTGAGGGCTCTTTCCCTATTGCGTGGGAAATAGGCGACAACAATGGGACCGACTATGGTGAATATGTCTGGCAGAAACGAAGCTGCCTGCCCTACGCGGGCAGCTTTAGCGGCTGGGCCGTCGGCGGTGGGGCCAACGGCTCGGCACTGGCCTGCGGCAGCGAGTACCCGAACAATGCCGACTCGTGGATGATCTATGGCCCCTTCAGCCTGGCCGACGCCTCGGCAGCCGATCTCAGTTTCAAGCTGTGGCTGAACAGCGAGCCGGACTATGACAAGCTGTGCCGGATGGCTTCGCTCAACGGCACCAATTTCTTTGGCATGTGTACCACGGGCAATACGTCAGGTTGGACGGACCGCGTCCTCGATCTGGCCAACGTCTACAACCTTGGCAATCTCATGGGCCAATCGCAGGTCTGGATCGCACTGCGGTTCGTCAGCGACGGTTCGGCCACCTACGCCCAAGGAGCCCACGTCGACAACGTCGTATTGCGCAAATACGTGGGGGCCGGGGCGGCGCCCATCGTGCCGGCCGCGCCGGCCGATCCGGCCACGCTGCACGAGGAGTTCGCCAGCTTTACCGTGGAGCGGTGATCCGCTATTCGGTGCTCTAGCGAGCAGTCAAGCTGCCCGCCAGTAGGACAGGCGGACGAGGGGCTGGCCCTCGTCCGCCTGTGCCCGCGGGACATCGCCCGCACCATTACGAATTCATCTGGTCAGCGTCAGCTTGAATTCATCGCCCAGATCTTTTACCTGCACCGCGCAGCCGAGCTTTTCCGCAGCGCGCCGCACGTTCTCCCGCGAGGTTACGGTATCAACCAGCACGTCGATGGGGAATTTCCCCGCCTGGATGGCATTGCGGGCCAGGATGACCGGTTGGGGACAGGACAGCCCGCGGGCATCGACTGTATGGGTCATGATGTTACCCCTCCACCTTCTCACGCATGGTCAAACCAAGGACGACACACACCACCAGCCCCAGGACGACCGCGGCCATGCCGTAGGGATTGATGCCGCCGATCTTCTGGACGCCTTCCACCACCGAGTCCGGGCTGCCGGCCAGGGTAAAGTTGTGAGCAAGCCCCGCGCCGGTGATCATGCCCAGGACAAACACGGCCGAGTCGCCATCCCCTTCGCCGGCCAGGAAAAGCTGCCGGCCCGGGCAGCCCCCGGCCAGGACAAAGGCCAGGCCCGCCAGCGCCATGCCCAGCAGGTTCCACAGGTGCTGGCTGTGGGCCACCGGCTGCCCAAAAAAGCCAACCGGACCGAATTGCCCCAGGATCAGGTTCATGACTACTGCCACCACCACCAGCGCCCCCACGCCGCTGATCAGGTGCGTGTCGCGCATCAGGATCACGTCGCGGATGGAGCCCATGGTGCAAAAGCGGGTGCGTTGGGCCAGGAAGCCGATGCCCAGGCCCGCACCCAGAGAGAGGAGCCAGAAGGCGTGCTGGGAGCCCGGTCCGCTCTCGCTGAAAAAGAGCGCGCCGGTGTCGCTCACCTTGACCTCAAAGATGAGCAGCAGGAGCAGGCCGATCATCAGGACCGGCATGACCCAGCCAACAGCGCGGTAGGTCTTGTGCGACCGGCCCAGGTTGTAGCCAGACTTGAGGAACTGGACGCCGATAAAAATGCCGGCTGCCAGGCCGAGCAGGCCCACCACGGCATTCAGGTCGCCGGCCGACAACCGCAAGAGCGCCCGCCAGGGGCAGCCCAGGAACGCCAGCGCGCCGATCATGGCGAACATGCCCAACACAAAGCGCACGATGGGCGCCGAGCCGGCCCTGGCCTTGAACTCGCGGAAGGCCAGCGCGGCGATCGTCGCGCCCAAGACGAACGCGGGGATCTCCGGGCGGATGTTCTGGACGGCAGCCGCACGGTGGAGCCCCAGGGCGCCGGCGATGTCCCGCTCAAAGCAGGCCACGCAGATGCCCATGTTCTTGGGGTTGCCCGCGTACTGCAAAAGTGAGGCGAGCAGCCCGATGACGGCCCCGGCCAGGATGATGCCCCAGCGCGAGGCAAAGAAACGGGTAAGCTTTTCGGACATGATGTCTCCCTCCTTGGATATCTCCACGCACCCCTCGCCCCGTCGCGTCGGGGTACGACGTGGTCACGCCGAAAGCCGCCGCCAGCACGGGCCGGCGGCGGCCCGGGAGTCGATATCACATCCAGCACCCGGCATACTGCTCTGGAAATCGAGCTCCCCTTGGATCGTACTCGTCTCGAAGGCAGGGACCCTGTCGCCCATGGGGGGCCCCGGGACGCTGCGCATCTCGCCACTTGTCGCCAAATGCTCTCTCCTCTTTGAGCGACCTGATATGCAACGGCAAGTCGACGGCATGGCCGACAATCATAACCAACATGTATGACTGCCATACCGCTCTATAATTATATCGGAAAGCGGGGGCGCGTCAAATCTGGGGCAAGGGCAAGCAGGGTTGCAAGGTCGGCTGCTCCCCCGGCAAGGTTTGAGGTCCACGAGAGCGGCCCTGACGCCTGGCTACGGCTGTCGCGTTGTCTCTTGACTGCCGCTGGAATCGCCGAGGACTAGCTCGGCAAGTTGCGTGTAGCGAGAAAGGCCGAGCCGGCGCTCGGCGATCCCAGGCAACAGGACCGACTTTGCAAGCCTTGAGCCCTGACGCCCGGCAGGGTTGTTGCATGTTCACTTGCCTTGACAGCGGCCCAACAGTGAAGGCCGGCGGGGCAGATTCCCAGGCCTGGTAGGCCGGCGCCCTGGCGATCCCCGGCGAGCTTGCTGGGAGTAGCAGACTTTGCAGCGGCCCTGCACATTAAAATTGAGGACTGGACAAACCCGAACATTTGCGCCACACTGTCCTCTGCCGGCCCAAGGACAGGAATCCCAAAAGATTTTCGTTTTCGACCTTGACAGGGCGCCAAACAGGTGGTTATATAGAGGAGAGCACGCGCATATATTCACATTGAACAAGCAGAGGAACGTGGCAGACACGCCGGCGGGGAGCAGCCCCGTGAACGAACAACTCAGCCCCCTGGCAGCCGGCCGCGCCGGGCGCTGCGCCCTCCCCCCGCCCGAGTCCAGGGCCGGAACCGTAGAGATCGAGAGAAATCGATCCGAAGAGGCATGTGCGGATCAGGCGCAAACCCTCTCCGCTTCGCACCCCGGCAGGCAGGCACCCTCAGGGAAGAATAGAGAATAAAAGGTCTCTCTATATATCTTCTTATCTATTTTCTCTACATAAGTTATTGTCAAGTTAACGCCCCCACGAGAGTTCATAAGCAACACAACACCCATAACACTCCGCACCGCGGTGCAATCGCACCTGTTCCCCGCCCGCCTTTACACGTCCGCCAAGGCAGTGTATAATGGGCACCGACGGAGACGAGCGTACCTTGAGCATCATCGGCCTGGCTTTCCGCATCGCGTACCTACTGAGCCGCCACTTCTGGCTGGCCTGGCCCCTCTCCAGGTGGCTGGGCCTGGCCCTCTTTGTCCTGGCCCTGTGGGCGGCCAGGTACTGGTGGCCCAACCTGGCGCCCGCCACGGGCTTTTTCCTCGCCTGGCTGGCTTACGTGGCCTTCCTGGCCGTGGCGGGCCGCAGCCGGTTCCTGCACTTCCGTCCCCGGCCGGGCGCCCAACCCCACACCGACGGCCCGGTTCCGCCCCTGGCCAAGCTGGAGCTGGTGCCGGCCCGGGCCAGCGGCTGGTTCGCCGTCGAGGGCCAGGGCCAATACTATGTCGACCTCGACGCCGATTTCGAGACGACGGGCACCCGCGAGCACGTCGTCCTGGCCCGCGTCCACCCCTCCCGCCTCCTGCTCCTGGCCAACTGGCCCTCCTACGAGATCGGCTGGTGGTACATTTTTGTCGAGCCCTCGGCCATCCGCGGCCTGCGCCTGGGCCACCTGCACTTTGGCCTGAAGCCGCGCCTGGCACTGCGCGTGGACTATTCACTCAAGCTGGAAAAGAAGGAACGGTTGGAGAGCGTCATCCTGACCTTCCCCGACGCCGTCAACCTGTGCCGCGTCTGGGAAGACCTGGCTCGCGACGCGCCGCCCGATGCGGCCGTCCAAGGAGGAAACCCATGTCGTCAGCAAGAACTGTAACCAGGAACGTCGTCGTCGACGCCACCCCCCAATTGGCCTTTCAAGTGCTCACCGAGACCGGGAACCTGCGCGATTGGTTCTGCGACACCGCCTGGAGCGATCCCCGCCCCGGCGGCCGTTACGCCCTCCACTGGGCCCAGGGCTACCACGTGGAGGGACGCTTCCTGGAGATCGATCCGCCGCGCCGCGCCGTCGTCTCCTGGCACGGCACGGGCGAGCCCGGCGAGACCAGGGTCGCCTTCGAGCTGCAAGAGCAGGACGGCGGGGTCAACGTGCAGGTGGTGCACAGCGGCTTTGGCCCGGGCAGCGAGTGGGACGAGGCCGTGGCCCAGGCCCGCCGGGGCTGGGACGCCGGGCTGGAGAACCTGAAGTCGACGGTCGAGACAGGCATCGACCTGCGCACCGCCCGCCAGCCCTTCCTGGGCATCCACCTCGACCTGCTCACGCCCGAGCGTGCCGCCAGGGAGAACATTGCCGCCCAATGGGGCATCTATGTCGAGGGCGTGGTGGACGGCAGCGGCGCCCAGGCCGCCGGGCTCGGCCACAGCGACGTCATCGTCTCCCTGGGCGGCATGCCCACCAACAGCTTTGAGGAGCTGGGCGCGGCCCTTCGCGCCCGGCAGGCAGGCGACAGCGTCGAGGTCGAGCGGGTCCGCGGCCAGGCCCGCGACACGCTGCAGGTCACCCTGGGTTCCCGCCCCCAGCCGGAGCTGCCCGACAGCGCCCCCGCCCTGGCCGACCGCCTGGCCGAACGGCAGCGAGAGGCCAACGACGCCCTGCGGGCCGTGCTGGAGAACGTCTCCGACCAGGAAGCTTCCCTCTCGCCGGGCGAGGGCGACTGGTCCGTCCGCGAGGTGCTGGCCCACCTCTCGGAGAACGAGCGCGCCTTCCAAATGATCCTGAGCAACCTGGCGGTCACCGGCTATCTCGACGGGGGTCCCTTCTATCCCGACGAGATCCCCGGCCGGCTGGAATCCATCCTGATCGTCGCGCCCACGGTGCAGGGGCTCCTGGACCGCTTCCTGGTCGACGAGGCCGAGTCCGAGGCCTTTGTCCGGCGCCTGCCCGAGACGGCCGTGGCCTACAAGGCCCGCTTCCGGCGCATCGCCAACCAGGTGCTGGCCCTGCCCGACCACGTCGTGCAGCACGTAGAGCAGATCCGGCAGGCCCTGGCGAGGGTGCGCGACCGATGAGCCCGAGTCCCGAGACCATGCCCCAGGGGCCGGAGGAACCCGCCGCCACGGAGCCGGCGGCCGGCTCCTTTTCCCTGAAGCAGCTCGCCGACATCGCCCGCTCCCTCGGGCTGCGGGCCGGCGTGGGCCGGCTGATCTATCCCCTACGCCGGCGCTACTACGAGGCACGCTTCCGGCCCGGCGAGGCCGCGCCCCGCTCCCTGGCGGGCGCGGCGCGCACCCTGCTGTACAGCCCGGATGAGCCGGACGACCGGCCCCTGGGCCGCCTCCTTGACCACCACCTCGACGGCCACCGGCTGGACCTGGTCTGCGAGAACGGCGCCGTCCGCCTGGAGTTCCTGGCCGCGGGTATCGCCCGCCTGCGCCTCGTGGGCCCCGGCGACCACGCGCCGCCCTTTTCCTACGCCCTCGACCCTGACGCCCGCCCGGAGCCCCCGCCCGTGGAGCTCGCCGAAAGCGCCGCGGGGCTGGAGGTCCGCACCGCCCTGCTCACCTGCCGCGTGGCGCGCGATCCGTGCCGCACCAGCTTTTACGACGCCGAGGGCAACCCCCTGGCCGAGGCGGCCGAAGGGCTGGGCTTTCGCGGCCAGGGCGCCTACTACAGCCATCGCCTGCGCGAGGCGGAGGCCCTCTACGGCCTGGGCGAAAAGGCCTTCGGCCTGAACCTCCGCGGCCTGCGCCTGGAGATGTGGAACTGCGATCCGGAGAGCTACGCGCCGGGCCAGGATCCCCTCTACGCCTCCATCCCCATGCTCGTCGCCCTGCGCGACGGCCGGGCTTGCGGCCTCTTTTTCGACAACCCGGGCGCTGCCCGCCTGGACCTGGGCCGGGCCCGGGCCGACACGCTGCGCTACGAGGCCGACACGGGCGAGCTGTGCGCCTACGTCATGGCCGGCCCCGGCATCGCCGACGTCCTGGAACGCTACACCGCCCTCACGGGGCGCATGCCCCTGCCGCCCCGCTGGCTCCTGGGCTACCACCAGAGTCGCTGGAGCTACTATCCCGAGGACCGGGTGCGCGAGCTGGCCGCCGAGCTACGCGAGCGCCGCATCCCCTGCGACGCCATCCACCTCGACATTCACTACATGGACGGCTACCGCGTCTTTACCTGGGACCCGGAGCGCTTTCCCAATCCCGCGGCCTTGCTGGCCGACCTGCGGCGCCAGGGGCTGCGGACGGTGTGCATCGTCGACCCCGGCGTCAAGGTGGACCCCGGCTATGCCGTCCACGACGAGGGCCTGGCGCGTGACGCCTTCTGCCGCCTGCCCGACGGCAGCCTCTTCCAGGGGCCGGTCTGGCCGGGCCTGTGCTACTTTCCCGACTTTACCGCGGCCTCTGTCCGCCGGTGGTGGGGCGAGCTGTACCGCCCCCTCCTGGAGGCCGGCGTCTCGGGCTTCTGGAACGACATGAACGAGCCGGCCATCTTTGGCGGCGGCATGCCCGGCGTCGTACAGCATAGCTACGAGGGCCGGGGTGCGAGCCACGGGGAGGTGCACAACGTCTACGGCCTGCAGATGGCCCGCGCCAGCGCCGAGGGGCTGCGGCGGCTGGCCTCCAACGAGCGGATACCCCTCATCAGCCGTTCGGGCTATGCCGGGCTGCAGCGCCACGCCATGATCTGGACCGGCGACAATCACTCTACGTGGGCCCACCTGCGGCTGGGCGTCAGCATGTGCCTCAACCTGGGCCTCAGCGGCCTGGCCCTCTGCGGCCCCGACGTGGGCGGCTTTGCCGGCGACTGCGGCGGCGAGCTCCTGGCGCGCTGGACGCAGGTGGGCGCCCTGACGCCCTTTTTCCGCAACCACGCCGCCCTGGGCACCACCCCGCAAGAGATCTGGCGCTTTGGCGAGCCCTACGAGTCCATCTGCCGGCGCTGGATCGAGCTGCGCTACCGGCTCTTGCCCTACATCTACACGGCGGCGTGGCAGGCGGCCCGGAGCGGGCTGCCCATGATGCGCCCCCTGGCCCTCGCCTTTCCCGGCGACCTGCGGACCTATTCCCTGGACGACCAGTTCCTCCTGGGCGACTCGCTCCTGGCCGCGCCGGTGATGCGGCCCGGCCGGCGAGGGCGCCGCGTCTACCTGCCGGGCGGACCCTGGTACGACTTCTGGACCGGCCGGCTCCTGGGCGGCGAGGTCGAGGCCGACGCGCCCCTGGAAAGCATGCCCCTCTACGTCCGGGCGGGCACCGTCCTGCCCATGGGCCCGGTGATGCAGCACACGGGCGAGTGGCCCCCCGAAACCTTGGGACTGCACGTCTATCCCGGCGACGGCGAGAGCTGGCTCTACGACGACGACGGCCACAGCACGGACTACCGGGCGGGCCACTTCCAGGTGACCCGCTTTGCCTGCGCCCGCCTGCCCGGGGGCGGCCTGGCCCTGCGCCGGGAGACGGAGGGCCCCTTTGACCCCGGCTACCGGCGCTTCGAGCTGACCTTCCACGGGCTGGAGGCCTCGCCGGGGCGCGTCCTCCTGGACGGCGAGCCCGTCGAGGCCGCCTTTGACGCCGGCAGCTCGACGGCCACCCTGACCGTCGACGCCGGCACCTGGAGCACCGTCGAGATCCGCTGACCCGCCCGACAGGGCAGAAAGGAGATCCGTATGAAGGGCGACGACCACCGGCCTGTCCCCTCCGAGGCGCTGGACAACCTGCGCCAGCCCATGCCCCTTGGCCTCAAGCTCAGGCTCCTGGCACGCAACACCTGGCTCAAAATCCGCAACCGCTCCACCTGTTGCGGCCACCCTGGCGAGCCCGGTTGCTGACGCGCCGCCAAGAACACCCCGTGAGGGTGCTATGAACGCCGAGCGCAAGGCCAGGCTGCTGCACATGTTCAACGACGTGGCCCCCATCTCTCGCATGCTGGGCATGCGGCTGTCGTTCACCCCAGAGGGCAACGCCGTCGTCGACCTGCCCTACAACCCCGCCCTGAACCACGCCGCGGGCGGGGTCCACGGCGGCGTGTATGCCACCCTCATGGACAGCGCCGGCTGGTTCACCGCCGCCGCCGCCCGCAACGAGGACGCCTGGATCGCCACCGCCGAGATGTCCATCCACTTCTTGCAGCCCGTGGCGCGCCGCGCGCTGCGGGCCGTCGGGCGCCTGATCAAGGAGGGCAAGCGCCAGCACGTGGCCGAGGTACACCTGTACGACGACGCCGGGAACCTCGTCGGGCACGCCACCGGCACCTTTGTCCTCCTCCCCGGCGTCGCCCTGGAGGGCGGGGAAGCCGGCCGCTGACAAGATGTACCCGCACTTGTATCCGCGCCCTGTATCTGGATACATGGACACCGGGCGCGCTTTGTGCTATTGTGCATAAAGGAGAACCGGACAGAGCAAGCCTCTCGGTTCCGGAACCTTGCGGTTCCACCCACCCATGCTTGGAGCGGGACAATGGCCAGGAGCACGAACGGCAATCCAGACATCGTCGAGACCCGAAACTTGACCAAGGAATTCAGCGGCGACGTCGCCGTCAACAACCTCAGCTTCCAGGTGCCGGCGGGCCAGATCTTTGGCCTCATCGGGCCCAGTGGCTGCGGCAAGACGACCACCGTCCGCCTGCTGACGGGCGTCTACCGCCCCACGTCAGGCGGCTCCCGGGTGCTGGGCGAGGACCCCCAGCGTTTCTCGCAGACCGCCCGGTCCAGGATCGGCTACATGCTCCAGCACTCGGTCCTCTACCCCGACCTGACCGTGTGGGAGAACATCAATTTCGCCAGCGCCATCTATGGCATCGGGCCCAGGCGGGGCAAGCAGTTGCGCCGCGCCCTCGAATTCGTGGAGCTGGACGAACACCGCCACAAGGCCGTGAACAACATCTCGGGCGGCATGAAGCGCCGCCTCAGCCTGGCCGCCACCCTGGCCCACGACCCCGCCCTCCTCTTCCTCGACGAGCCCACGGCGGGCGTCGATCCCGTGCTGCGCCGCAAGTTCTGGGACCACTTTGCCCGCTTGCGCGACGAGGGGCGGACGCTCCTCGTCACGACCCAGTACGTCGGCGAGGCAGCCTATTGCGACCTGGTGGCGGTGATGCAGGACGGCCGGCTGCTCTTCGTGGATACCCCCAGCGGCCTCCGCCTGCAGACCTACGGCGGCGAGCTGGTCGACCTGCGGGCCACCAGCTACTTTGACCCCGCGGTGTTTGACAGCCTCGTCGCCGTGGAAGGGGTCCGCGACATCAGGCGGGTGGACCCGTCGCACCTGCGCCTCGTGGTGGAAGACGCCGGCACCGTCATGCCCCGCCTCATCGAATGGTCCCAGGCCCAGGGGGTCGGCATCCAGTCTGTCGAGGAGTATCAGCCACCATTCGACGACGTCTTTGTCCACCTCATCGAGCAACAGGGGATTCCCGCCGATGCGTAGCATACTCCGCTTCCTGGTCCGCACCAGCTCGTTCATTCGCAAAGAGATCGTCGAGATCCTGCGCCAGCCGCGCCTGCTCATCACCCTGGTCCTCGGCCCGTTCCTGATCCTCCTCCTGTTCGGCCTGGGCTACAGCTCCAATCCTATCCCAGTGCGGGCCATGTTTGTCATCCCCGAGGACAGCGAGCTGCGAGAGACCATCGAGGTCGAGGGCACGCAGCTTGTACAACAGATGATCTTTGAGGGCATCACGCCCAACCAGGAGCTGGCCGAGGCCCGGCTGCGGGCCGGCCTCATCGACCTGGTCATCGTGGTGCCCGGCGACGTGGAAGAAACCATCCGCGCCAGCCAGCAGGCGACCTTTACCATCATCCACGACGAGATCGACCCGGTGCGCTCGAACTATATCCAGGCCTTTGCCGGCATTTACGTCAACGAGATGAACCGCCGTATGCTCCGCCGGTTCACGGAAGAGGGCCAGACTCAGGCCTCCACCATGCAGCCCGAGATCGCCGAGGCCAGGGAAAGCGCCGCCGCCATGCGCCGGGCCGTCGAGGCCGAAGACGAGGTCGAGGCGCGCCAGCAACTGGACGAGCTGGAGAGCGACGTGAGCGCCCTGGAGGCAGCCCTCCTGGTGGGCGGGTTCGTGATGACGCAGCAAGAAGCGGGCGGCGACGCCAACACCACCGAGGGCCAGGACCCGGCGGACATTGTCGCCGACATGCAGGCCAACATCCAGGAGCTGCGCGAGGGCGAGGGCACCCAGTCGCGCGCCGAAGCCAGCGAAAACCTGGCCGAGATCGAGCAGGACCTGGCGGACCTGGAGACGACCCTCGTCGAGTTTCAGCGCATCGACGCCAACGTCCTCATCAGCCCCTTCCGCAGCGAGCTGGAGACCATCATGCCCGTGGACATCACCCTGGTCGACTTTTACACGCCGGGGGTCATCGTCCTCCTCCTCCAGCACCTGTGCGTCACCTTTGGCGCCCTGTCCATCGTCAGGGAGCATCGCCTGGGCACCATGGAGCTGTTTCGCGCGGCCCCCCTCTCGGCCTTCGAGGTGCTCCTGGGCAAGACCGTCAGCTACCTGCTCTTTACCGCGCTGCTGGCGGTCGTGGTCGTCGGCCTGCTGTTCGTCACCCTCGACGTGCCCATGCTCGGCGACTGGGGAGACATGGCCCTGGTCGTCGCCGCGCTCCTGTACACCTCCCTGGGGCTCGGCTTCCTGATCTCGCTCCTGGCGCGGACGACGAGCCAGGCGGTCCAATACGCCATGCTGGCCCTGCTCATCAGCGTCTTTTTCTCCGGCTTTCTCCTGAGCCTGGACCTTCTCACGCCGACGGTGCGCCTCGTCTCCTGGCTGGTCCCCGGCACCTATGCCATCGACCTGCTGCAAAACATCATGCTCCGCGGCCGGGACCTCAACCTCGTCTGGATCGGCATCCTGGCCGGCATCGGCGTGTTGCTGTTCCTGGTGGACTGGCTCCTGCTGCGCAGGGTGATGGCCCGCATCTAGCCGCCCATCGGGCCCGGGCGCCGCGACGCTTGCAGCCTGGCAAGCGTCGCGGCGCCCGCTTTTCTTTCTCCGCGCCCTGTGGTACAATGCCGGCGAGGAATCAAGCCACGTCCTCAAACAAACTCAAAGCAGAAGGAGAATGGAGAATGAGGCTGTTCTTTCCCAGGTTGCTGACCGCCTTGATGGTAGTTGTCATGGTGGCCGGGACGGCCAGTGCGCAACCTGTCCCGACCAAGCCCGCGTCCGAGGACGCGCCCGGCGTGGTCACGGCGGAGGCTGCCACCTATTATCTGCCCCGCGTCTATATCGTCCGGCTTCAGGACCCGCCGCTGGCCAGTTATGAGGGCACCATCTCTGGCCTGCCGGCGACCCAGGCGCGGGAGACCGGGCAGGCCCGGCTCGACGTGAGCAGCCCGGCCAGCCTTGCCTATCGCCAGCACCTGGCCCGGCAGCAGGAGCAGGTCATCGACGCAATGGCGTCGCGCCTGGGCCGCCAGGCGGAGGTCCTCCACCGCTACGAGGTGGCCACCAACGGCTTTGCCGTCCGCCTGCTCCCCGGCGAGGCCGAGGCGCTGGCCTCGCTGCCGGGTGTCGTCTCGGTCCGGCCCGAGTTTGTCCGCTTCCCGTCCACCGACGTCGGCCCCACCTGGATCGGGGCGCCGGGCCTGTGGGACGGCAGCGACACGGGCGGGCTGGCGGGCACCAGGGGCGAGGGCATCGTCGTCGGCGTCATCGACACCGGCATCAACTTTGACCACCCCTCCCTGGCCGATGTGGGCGGCGACGGGTACGACCACGTGAATCCCCTGGGCGCGAACAACTACCTGGGGTGGTGCAACCCGACCCATCCCAGCTACGACGCGAGCGTGCACAAGTGCAACGACAAGCTCATCGGCGCCTGGGACATGACCGGCGACGGCAACAAGGGCGAGGACACCGAGGGCCACGGCACGCACACGGCCAGCACGGCCGCCGGGAATGTCACCCAGGCGACCATCGCCGCCCCGACGATGACCATCGTGCGCGACATCTCGGGCGTGGCCCCCCACGCCAACGTCGTCACCTACGACGTCTGCGTGCCCGAGGGCTGCTACGGCGCGTCCATCCTCAGCGCCATCGATCAGGCCATCGTCGACGGGGTCGACGTCATCAACTATTCCATCGGCGGCGGGCCGACCGACCCCTGGGCGTCCGAAGACGCGCTGGCCTTCCTGGCCGCGCGAGACGCGGGCATTTTCGTGGCCACGTCCGCCGGCAA
>JAAYZQ010000472.1 GCA_012514775.1 Anaerolineaceae bacterium
CTGGTGATGCCCAGCTCGCCAAAGTAGATGGCGGCGGCCAGGAGCGTGGAGCCGACGCCCAGCGTGGCGACCTTGGTCGTCGCTGACATGCGCGTGTACAGGTCGGGCATGCGCAGGATGCCGATGCCGGCCACGAACATGAACACCCCCCCGATGAGCAGCAGGATCGCGCTCAGGACCTCTCGCATGCTCAAACCCTCTTTTCCAGGTAGCGGGCAAAGGCGACAGTTCCGAGAAAGGCCAGCAGCCCTAGGACGATGGCCACGTCGAGGACCACGGGCCGGTCGGTGATGATGGCATAGACGGCGATGATGCCGATGGCCAGCGTCGAGAGCAGGTCGAGGGCGACGACCCGGTCGGGCAGGCTGGGCCCCCGGGCCAGGCGCACAAAGGCCATCACCGCCGCCAGGCTCAACAGGGGCAGCACCAGGAACAGCGCCAGGTTTTGCACGTTCATCGGAATACCTCCAGGAGCCGCCGCTCAAAGCCCTCCTTGATGTTGCGCCGGAAGCCGTCGGCGTCTTCCAGGTGCATGGTGTGCACGTACAGGACGCGCCGGTCGGTCGAGATGTCCAGGCTCAGGGTGCCGGGGGTGAGGGTGATGAGGTTGGCCAGCAGCGTGATCTCCGAGTCGGTCCGGGCGTCCAGGGGCACGGCGACGATGCCGGGGCGCAGGGTTTGGCGCGGCGACAGCACGGCGTAGGCGACCTGCAAATTCGCCAGGATCAGCTCCCAGACAAAAAAGAGGACAAAGGCGGGCAGCCGGCGCGTCAACTGGAAGTAGTGCAGGGGCCCCAGGGTGCGCTGCATCAGCCACAGCATCACGTAGCCCAGGACGAGGCCGATGATCAGGTTCCCCAGGGTAAACTCCCCGGTCAGGGCCACCCAGGCCAGGGCCAGCAGGACGTCAAGGAGAAACATGGTTAGGGCAATCCTTCCAGTACGATCTGAACATAGTTGGCCGGGTTGAGCAACTCTTCGGCCGCCCGCGCCGACAGGACCAGGATCGGCTCGGCGGCGAGCCCGATGGTGACCGTCAGCGCGGCCAGCAGGGCGATGGGCAGGAGCATCACGGCCCACGAGCCGCGGCCCCCGGCCCGGCCGGCCTGCTCCGAGCCTTCGGCCTCCGCGCTTTCCTTCCAGAAGGCCTCGGCCCAGATCTTGGTCATGGAGAACAGGGTCAGGACCCCCACGGCCAGGGCGGTGCCGGCGATGACGTACTCTTGCGCGTTCAGCGCCGCCTGGATGAGGCTCAGCTTGGCCCAGAAGCCGGACAGCGGCGGGATGCCGGCCAGCGACAGGGCCGGGATGAGGAACAGGACGGCCAGCGCCGGGTAGGCGCGGTACAGCCCTCCGAGGCTTTCGAGCTGGTAGGTCCCGCGCAGCCGGTGCACGACGCCGCTCACCAGGAACAGGTTTGTCTTGACGATGATGTGGTGGATGATGTAAAAGACCGACCCCGTGAGGGCCAGGGGCGTGAACAGCCCCAGGCCGACGATCATGTAGCCGATCTGGCTGACGATGTGGAAGGACAGGATGCGGCGGAACTCGCCCTGGGCCGCCGCCCCCAGCACGCCCGTCACCATCGTCAGCCCGGCGACGACCAGGATGACCGTGTGGGTAAAGCCCACGTTCCCCACAAAGAGCAGGGTAAAGACCCGGATGAGGGCATAGACCCCCACCTTGGTCAGGAGCCCGGCAAAGATGGCCGAGACGGCGGCGGGCGGCGTGTGATACGAGGCCGGCAGCCAGAAAAAGAGGGGAAAGACGGCGGCCTTGATGCCAAAGGCCACCAGCAGCAGCATCGACAGGGTCGTCACCAGGCCCGGCTGCTCCGACCCGTTCAGCACGCGGGCCAGGTCGGCCATGTTCAGCGTGCCGGCCACGCCGTACAGGATGCCGACGGCCGACAGGAAGAGGGCCGACGACATGAGGTTGAGTGTCACGTACTTGACCGCGCCCTCGAGCTGCGCTCGCTCGCCGCCCAGCGCCACGAGGACGAACGAGGCAATGAGCATTACCTCGAACCAGACAAAGAGGTTGAACATGTCGCCTGTCAGGAAGGCGCCGCACACGCCCATGAGCAGGATGTTCAACAGGGGGTAGTAGCCGAACGCCTCGCGTCTGGCGTCCATGCTGGCCAGGGAATAGACGGCCACGGCCAGGCCCATGAGCCCGGCCAGGACCACCATGATGGCGCTGAACAGGTCGGCCGCCAGGGTGATGCCAAAGGGAGCGGGCCAGTTGCCCACCTGCGTTGCCTGGATGCCCCGCTGCCAGACGGCGCCCAGCAGCCACAGCCCCGCGCCCAGCAGCGCCGCGGTCCCCACCACGCTCAGCCAGCGCTGCACGTGGCGCCGCTTCCAGGCCAGCAGGCTGAGGATCGCCGTGAAGAGCGGGATCAGGATGGGGAGGACCAGGATGAGGTTCATCGCCGCTCGCCTACGTGTCCGTCGTCGTCATGTCGTCGAGGTCATCGGTGCCCACCGTCTGGTAGGCGCGCTTGATGAGCACCACGGCAAAGGCCTGGAGGCCAAACCCGATGACGATGGCCGTCAGGATGAACGCCTGGGGCAGCGGGTCGGCAAAGGGCTCGACGAGCTGCGCCGCGTTGCCGGCGATGATGGGCGGCGCGCCGCGGGTCAGGCGGCCCACCGTAAAGATCAACAGGTTCACCGCCTGGCTGAGGATGGCCAGCCCGATGATCAGCTTGACGATGCTGCGGCGCATCATCATGTACAGCCCGGCCGCGAACAGGCCGCCGACGACAAAGGCCAGGATGATCTGCACGTCACTCCTCCGACAGCTCAAAGACGATGGTCAGCACGACGCCGATGACGACCATGTACACGCCCACGTCGAACAACAGCGGAGAGCCGACGTGCCCCAGCACCGACACCGTGCCCTCGCTCCACAGGCCGGTCATGAACGGCAGCCCGGCGCCCAGGCCAAAGAGCCCGCTGACGGCGGCCACCCCCAGGCCCAGGCCGATGAGGGCGCGGGGGTCGATGCCCAGCAGGCGCCGCGCCAGGGCCACGCCATAGGCGATGGAGTGCAGCGCGATGCCCGCCGCGGCCACCAGGCCCCCGACAAAGCCTCCCCCCGGCTCGTTGTGGCCCCGCAATAAGAGAAAGACCGAGAAGAGCAGCAGCAGGGGCAGCAGGTATCGTGTTGCCGTGGACAGGATCATGGAAGTCATGGGCAAATTCCCCTCACTGACGACGGGCTCGTAGTAACGGCTTCAGCCGTTTTTCCACCGCAGGTATCGTGTTGCCGTGGACAGGATCATGGAAGTCATGGCAAATTCCCCTCACTGACGACGGGCTCGTAGTAACAGCTTCAGCCGTTTTTCCACCGCAGGTATCGTGTTGCCGTGGACAGGATCATGGAAGTCATGGGCAAATTCCCCTCACTGACGACGGGCTCGTAGTAACGGCTTCAGCCGTTTTTCCACCGCAACCACCCATCCGATAATTGCCGACACGCTACTCGTGCAGGCGCAGCTTCATCAATGCGTACACCCCGACGGCCGCCGCGGCCAGGACCGTGATCTCGCCCAGGGTGTCCATCCCGCGAAAGTCCACCAGGATGACGTTGACCAGGTTGCGGCCGTGGGCCAGCTCCAGGCTGTTGGCGGCAAAGTAGGGCGCCAGCCGCGAGCGCAGCGGGACGGAGGTCACGGTCAGGACCAGCGTGGTCATCAGCCCGCCCGCCGCCAGGGCCACCACCGCCTCGCGGATGCGCGTCCCCCGGTTGGAGAGGACGGCGAAACGCGGCAGGCGGTACAGCACCAGGACGAACAGGATGACCGTCAGCGTCTCCAGGGCGAACTGGGTCATGGCCAGGTCGGGCGCGCCGAA
Source organism: Anaerolineaceae bacterium (assembly GCA_012514775.1). Next base: position 3,861 of record JAAYZQ010000472.1, read on the forward strand.
CAGGACGTAGATCACCGCGGTGCTGTAGCCGATGACCCCCAGGGCCGCCACGGCGGCCAGCCGCGACCGCGAGAACACGGCCATGAGGGCAGCCAGCACGATCAGGACGGCGATCAATGCCTCGTGAAACCGGACGTCCAGCCCGACGGCCGGCCACCCGGGGAGGCCCATGCCGGCCAGGGTGTAGCCGGCCAGCCCGACGGTGGTCAGGATGATGATCACGATATAGTAGCGCAGGTAGCCGCTTTGCAGCAGGCGGGTCTGGGCGCGGGCCACGACGTTCAAGGCCTTGAGCGACAGCTCGTACCAGCGCTCCGGCCCCCACCCCGAGACCGTGCGCACGGCCGAGCGCAGCGCGGGGCTGGCGGCCCGGCGCAGGGGCGCGCTCGCCAGGAACAGGGCCACACCCAGGGCCAGCGTCAGGATGCTGAGGAGCAGGACGGGGTTCACGCCGTGCCACAGCCCCAGCTCCACGACGGTGGGCTCGGCCCGGATGGCGCTCACCGCGGGGGACAGGAAAACGGTGGCCACGGTCTCGGGGAACAGGCCGATGGCCAGCCCCAGCCCCGCCAGGATCACCGGCCCGAGCCAGAAGGCCACCGGCGCCTCGTGGGGCTCTTTGGGCGTGTCCTTCCGCCGGCCGAAGAACGGCCGGATGCCCACGATGGCGGCCGCGGCCACCAGCATGATGTTGGACGCCACCCCGGCCACGGTGACGACCGTCGCCGCCCGGGGCGCCTGCAAGTTGGCCTCGTAGAGCAGCTCCTTGTTGATAAAGCCCAGGAGCGGCGGCAGGCCGGCCATGGACAGCGCGGCCAGCCCGGCGGCGGCCGCCGTGATGGGCATGGCCCGGGCCAGCCCCCCCAGGCGCGTCACGTCGCGGGTGCCGGTCTCGTGGTCCACCGTCCCGGCCACCTGGAACAGCGCGCCCTTGTACAGTGCGTGGGCCACCAAAAAGACCATGGCCGCCTGCACCGACAGCGTCGTGTCCAGCCCAATCATCAACACCAGGGCGCCCAGCACGCTGAGCGTCGAATAGGCCAGGACGCGCTTGAGGTCGGTCTGCCACAGGGCAAACAGGGCGCCCGTCAGCATCGTCGTCGCGCCGGCCAGGGTGACCAGGTAATGCCAGGCGTCGTTGCCGCCCAGGACCGAGCTAAAGCGCGCCAGCAGGTAGACCCCCGCCTTGACCATGGTCGCCGAGTGGAGATAGGCGCTAACGGGGGTGGGGGCCTCCATGGCGTTGGGCAGCCAGAAGTGAAAGGGCACCTGGGCCGACTTGGTAAAGGCCCCGACCAGGATCAGCAGCAGCATGGGCATGTACAGCGGATGGGCCTGCAGCGCCTCGCCCTGGTCCAGCAGGACCGACAGCTCGAAGCTGCCGCCCGCCTGGCCCATGAGCAGCAGCCCGGCCAGCAGCGCCAGCCCCCCGGCCCCGGTCACCAGCAGCGCCTGCAGCGCCGCCGCCCGGGCGGTGGCCTTATGGTGCTCGAAGCCGATCAACAGGTAGGAGGTCAGGCTGGTCAGCTCCCAGAAGACGAACAGGGTGATGACGTTGCCCGCCAGCACCACCCCCAGCATCGATGCCATGAAGGCCAGGATGAGGGCGTAAAAGCGGCCCAGTTGCGGATGGCCGGCCAGGTAGCCGCCGGCGTAGACGATGACCAGGGCGCCGATGCCGCTGATGAGGACGGCAAAGATCAGGCTCAGCCCGTCGACGTAGAACGACAGGCCGACGCCCAGGCTGGGCACCCAGTCGTGGTAGATGGTGAGAACCCCATCGGCTCCGAGCTGTTGGTGATAGCTGCCAAAGTAGACGGCCAGGGCGAGGGGCAGCAGGGCGAGGATCCAGCCCGTAGCCCTGCGGCCGGCGCGGTGCAGCCAGGGGGCCGCAACCGCCAGCGCAAAGCCGGACAGGGTTGCCAGGGTGATACCCATTGTCGTTAGCGCTCCGGCCCGGGCAAAGTCGGGACCCGGCCGGCGCCCGCCGCCCGGCGCGCGCCTCTGGCCCGATGTGGCTCTGTCTCTTTCGTTGTGCTGCCGGCTCGGGCCATCACCCGACGGGCTTGCATGCGTTCGACTCCTTGCTCCTTGTGTGAGGGCGCCTGGTCCCCCGGCCGGGATGCGTGCGCGTCGAGGGTAGGATGCCCGGGAAGGCTGCGTGGAAGTTTACGGTCCTGCGCTGAACCTGTGCGTGAGTATACTATGCAAAACCGGGCAAGTCAAGAAGCCCGGGTCGCGTTTACCTTACATCCACTTGCGCTCGCGCCCCTCGGCGTCGGCGGCCTTGAGGGCGGCCACCACCTTCTCGGGGGTGATGGGCGCCGGCTCGTTGTGGATGGTCTCGCCCTCGGCGCAGGCGGCCTCTGCCACCCGGCGCAGATCCTCGTCGGAGGCGTCCTCCAGGCCGATCTCGGCCAGGGTGGTGGGCAGCCCGATCTCCTCGCAAAAACTGTAGACCTCGTCGACGATGTCAGGGGGCCGGTCGGCAAGAAACAGGGATGCCAGCGTGCCAAAGGCCACCTTCTCGCCGTGATAGTGCTCGTGTGTCTGTTCCAGGACGGTGAGGCCGTTGTGAATGGCGTGGGCGGCGGCCAGCCCCCCGCTCTCAAAGCCCAGCCCGCTCAACAGGGTGTTGGCCTCGACGACGTGCTCCAGGGCGGGGGTCACGGCGTGGACCTCACAGGCCCGTTTGGCCAGGGCCCCGTACTCCAGGAGCGTATCGTAGCACAGCCTCGCCAGGGCGTAGGCCGTCATGGAGCCCACGTCGCCGGTCATGTTGCCGGCGTACTTGCGCTTGCACGACTCGGCCTCGAACCAGGTGGCCAGGGCGTCGCCCATGCCCGACACCAGGAACCGCACCGGGGCCTGGGCTACGATCTCGGTATCGACCAGCACCAGGTCGGGATTGCGGGGCAGGACGAGGTAGCGCTTGAACTCGCCCTCGGGGGTATAGATCACCGCCAGCGCGCTGCACGGGGCATCGGTGGAGGCGATGGTCGGCACGACGGCCACCGGGCTGTCCAGCTCGTAGCCGACCGCCTTGGCCGTGTCCAGCGCCTTGCCGCCGCCGATGCCCACCACCAGGTCGCAGTCGTTCTGCCCGCCTGCGGCCACCAGCCTCTCGATCTCCTCATCGGAGCACTCGCCGCCAAACTCCTCGACGACGACGCTGATGGACTCTTCCATCTTGCGGGGGTCGAGCAGCAGGTTGTCGAGGACAAAGGGGTCGACGACCATGAGCGCCCTTTGTCCGAAGCGGGGCAGCTCGGCCCCCAGCCTCTTGAGGGCCTGGAAGCCCTGCACGTAACGTCCGGGGAACATTGTGGTCCTGATCATCCTGTTTCTCCATTTCGTGGCTTGCCCGGAGCCGGGCCGGCGTCCGGGGCAAGGCGAAGCCATGGCGCGCCGCTGCCGGCGTCGATCGTCGGAAAGGTGGCGCGATGCAATGGCTGATGGACGGGCAGAGGTGCCATCCGGCGGTGGACAACAGGGGGCCTACATTGGACCAGGGCCAGTGTAACATCAAAGGCGGCGGGTGTCAACTGGGCGATTATCGCTTTCCTGTTGCCTTTTCATGGAAACGTGGTATAATGGCGCTGTAGTCAGCGGCCTCGCGGCTCAAGCCCGGCCCGAGGCGGACCCCGGCGCGGGGGGCGCCAGCTTGTTCTGCCAGACAGGAGCCCGTCCCATGCCAGGGGCGGGTCGTTTCTTTCCGGCACCTCGAGTGTGCCTGCCAGCATCGCAGAGGGCACGTCATGTACCCATCGCTGTCCGCTCAAGAATTTGTCGCCAAGTGGCAAGAGGGTCAAAGATGGACACTGACATGATGATCCGCATCAAGGCTTTCGATTGGCTTTCGGATCAGGTTGACATTCACGGGGATGTCCTGGATCGCAGGCTCCTGGAGGAGGGATTCGAGTTTCAAGGGAAGCGCGTCCCCTTGATTTCGCCCCAGGGAATATTCAAGCCACAGATCATGACCCTGCCCCTGTCGATCACCACGTCCCCGACGTCTCCTTACGATGATGCTTTCAGCGAAACGGGCATTCTCCATTATCGGTATCGGGGCACAGATCCGAATCACAGGGACAACGTGGGCCTGCGCCGGGTGTTTGACGAGAAGCGCCCGCTTGTGTACTTGCACGGTATCGTGCCGGGAAGATACCTGGCGGTCTGGCCGGTTTACATTGTTGGTGATGCTCCCTCAAGCCTTACCTTCAGGATCGTCGTGGAAGAAGCTTCATCCCTGGTTGCACAGCCCTCGGCCCTCACCCACCAAATTGCAGAGGCTCGTCAAGCATATCTGACGACAACAGTGCGCCAGAGGCTTCATCAACATGTATTCCGGGAAAGAGTGCTGGCCGCGTATCGTTCCCAATGCGCGTTTTGTCGCCTGCGCCATCGAGAACTGCTGGACGCGGCCCACATCATTCCGGATCGAATTCCCGAGGGCAAGCCCGTAATCAGCAACGGCATCGCGCTGTGCAAGCTTCACCACGCGGCCTTTGACAGCTTCATGATCGGCGTTTCTCCCGATTACGTCATCCGTGTTCGCGAGGACATTCTCGAAGAAGAAGATGGGCCGGTGCTTGTGCATGGCGTCCAGGGACTTCACAACAAGAAGTTGATTTTGCCTTCGCCCCAGGCAAACTGGCCTGATCGAGAGTGCCTGGACTGGCGCTATGAGCGGTTTCTCAGGGCTGCGTAGTGGCGCGTGTATGCTGGCGAGTGTGGGCCGGGGTGCGTGGCAGGGTGAGGGAACTATCTAAGCGGCGGGTGGTGTCGCAGCGTAGAACCCCGGCAAGCGGAAGGCTGTGAGGTCGCCCATTTCTGTCGTCCGAGGTGCTCTGTCATAACGAATCAACGGCTGCCGGCGCGCCGCATGAATTCGCTTATTCGTTGCACATTCGTTGACAACAGCCGCACCGCCCCAAGGGCCAAAACCGGCCAAGGTCGGACGTGGTCAGTTTGACGGCCCCTGGGCCTACACCGGCCACAAGGAGAGATAAGCCATCCGAGGTGATGCGTGCGCCAGTCTTGGCGCTCGACCTTGCTGGAGATGGGCAGCCGGCCGTTCTTGGTTAGCTCGCCGTGCGGCCAAGCTGGGCATTGACAAATAGTACTAGATATGGTACTATATCGGAGCGAGGTGTATGAGCAAACGTGACAAACTGTTGGCCAGAATGCGTAACAATCCGGGTGACATTCGGCCCGACGAAGCGGTGCAGCTATTACACTACTATGAGTTCGAGTTCCGAAAGTCCGGAAAAAACCATGATGTGTACAAAA
>JAAYZQ010000473.1 GCA_012514775.1 Anaerolineaceae bacterium
GCTCGGCGTCGGACCTCCTCGACTGGCAGCCGCACATCCGCACCAAGGCCGCCCGCGAGGAGCTGGCCCGCCGCTTCAAGGACCCCGCCGACGCGTTCACGGTGGTCATCGTGCGCGACATGTGGCTGACCGGGTTCGACGCGCCCTGCCTGCACACGATGTACGTCGACAAGCCGATGCGCGGCCACGGCCTGATGCAGGCCATCGCCCGCGTCAACCGCGTGTTCGGGGACAAGCCGGGCGGCCTGGTGGTCGACTATCTCGGGCTGGCCAACGAGCTGCGCGAGGCGATGGCCGTCTATGCCGAGAGCGGCGGCCAGGGCGAGACGGCGGTCGACCAGGAAGAGGCCGTCGCCGCCATGCTTGCCAGGTACGAGGTCTGCCGCGGCATCTTTTACGGCTTTGACTGGTCCGCCTGGACTGCCGGCGACGCGGCGGCCCGGCTGTCGCTGCTGCCCGCCGCCCAGGAGCACGTGCTGCGGCAAGAGGACGGCAAGGCGCGGCTGTCGGCAGCGGTCACCGAGCTGTCGAAGGCGTTTGCCCTGGCCGTGCCCCACGAGCGGGCGCTGGCGGTGCGCGACGACGTCGCCTTTTTCCAGGCGGTCAAGGTGGCCCTCGTCAAGAGCCACGGCGCAGACGGGCGCGGCCGCGACCAGCTCGACTATGCCATCCGCCAGATCGTCTCCCGCGCCGTCGCATCCGACCAGGTGATCGACATCTTTGCCGCCGCCGGCCTGCAAAAGCCCGACATCTCGATCCTGTCCGACGAGTTCCTGGCCGAGGTGCGCGGCCTGCCCCACCGCAACCTGGCCGTCGAAACGCTGCGCAAGCTGCTCGAGAGCGAGATCCGGGCGCGGCGGCAGCGGAACGTGGTCCAGGCGCGCTCCTTTGCCGGCATGCTGGAGCAGACGATCCGCCGCTACCAGAACCGGGCCATCGAAGCCGCCGCCGTCATCGAGGAGCTGATCGCCCTGGCGCGCGACATACGCGCCGCCGACCGGCGCGGCGAGGATCTGGGACTGACCGAGGAAGAGATCGCCTTCTACGACGCGCTCGAAGTGAACGACAGCGCTGTGCAGGTGCTGGGCGACGAGACGCTGCGGATCATTGCCCAGGAGCTGGTGCGGGCGGTGCGCAACAATGTGACCATCGACTGGACGCTGCGGGAGAACGTGCGCGCCAGGATGCGCGTCCTCGTCAAGCGCATCCTGCGCCGCTACGGATACCCGCCCGACAAGCAGGAGAAGGCGACGCAAACGGTGCTGGAGCAGGCGGAGGTGTTGTGCAGGGATTGGGCGGTGGCGTGATGCAAACGGGGCACAACCGGCGGCAATCAGCAGCGGGCGTGCGAGATCCAGTCGGCCTATCCGGGCCGAAGGAAGCCGGAAGCAGCCTGATGTTCTTTGCCTATCCTCTATGTCAGTAGAATCGTTTCCAGCCCTTCTCGCGCAGGCCGAAGTACAGGTTAAAACCATTGATGTAGGCGATGACACGTTTCATCCGCGTTGCTCCCGAAAAAGGGACACCCACCCTTGCGGGTGGGCATCGGCCCGGAGATGCTATCTCCGGGGGAGTTACGATGGTATTATACCATACTCTTGAGAGAGGTAAAATCCCACTACCTCTGTGTTCTCGCGGATGCGCCAGCGGCTATTCAATACGCCAGCCTCAGGCTCGTGCGGATCCAGGGGATAGACGTGCTCACCCACTTGGCGGGCGATAGCGTCGATCAAGTTCTTCTCGATCTCCTGCACTGTGCCCAGACGCTCCAGGATGAGACCCAACCGCTGTGTCAGGGCTTGATTGTCCATGCGCCACATATACTCGAGCAGCTTATCACGCTCGACTTTTTCGATCAGGCCACTGATGGTGCGGGCCACCTCCGCCACACCACCACACAGGTCAAACCGCTCCAGGCAATCCAGGATGGTCTTTTCCGGATCGGAGACGTTAAGGGGGACGTCATGGTATGTGGTCTGCTGGAAGCCAAAGAATTTGTCCGGCTTGAGCTGCACAAACTGGATCCGAGCCCGGCCCAATTCGATGGGCCGGCGTTGCTGGGGAACAGCCACCAGTAGAACGAAGGGAAGCTGATGTGCCGCTCCGTGTATCGCCGCCGCGCTCTGGTAGGCGACGTAGTAGAGACCGTCGCTACCGTTGCTCTGCATCAACTCATCCAGGATCAGGTGCGGATCGACCAGGTAGCTCTTTCGCCTGTACAGCACATCTGGAGGGACGACAACATAGCGCCCTCGGCCCACGCGATGGAGGGCACCCTTCTGAGCCATGCTGGCCAGCAGGTTGACGGCATGCCTGCGGGAGATGTCGACCAGGTCGGAGGCAAAGTCGGCGTCAAGCAGGTGTACACCCTCTCGCTGGCTCGCAAAATAGATGGTCTGTTCCAGATGACTGAGTTGGATCGTTCCCGGTTCCTCCGCCATTGCTGCACTCCATGGTTTGCATATGCACAATGCAACCTTTACAATTGCATTGTGTATATTCGAACTCATTATAGCCCAAATCGGAAATCTGTCAAAAAATTGTATCAGACAAGCGACAATGACTGACCTGCGTTTCACTTGGCTCAATCCTTTGTTGCTCACCCAGGCAGTGAAGCCTATGCCGGACCCTGTGTCAAGTACTCAGGTGCGCGGATTGCCGATCCTGCGTCATCGACAAGGGCCAGTCACCCGGTGTAGAATAGGCAAGGGGTGACAGCGCTTGAACTGGGACTCGCAACTGGTGGCTTTCTTTAACCGGGGCTGGGCCCATCCGTTCCTGGATGGGCTGATGGTCGCGGTCACCGTCGGAGCCATGCCCCTGGCGGCGATCCTGTCCTTCTTGGTGCTGCGGACCGGGAAACGGCGCGAAGGGGTCGCCTTGCTGGCTACCTTCATCGCCTCGACGCTGCTGGCCGTGGGCATCCAGTTCCTGGTGATGCGTCCCAGGCCGGCCGATATCCGGGTCGTGCAAACCGCCTCGGCCTTTCCTTCGTTTCCCAGCGGGCACGCTGCCGCCGCTTTCGGCGGCGCAACACTGGCCAGCCTCGTCTGGCGGCGAGCAGGTCTCCTTGCCGTGCCGGGCGCTGCCGTCGTGTCCTTCTCGCGGCTCTATCTCGGCCAGCATTACCCCAGCGATCTGCTCGGCGGGGCGATCGTGGGCGTGTCGGTGGCAACGGCGGTCTATGGCTGCTGGTACCGACCGGCCGGCGGCGCCAGGCCACGCTGGGCCTGGTTGTTGTGGAGCCAGGTGGGCGTGGTGCTGCTGGCTTTGCTGGGGGCCTACCTGGGACTGCTCCGATTCGACCTCCTGGCCCTCCCTGGCGCCGACAAGCTTTTGCACTTCATGTTGTTTGGTGCTGTGGCATTCCTGGTCATGGGGTGGCGGGCAGGACGGTCCGCAGGCGGCGCGCTGGCCATCCTGGGCCTGCTGGCAACCGCCGAGGAGGGTCTCCAGGCCCTGTCACCGGTCCGCAGCTTTGACCTCGCCGACCTGGCGTTCACGCTGGCCGGGATCATCCTGTTTGGATGGCTGGGAGCTATGGTCGGCAGGCGGCCTGCCCAAGACAACAAGCGAATCAGCATAGGGGAACAGGCCGCGGGTCTGGCAGAAGCCAATAGCCTTGTCGACCATGACTGCCAGGCCGTCGCCCTCGGCGAACTCGTGGATGGCGGGCCGCAGGTCGGGGTGCGCCGCTCGGCTCGCGGAGAAAGAGACTTTGCTCCCCCGACACAATAATCCGCTATATTCCCCATCCGGTGTTGTCTTTCTGCACGTTCACAGCACCTCAGCACTCAGGCGAAAGAGGGCCATGCCGGCCAGGTAGCCAAAGAGGGTCTGGGCTCCTCAGGGTGCGTGCCTGCAAAGGGGCCGAGCCGGCGTGGACAAAATCCCGGAATGCGTGTATAATCATACGTGTAGGTTATAAGCCGATACCGGCAGATCGAGCGGCTGAAACAGGATCTGGCTGGGGCCGAGCAGGCGCTCGGCGCTCCCGGGGCTGGGCTCGCCGAGCGCCTGCTCGGCTTGTCTGACGGGTAAGTGAAATGAGCCCGCGCTTCACCGGGCCTGTCGTCGAAGAAGCCCCACTCAAAGTCAGCGACAACGCCGTTCAAATGGGCTACCTTGTACCAACTTGCCCCAAGGAGGAGGAAAGACATGAAGGTTGATCGGATCGAGCTATTCCACGTTGCAATCCCCCTTCCCAAGCCGTTCTACCCGGCCTGGATCCCCGGCTATCCTCAGACCGTCAACCGCTTCAACCTGGTGCGCGTGACCACGGACGAAGGCGTGCAGGGCGTTGCCGCAGGCGTGGCATTCGAACAGGAGCGCGAGGGGTTGGGCAGCCTGCTCGGGCCCTACCTGATCGGCCTCGACCCGGTCGACATCCCCACCGTCCGCCAGCGCATCCGCGAAGCGAGCTTTTTGGGTTGGCGCAACTACTGGCTCGAAGCCGCGTTCTGGGACATCAAGGGCAAGGTCGAGGGCAAACCGGTGTGGGCCCTGCTCGGCGGCAAGGAGGGCGGCCGCGTGAACGTCTATGCATCCACCGGCGAGGTCCACCCACCTGCCAGGCGTGCCGAGGAGGTGCTCGAGCTGTGCGACATGGGCTTCAAGGCCGTCAAGCTGCGAGTGCACAGCTTTGACCCGGCAGAGGACGTGGCCCAGGTAGAGGCCGTGCGCCGCGCCGTGGGCGACTCGGTGATGCTCGGCGTGGATGCAAACCAGGGCTGGCGGGTGGCGCTCATCGACGATGCACCGCTGTGGACCCTGGAGCGCGCGGTCGATTTTGCTCGCGCCTGTATGGACCTCGGCGTGGCCTGGATCGAGGAGCCACTGGACATGCACGCCTACGACGAGCTGGCAGATCTGTGCCGCCAGTCGGATGTGCCCATCGCGGGTGGCGAGATGAACGGCGGTTGGCACGAGTTCAAGGTCATGCTCGAAAAGGGCAGCTATGACATCTACCAGCCCGACGCGACCATGGGCGGCGGCATCGGCGACGCGGCACGGGTCATGGAGACCTGCCGCGAGAGAGGCCTGGGCTACACGCCCCACACCTGGACCAACGGCCTCGGCTTTCTCATCAACCTGCACGTCTATGCCGCAGGACCGCGTACTCACCCCATCGAGTACCCCTTCGAGCCCCCGGGCTGGGTGCCCGAGGCCCGCGACGGCCTGCTGGTCGAGACGATCCAGGTCTCGGCCGACGGCACCGTCGCCGTACCCGATGCGCCGGGGTTGGGCATCGAGATCGACGAGGCCAGGCTCGCACGCTACGGCGAGAAGTACTTCGAGATTACGTCGAGGGGGCTCGCCGTCAAGACGATCCGCGACAAGGGCCTGTTCACCGCGCTCAGGCTGGCGCGCAAGAAACGGCGGTAGCAGGCGCTCGGCCAGGTGCTGGTCGCAAGCCGGGCCGGGTCGTTTTTCTCGCTGTCGCGTTGATCGACGAGCCGTCCTGCAAGCCAGGGACGGCCCGGCCCTGGCATCGCCGAGAAACGAGCGTGTGCCATCGCAAGACCCGGCGTGCTCGTGGCCCGGGAAGTTGTGCGCTACTTCCCACTACCGGCCGATCTGCCGGCTCGCCAGAAAACACGAGCCCCTTCCCAGAACAAACTGCCCGGGAGGGCCTGCCGCAAGGCTCTTCCGGGCCTATCCGCTAAACGAGCCGAGCCTGACTTCCCCGTCCCTCTTGTAAGAAGCAACGACCACGCCGCTGGGTGTTGTCCTTGATTCCGTCAGTCTGAAGGCTGCGGCTGCGGTTCCCTCTCCAAACAACCGCTTGCCCTTGCCCAGGGTAACGGGGAATGTCTTTAACCACAGCTCGTCGACCAGATCGTTGGCCAGCAAAGCCTGAATGAGCTCACTGCTTCCATGCACCTGCAGCGTGGGGCCATCTTGCCGCTTTAGCTTCGCAATCTCCTCAACCACATTGCCATGGATGCGAACCGTCTCTTCCCAGTCGGTTTGAATTGCCTGGCTGGAGACGACGTACTTTTTGGCCTTGTTGATGGGCTCATCGCTGCTTTGCAGGGGCCAATACGAGGCAAAGATCTCGAACGTCTTTCTGCCCAGCAGCAGATCGAACGGCTGGCTCATCTGTTTCGTCATCTCTTCGCCCAGGGCTTCGTCAAAGTAGGGCACCGTCCAGCCCTCAAGATCAAAGCCGCCCGAAGGGTCTTCACCTTTGCCGCCGGGAGCCTGCATGACACCGTCAAGGGACACGAACGTCAAAACAATTAGTTTTCTCATGCCGGTATTATACAATACCCTCATCTTTTTTGGCAAAATTTTCTGGCCAAGTGCTCAGGCGTGCAGGCAGCCCAGAGCGGGTCCTGGCGAAAGCTGTACATGCCTTACTCTTTCGTGAAGGGAGCACGTTGTCGGCTCAACGAGCGGCATTTGCGCTCAGATTTTCAGTTCACGTGCGCTCTAGAGCAACGAGCGAACCAGTTTTATAGCCTGGGCGGCGTCGTTGCCATAGCCATCGGCTCCGATCTGCTCTGCATACTTCTTGGAGACCGGAGCGCCGCCGATGATCACCTTCACCTGGTCGCGCAGGCCCTGACGCTTTAGCTCTTCGATGACGTCCTCCATGCCCAGCATGGTGGTGGTCAGCAGGCCGGACAGGCC
>JAAYZQ010000474.1 GCA_012514775.1 Anaerolineaceae bacterium
CGGCTCCTCCACGTCCATTCTGCCCGTCGTCAGGTCCACGTGCAAGATCCTGCCATTGAACCCATGTGACATAGTATTTCGCCTCCTTGCAAAAAGATGTAGTGGATTATTAGCCGCCCACGCCAAAGGGAAAGACGCGGACGCGGTCCCCGTCGTGCAGGGTGCGATCCCGGTTGGGCTCGGGCCGGCCGTTGATAGAGATGAGCTGCACCCGGCCCTCTACGCCCAACTGGTCCAGGAGCTGAGCGACGGTCGCCCCCTCTGGCACCTGGACCTGGGCCTCGCCCCGGGCCTCCCGGGGCAAGAGCTGGCGAAAACGAGAAAACAGCTTGACCTGCACGACCATGGTGGCCGCATTATACCGCAAAAGCGGCCGGGCAGCAAGAAGCGGAGGGGCGACGAGTGATCCCGTTCCGATTTACTTCCCCACGAGCTCGGCGGGCCGGAAGCGCAGCGCCGACCAGGTGTCGTCGATGGATACTTGCATGACGGGCCGCAGGCCGTCCCCTTCCAGCGCGGTCCAGAAGACGTCACGGCTCAGGTCGGTGGCGACCCCGGAGCTCTTTTTCGGATAGGAGACCCACAGCAACCCATCGTACTTGATGGACTCCAGGGCCTGGCGCACCATCCACGCCAGGTCGGTGCTGTTGCGGGCAAAGAGGTGCACGAAATCGAACTCGCCCCCGGCGGTGTCGGCCAGCTCCACCCCCTCGGGCAGGGGACGCAGCCGATCCACGTAGCCCTCGGGAGCGTTCAGGATGAGAACCCGATGACCGGGCTGAAGGCGGAGCTTCCTGGCCAGTGCTGAAGCCTCCATCACGCCTCCTGCCCCACGCCGATCTGTTGGAGCAGCATGGGCAACTCCAGGTAAAAGCGCGCCTTGTGAATGAGGCCGTCCTTCAGATCGTAGAGGACCACCAACGGCACGCACACTTTTTTCCCCGTGGCGGCCAGTCCGAACAATTCGCCGGTGTGCTCTCCGATAAAGTGGCCCTCCCAGACGGCGTGGTCGCCGTCGATGAGCACGTTCCTTGCCTCGGCCCGGGCATCAAAGGCGTCCCGGTAATAATAGTCGAGCATCTGCCGGACCTGGTCCGGCCCGCGATAGGTGTCGCCCGTGGCCATCATTGTGAAGGCGACGTCTGGCGCAAACAGGCTCACATCCGGCTCTGCCGACTCGAAATAGCGAGCCATCGTCTGGCGCGTATTCCCTGTGGACATGGACATTGGCATTCTCCTGTCTTGAGGTTCCCCCTGCCCGGTCAAGCCGGCGGGGGGCTGTCAACGTTTCGGGGCGACGGTGCGGTGCACGACGCGGCGGCGGGGCCAACGTCGGCCTGGATTGTAGCACGCTTTCGGGCGGGCGTCAAGCGTCGTTGTTCGAAGGCGACCAAACACAACCTGGCAGCTCTGACAGTCTGCCAGGTTGTGCGCTACCCTTCCGCCCCCGGTGCGTTGCACGTGCCGTTCGTGCGATGCACCTGATGTAGATCCCGCCTTGGCTAGCCTTTAGGCTTGAGGTCAGTAGCTCCGCAGGAGAACCGGCAGGTAGACATAGTAGGTAATGAGCCCATCGGGGACCGTCACCAGCGGCAGATCTTGTTCCAGCGGCCGCGCAGGCTCGGCCGAATCCAGCTCGAACTGCACGCCCGCCACCGGGTTGACCCGCACCTGGACGTGGTACACCCCCTCGTCGGCCTCGTCCGTCGCCAGGGTGAAGGCCAGCTCGCCGCTGTCGTCAACCGGCACGTCGGCCAGCAGGTGGTTGTTCACCGCGACCGACGCCGTGCCGCCGGCGGGAAAGCCGCTCCCCAGGACGTTCAGGTAGCTGCCCGGCGCACCCGTCGGGTAGCTGATGGCCAACTCGGGCGGCGGCAGTTCGGCAAGGGCATCCCATCGCCCGGCCGGATCTGGGAACGCGTCAAAGTGCTCCAGGGTCAGCGAGGGTACGTCCCACTGGACCTCTCCCACGTAGAACGGACCGCTGCCCACCCAGAAGTGGCCTCGTGTCGCGTACCACACCTGCAGGTTGGCCCACCGGGCGGCCGCCTCGGCGCCGGTGACGTATGGCGCCAGCGCCGGCGCGTATGGAATGTAGCCCTGTACCGCGGCCGCGTTCAGGTGCGTGGCCAGGATGCCGAGGCTGGGCCCGGCCAGGTAGTTGGCCCA
>JAAYZQ010000475.1 GCA_012514775.1 Anaerolineaceae bacterium
CGCTCGAAGGAGCAATTGACATTCCCGCTGCCTTGTGGTATACTCTGCGGAATTGAGCGCGGCCGCTTGAACTCCACGTATACCGAAACCGCGGCACTGATTGGCTGTCCAACAGGTTCGGCTCTGCTCATCGATTGGCGGCGTATCATCGGAATATCGGCTCGGAAGCGTTCAGCCTGGCCCACGGTTGGGCAGGCGACAAACTATACCTGGCATATTCTGCACCGGGGGGAGTGCCCATGGCAAACACGAAGGCCGAGATACGCAGCGGCGCCTACTATGACTCTGTGGTACTCATGCAGTTGCAACGCTCCCTGGCCGGCCTGCCCGGCGTCCTCGACGCCGGCGTGGTCATGGGCACGGAGGCCAACAAGGAGATCCTCGCCCAGAGCGGCTTGCTGACCCCCGAGGCCCAGGCGGCCGGGGCCGACGACCTGGTCATCGTCGTCAAGGCCGGGGCGGAAGCCGAGGCCGCCGCCGCCCTGGCGGAGGTGGACGCCCTCCTCACCAGGCGGCGCCCGGGCTCCGAACAGGATTTCTTGCCCAAGAGCCTGGAATCGGCCGCGGACATGCTGCCCGAAGCCCACTGGGTGCTGATCTCGGTGCCGGGCCGCTACGCGGCCGGCGTGGCCCGCGAGGCCCTGTCCCTGGGCAAGAACGTCTTTCTCTACAGCGACAACGTGTCCCTCGAGGACGAGGTGGCCCTGAAAAAGAGCGCGGCCGGGAAGGGGCTGCTGGTCATGGGTCCCGACTGCGGCACGGCCATCGTCAACGGCGTGGGCCTGGGCTTTGCCAACAAGGTCCGGCGGGGAGCTGTGGGCCTGGTGGCGGCTTCGGGCACGGGACTGCAGCAGGTGAGCAGCCGTATCCACCAGCTCGGCGGCGGCCTGACCCACGCCCTGGGCACCGGCGGGCGGGACCTGTCGGAAGCCGTGGGGGCGGCCAGCGCGCGGCAGAGCCTGGAGCTACTGAGCCGCGATCCGGAGACGGCCGTCATCGTGCTCATCTCCAAGCCGCCCGCCCCGGCGGTCGCCGGTGAGCTCCTGGCCGCCGCTCGGGCAGCGAACAAGCCGGTGGTCGTCGATTTTATCGGCCACGCCACCGCCCTGCGCCGCAGCGACAACCTGTACTTTGCCGGCACCTTTGACGAGGCGGCCGAGCTGGCCGTGGCCCTGGCAGCGGGCCGGGGCCAGCCGGCCGAGGATGAATTGCCCGAGGAAGCCTTCACCGCGGCGGCCGGCCGGTTCGCGCCGGGGCAGCACTACCTGCGGGGGCTCTTTTCGGGCGGCACCCTGGCCTACGAGGCCCTGCTCCTCTTGCAGGGCTACCTGCCGGCCGTCTATGCCAACGCCCCCCTGGACAAGCGCTATCGCCTGGCAAACTCGATGGTGAGCCAGGAGCACACCATCGTGGACCTGGGAGAGGACGAGTTCACCGTCGGGCGGCTGCACCCCATGATGGACAACGACCTCCGCATCCGCCGGCTCGAGCAAGAGGCCGCGGACCCGGAGGTCGCCGTGATCTTGCTGGACGTGGTGCTGGGCTACGGCGCCCACCCCGATCCCGCGGGCGAGCTGGCGCCGGCCATCGCCGGCGCCGTGGCCGCCGCCGCGCGGGACGGCCGCCACCTGGAGGTCGTCGCCGTGGTGGTCGGCACCGAGGAGGATCCGCAGGACATGGCCGGGCAGGTGGAGCGCCTGCGGGAAGCCGGCGTCCACGTCTACACCAGCAACGAGGCCGCCGTGCGCCACGCCGGGCGGCTGGCGCGTTTCCTGGACGCGGCCGGGGGGGCTGCCCAGGGCGCGCCCGCCGGCGCCAGGGTGTCCCTCGAGGTCATGAACGCCCCACTGGCCGGCATCAACGTCGGGCTTGAAACCTTTGCCGAAAGCCTCCGCGCCCAGGGCGGGGAGGCCGTTCACGTGGACTGGAAGCCGCCCGCCGGCGGGAACGAGCGGCTCATGGCCATCCTGGCGAGAATGAAAGGAACGTAACGTGAAAGAGTTTGTCGCCGCGTGCGTGCAGATTGCCGTCACGCCCAACGACGTGCGGGCGAACGTCGAGAAGGGTGTGGCCTGGCTGGAGCGCGCCGCGAAAGAGTTCGAGGCCGAACTGGTGGTCTTTCCGGAGACGGTGACGACCAGCTTTGTCACCGGGTTGAGCGCCGACGAGCTGTGGGACCTCGTCGACGACGCCCCCGGCCGTATCACGGCCGAGGTCCAAAAGGCGGCCAAATCGTTGGGCGTGCACGTCGTGTGGCCCACCTACCGGCGCGGCCCGGAGCGGGGCGTGGTCTACAATTCGTCGGTCCTCATCGGGCCCGACGGCGAGATCGTCGGCATTTATGACAAGACGCACCCCTTCCCCGTGGAGCGCCTGGACTGCGGCGGCTGGGTGACCGTGGGCAACCGGGCGGACGTCTACGAGACGGCCCTGGGCAGCATCGGGATGATCATCTGCTACGACGGCGACTTTCCGGAGCTGTCGCGCCTGCTGGCGGTCAAGGGGGCGGAGGTCATCGTCCGGCCCTCGGCCCTGCTGCGCAGCTATGACATCTGGTATCTCACCACCTGCGCCCGGGCCTACGACAACCACGTCTACATGGTGGCCACCAACGCCGTCGGCCCCGACGCCGGGGGCAGCTACTACTTCGGGCACAGCATGATCGTGACACCCATCGCCTGGCGCCTGGCCCAGGCGCGCGGCGGCGAGGAGATCGTCGCCGCCAAGCTGGACCCGGACCCATTGCGCCACATCACCTGGGGGAGCAAGAGCCCCCAGGTTTTCGATCACCTTCAGGATCGCAACCTGGAGATCTACGAGGAGATTCTGAAGGAGGCCCGGTCGCGGTTCGAGCCGGGACAGAGGCTGCGCTGAGGAGATCCTTAGGTGCCCTCCGCACGACGAGGGGTGCCCCCAGAATAACGAGGAGGAGCGTGGTATGGACATCGAAAAAGCGAATGCAACAGCCGTCGAACAGATGATGGAGACCCGGCCGGTGCTCACCGGCCTGGGCAAGGCCATCGATACGGTGCCGGGCATGCGAGAGAACCTGCTGCTGCACGCCGGGCCGCCCATCACCTGGGAGCGGGCCTCGGGCCCCATGCGCGGGGCCATCACGGGAGCCCTGATCTACGAGGGCAAGGCAAAAGACATGGCCGAGGCCGAGGCGCTGGTCACCTCCGGCCAGGTCGAGCTGGAGCCCTGCCACCACCACCAGGCGGTGGGACCCATGGCCGGCGTCATCAGCAGCTCCATGTCGGTCTATATCCTGGAGGACAAGACCACCGGCCGCAAGTCGTACTCGAACCTGAACGAGGGCTATGGCAAGGTGCTGCGCTACGGGGCCTACAGCGACGAGGTGCTGGAGCGCCTGCGCTGGATGGAGGAGGTCATGGGCCCGATCCTGGCCGATGCCCTGGAGGACAGCGGCGGGCTGGACATCCGGGCGCTGCTGGCCGAGGCACTGCACATGGGCGACGAGGGCCACAACCGCAACAAGGCCGGCTCCATCCTCTACACCGCGCGGCTGGCGCCCTTTGTCGCGCGCTGCGCGCCGAGCCCCGAAGTGGCTTCGGAAGTGCTCAAGTTCTTGGGCGACAATGCCCTGAGCGTGCTGAACCCGGTGATGGCCTGCTGCAAGGCCATGGCCGACGCCGCCCACGGCGTGGAGGGCAGCACCATCGTCAGCACCATGGCCCGCAATGGGACCGATTTCGGCATCCGCGTCAGCGGGCTGGGCGATCGGTGGTTCACCGCGCCGGTGGCCACGCCGGTGGGCCTCTATTTCCCCGGCTTCAAGGCCGAGGACGCCAGCGGCGACATCGGCGACAGCGTCATCACCGAGACGGCGGGCATCGGTGGCTTTGCCATGGCCAGCGCGCCGGCCATCGTGACGTTTGTCAGCGGCACGCCCAAGGACGCCATCAACGCCACCCTGGAGATGTACGAGATCTGTTACGCCGAGCACAAGTACTTTACCATGCCTCCCCTCGACTTTCGCGGCACGCCCACAGGCATCGACATCCGCAAGGTGGTGGAAAAGAACATCACGCCCCGGGTCAACACCGGCATCGCCCACAAGGACCCGGGCGTCGGCCAGGTGGGCGCCGGCCTGGTCCGACCGCCCATGGCCATGTTCGAGGCGGCCGTCATGGCCTACGCCGAAAAGTACGGATTCTAGCAGCCTGGCGGAGAGCCCGTTCGTAGTGCGCGCTTCAGCGCGGTTTTTGGGCGATAAATCGCCCACTACGAACGTACACGCGCCCGTTCGTAGTGCGCGCTTTTGCATCTTAACAAAATAGCACGGGTATGGCCGTCACTTGCTCGGCGCCGACAACAGTCCGCGCTCCAGTCCAGCAGGCGCAAAGTGGCAAGAGTGGCGGATTGTTATCCGCTGCGAGCAGTGTGAGCATACCCGCATCAATTAGTAAACTTGCAATATCGCCCACTACGAACGTACAACTGCCTGTTCGTAGTGCGCGCTTCAGCGCGCTCTTAGGGCAATAAGAAGCAGGAATCGATTCGGAATCGGAAAGGAGAGAGGAATGGATCGCGAGCAGTTTATCAACACGATGGCCGGCGCGCGGCTCTATGACCTGACGCAGGATTGCAGCATCTTTACGCCACCCTGGCCGGGCGAAAAGTCGCTGGAGGTTCACTTTTTCAAGCGGGTGACGGGCGCCTATGGCGGCGGGCAGGGGGCCAACGGCCAGATCCTGAACTGGAGCAACACCGTGGGCACCCACCTGGTGGGCGAGCGCGCCTTTCATTCGGGCGGGCGGCCCATCGCCGACATCCCCTTGACGGACGTCTGCGGCCAGGGTGTGATCGTCGATATTTCGGACCTGATGTCGGACTATGCCCTGTACACCCCCGAGATGATCATGAGCCGCGCCAAGGTCAAGAAGGGCGACATCCTGATCATCAACACCGGCTATCA
>JAAYZQ010000060.1 GCA_012514775.1 Anaerolineaceae bacterium
AGTGCGTCTCTGGACGGCCGCGTCGCCGCCTCGCGCGACAGGCTGCTGTTGTGGGGCGACGAGCGCTGGCAGGCCATGGGAGAGTCGGGGGAGGCTTACCGCTGGCTCAGGAGCCTCCACCAGCCCCAGGCCAGCCTGGAGGGCAGCGGCTCGCTGGTGCGCGACGAGGACGAGCCCGCCCCGCTGCCGCCCGTGGAAGGCGACGCCTCGCACCTCTACGAAGACTATTTGCCCGAGTCGGTCACGGGCCGGCCGGGACACCGCGGCTGGTTCACCTGCGTCGACGGCCGCGGCCGGGTGCGCAACTGGATCAAGGACGGCGCGTTCTTTGGCGAGGAGTGGCAGGGCTGGCACAGCCTGATCCTCGTCTGCCGCGCCACCCCCGCGCCCTACCTGGCCTACCTCCGGCGCGAGGCCATCCCCTACCTGGTGACCGGCGACGAGCGGGTGGACCTGGCCCTGGCCCTGGAAAAGCTGGGCTCGAGCCTGGGGGTGACGACCCTCCTGTCGACGGCGGGCGGCCGCATGAACGGCGCGCTGCTCCGCGCCGGCCTGGTCGACGAGGTCAACGTCGAGCTGCTGCCCGGCGTCGTCGGCGGGATGGACACGCCGTCGCTCTTTGACTCGCCGGCCCTGGGCCCCGAGGAAAACCCCGCCCGCCTGGAGCTCATGTCCGCGCTCGTGCAGAGCGGCGGGCAGGTCTGGCTGCGCTACAGGACGGTTTCCTGACCTTGCGTGACCCCTGAGGGGCCGGGGTCCGGGCAGCCGGGCCCCGGCCCTCGTCGCAGCACGATCCACGGTTCCGTCTAGAGGAGAAAAGAATGGCCGATCCACACATCCAGGTCGACGACCTGGCCAAGACCTATCGCGTGCCCGAGGGCAGCGCCGGCCTCATCGGGTCGCTGCGCGGCCTGGTGCGGCGCACCTACCGCGACGTGGCCGCCGTGTGCGACCTGCGCTTCCAGGTGCAGGCCGGCGAGATGGTGGGCTTTATCGGGCCCAACGGCGCCGGCAAGACGACGACCCTCAAGATGCTCTCCGGCCTGCTGCACCCCAGCGGCGGCCGGGCCTCGGTCCTGGGTTTCGTACCCTGGGAGCGCCGCCCGGCCTACCTGCAGCGCATCAGCATGGTCATGGGCAACCGCAGCCAGATGCTGTGGGACATCCCGCCCCTGGAGACCTTTGAGGTGCTGGCCCAGATCTATCGCCTGGCGCCGGCGGACTATCGCCGCACGCTGGACGAGCTGGTGGCCCTGCTGGAGATGGAGGACCTCCTGGCCCGGCCGGTGCGCAACCTGTCGCTGGGCGAGCGGATGAAGTGCGAGCTGGTGGCCGGCCTCCTCCACCGGCCCGAGGTGCTCTTCCTGGACGAGCCAACGCTCGGCCTGGACGTGTCGATGCAGGGGCGGCTGCGGCGCTTTCTGGGCGAGCACAACCGGCGCAGCGGCGTGACGGTCATTCTCACCAGCCACTACATGGCCGACGTCGTGGCCCTCTGCCCGCGGGTCATCCTCATCCACGAGGGGCGGCTGCTGTACGACGGCGAGCTGAAGGCGCTGGCCCACCGGCTGGCCCCCTTCAAGCTGCTGCGCCTGGCCATCGGCAACGGCGGCGGCGAGGTGCCCCTGCCCCCGGGCGTGGACGTGGTGGAGCGGGAGAACGGCCGGCTGACGCTGCGCGTGCCCGGCGACGAGGCGCCCGCCCTCACCGCCCGCCTGCTGGAGACCCTGCCCGTCGTCGACCTGGCCGTGGAGGACCCGCCCATCGAGGCGGTCATCGACCAGATCTACCAGGGCAGCCCCCTGGACGCGGCAGCGCCGGCCGGCGACGCGGGAGGTGAGGCGTGAGCCCCCGGGCGGCGAACCTGCGCGGCGGCCTGGCCCTGGTGCGCGCCACGTGGGCCTCGTGGCTCCAGCACCGCGGCTTCTTTTACCTGGTCGCCTTCTCGTGGATGGTCCCGCTGCTGGTCTATCTCCTCGTCTGGTCGGCGGCGGCCGAGGAGGGCGGCGCGGGCGGCCTGGGCCGCGGCGAGCTGGTGGGCTATTACGTGGTCCTCATCCTGGTCAACCAGGTCACCTTCAGCACCAACAACTGGACCGTGGGCGACGGCATCCGCTACGGCCGGCTGAGCTTTTTGCTGGTGCGGCCCCTGTCGCCCTTTTACGACGCCCTGGCCTCGGAGGTGGCGGTCAAGGTGGTGTTCATGACCTTTGCCCTGCCCCTGGCCGGGCTGCTGGCCTTGCTGCTACGCCCCGAGCTGCACATCGCCTGGAGCCAGGTTCTGGCCTTCCTGCCCGCCCTGGTCCTGGCCTGGGCGCTGCGCTTCCTGTGGGGCTACTGGGTGGCACTTCTCTCCTTCTGGGCCAGCCGCGCCGACGCCCTGCTCTCGCTGCAAGAGAGCCTGGTCTTTTTGCTGGGCGGGCAGGTGGCGCCCATCGCCCTCCTGCCCGACGGCATGCAGCGCCTGGCAGCCGTCCTGCCCTTTCGCTACATGCTCTCCTTCCCGGTCGAGATCCTGGCCGGGCACGTGGGGGGCCGCGACCTGTGGACCGGCCTGGCCGTCCAGGGCGCCTGGCTGCTCCTGGCCGTGGCCCTCTGCCTGGGCCTGTGGCGCACCGGCCTGCGCCGCTACACGGCCGTGGGGGGATAGGGGCAAGGGCCGATGGAGAAACTCGCGACCGAACTGCTCGCGGCGCATCACACGCCGCGCCTGGAGGGTGCACCATGTACTACTTGAAGCTCGCGGGCAAGTGCGCCCGCGCCTCGGTGCAGGCCGAGCTGGCGTATCGGGCCAACTTCTGGCTGGCGCTGTTCCAGTCGCTCCTGGGGCTGGGCACGGGCATCGCCGGGGTGCTGGTCCTCTTTGGCCAGGTGGAGTCCATCCGCGGCTGGGACCTGGCCTCTACCCTGGCGCTGCTGGGCGTGTTCCTGATCCTCAGCGCCCTGCGGGGGTTGTTCATCGGCCCCAGCCTGGAGGCCCTGGCCGGCATGGACGGCGAGGTGTGGACCGGGCGCCTGGACTATACCCTGCTGCGGCCGGTGAACCCCCAGTTCCTGGCCAGCGTTCGCCACTGGCGCCCCTTTGCCCTGGTGGACCTGGCGCTGGGCATCGGCGTCGTCGCCGTGGCCGCCGGCCGGCTGGGCGCGGCCCTGCCCCTGGACCGGTTGGCGGCCTTTTTCCTGGCCCTGGGCGCGGCCGTGACCATCCTCTACGCCGCGCTGCTGGCCTTTTGCGCCCTGACCCTGTGGAACCCCAGCCTGCTGTTCACCTGGATCCTGGACGGCCTGTTCGACATGGCCCGCTACCCCGTGGGCCTGTATCCCGGCTGGCTGCGGCTGGTGCTCACCTGGATCGTGCCCGTGGGCCTGATGACCACCGTGCCCGCCCAGGCGCTGATGGGCAGCCTGCCGGCCGCGGCCCTGGCCGGCAGCGTGGCCTTTGCTGTTGCCCTGTTCGCCGGCGCCAGCCTCCTGTTCCGCCTGGGCCTGCGCCGCTACGCCAGCGCGTCGAGCTGAGGCGGGAGCGGGCCGGCCGGCCCCGGGGGGCTCATGCGCCGACCAGGTGGCGCAAGGTCTCTCGCGCCCCGCCGGCGATGAGCCCTGCGTCGTCGGCCGCGGTCACAAAGCGGAACCCCTGCTCGATGCGGCGCCTGGCAGCCGCCGCGTCGGGGGCGTATATGCCCGGGACCCTGGCCGTCCTGTGACAGGCGTCCAGCACGCGCTGGATGGCGGCTTCGTGGGGCGGGCTGCCCATGGCCACGCCCATGGAGCGGGCCAGGTCCATGGGCCCGATCCAGCAGCCGTCCACACCGTCGACGGCCATGATCTCCTCGACGCGCTCCGCGGCCTGGGCGGTCTCGATCTGGACGGCCAGGAACACCGCGTCGTTGGCCCACGTGCCATAGTCGGGGCCATAGTGCACGGCCAGGCTGCCGGCGAAGGAGCGGCCGCCCCGGGGCGGATAGCGGGCGGCAAAGGCGGCGGCCCGGGCCTCGTCGGCCGAGTTGACCATGGGCACGACGATGCCCAGCGCGCCCCGGTCCAGGGCCCGGCCGATGGCGTAAAAGTCGTTCTGGTAGACCCGCGCCACGGGCACCGCCGTCCCCAGGGAGATGGCGCCAAAGGCGGCCAGGGCCGAGGCGTCGTCCCAGGCGCCGTGCTGGTAATCCACCAGCACGAAATCGAACCCGGCCCCGGCGGCGATGCCCGCGAGAACCGGCGAGCCCAGCTCCAGGACGATGCCCACGGCCGGCTCTCCGGCCAGCATGCGTTGCTTCACAACATTAATCATCTGCGTTCTCCGCGACGACCGGGTTTTCCAGCAAGCCCACCTTCTCGACCTCCACCCGCACCACGTCGCCGGGGCGCAGCCAGCGCGGGGGCGTGCGCGACGCGCCGACGCCGGCCGGTGTGCCCGTGGCGATGACGTCGCCCGGTTCCAGGGTCATGACCTGGCTCATGTCGGCGATGAGGCGGGCCACGGTAAAGATCATCCAGCTCGTGTGCCCCTCCTGGAGCAGCTCGTCGCCGATGCTGGTGCGCACCCACAGATCCTGGACGTCGGGGATCTCGTCGGCGGTCACCAGGGCCGGCCCCATGGGACAGAACGTGTCGGCCGTCTTGCCGATGACCCACTGGCTGGTGCGGTGCTGCCAGTCGCGGGCGCTGACGTCGTTGAGCGGCAGGTAGCCGGCCACGTGCTCCAGGGCCCGGGCCTCGGGGATGCGGCGGCCCCGGCGGCCGATGACGGCCGCCAGCTCGCCCTCGTAATCCGGCTCTCGCACGGCGCCGGGGATGACGATGGGCTCCAGGTGGCCGACGACCGAGTTGGCATACTTGGAAAAAATGACAGGGAAAGGCGGCACCGAGATCCTCGATTCACGGGCGTGCTCGACATAGTTCAGGCCGATGCAGATGATCTTGCCGGGCCGCAGGATGGGGGCCTTGAGGACAACGTCCGCAAGCTTGTACGTCGCTTCGGGCGGCGGCGCGGCCAGGACCTGCCCGGCCCGTGCCCTCGCCGCCTCGCCGGCCTCCAGGAAGGCGATCATGTCGGTGGGCAGCGAACCATCCGCCCGGTTCAGGTCGACCACGGCCTGCTCCGCCTCGCCGGGCAAGAGCGCCCCCAGCCGGGCCTGGCCGTGAAGAAAAAAGGTCACCAGTTTCATAACGCTGCGCTCCCCCCTGAGCTTATCTGTCTTGCCGTTGGTGGAATCACTTTAGCACGCTTTTCCCGCCCTGTCAATTTGCCCGGCCACCGGCCTACAGCCCCCGCGCTCCCTGTCCTCCCCCTGCAAGCCTACCCCGACAAGTCGCCCGTCCCACCTGCCCTGGCGGCCGGTGCCAGGGTGGCCGTCCGGGCCAGGGGGGACTCCCCAGCCGTACGCATCCCGGACTCCCCGACTTGTCGGGGGCCAAGCCCTCTCCCTGTAAGCCTACCCCGACGAGTCGCCCGTCCCACCTGCCCTGGCGGCCGGTGCCAGGGTGGCCGTCCGGGCCAGGGGGGACTCCCC
>JAAYZQ010000476.1 GCA_012514775.1 Anaerolineaceae bacterium
GAGCGCGGCCTAGACGTCGAGAACACGAGGTGAGGCTCCCTACCCCCGGGTAGGGAGCTTGCCTTTTACCCTCCCGGCAGCGCGTCGCGTGTGAGGACATGCCCCGGGCCCGGCCCTCCGTTACGTTTGTACGATGACAAGCCGGTCCAGCCCGGCATAGTCCTGGTGCACCTCTACCCGGGCCCGGGGGAAGTGCTCGCCGGCCAGCGCCCGTGCCGCCTCTCCCTGTGCGGCGCCGATCTCCAGGAGAACCGCTCCCCCGGGTCTCAGGTGGGGGCGGGCCGAGGCCAGCAATCGGCGGATGACCTCCAGCCCCCCGGAGCCTCCGTCCAGGGCCGCCCTGGGCTCGTACTCCCGGATCTCCGGGGCCAGCGCCCCCCACTCTTCGCTGCCCACGTAGGGCAGATTGGCGCATACCAGGTGTACCGCTTCGGGCAGTGGGGCCAGTAGGTCGCCCTGGAGGCAGAGGACGCGATCCGCCACGCCATGGCGCCGGGCATTTTCACTGGTGACGGCCAGGGGGTCCGGCGTTTCGTCCAGGGCATAGACCGTGGCGTCGGGCAGGTGCACGGCCAGGGCGACGGCGATGGCCCCGCTCCCGGCCCCCACGTCGGCAACCAGGGCGGGCCCGGACAGCCGCCGGGCCAGGTCCAGCGCCCGTTCCACGAGCAGCTCGGTCTCGGGGCGGGGGATCAACACCCGGGGATCGACG
The DNA here is from genome assembly GCA_012514775.1 of Anaerolineaceae bacterium. Next base: position 713 of record JAAYZQ010000476.1, read on the forward strand.
GCCAGATCCAGCCCGAAGAACTCCCGGTGGCCGGTGATGTAGGCCAGGGGCTCGCGGCGCGCCCTCCGCGCCGCCAGGTCTCGAAAGCGTGTCAGCTCCTTGGGCGTCAGCGGCCGCTCGGGATGGGCAAGCACCCAGGCGCGGTTGGTCCCCGCGGCGTGGGCCAGGAGCAGCTCTGCCTCCAGGCGCGGCGACTCTACGCCCTCGCTTTCCAGTGTCTGCACCGCCTGAAGCACAGCCTGGCGGACGTCGACCATGGCCGGCCCGCTACTCGCCGATGGCCTGCAGCCGGTCCGCCTGGTCGGTCGTCGCCAGCTCGTCGATGAACTCGTCCAGGTCGCCGTTGATGATGCTCTCCAGGCGGTGGATGGTCAGGCCGATGCGATGGTCGGTCACCCGGTTCTGGGGATAGTTGTAGGTCCGGATCTTTTCGCTGCGCTCGCCCGAGCCCACCTGGAGCCGGCGCGCCTCGCCCCGCTCCTCGAGCTGCCGCTCCTGCTCTATCTCGTACAGGCGAGCGCGGAGCACGGCCATGGCCCGCTCCCGGTTTTGCGTCTGGCTGCGCTCGCTCTCCGACGCGGCGACGACGCCCGTCGGCTTGTGGGTGATGCGCACGGCGGTGGCGTTCTTTTGCATGTGCTGCCCGCCCGGGCCCGAGGAGATATAGACGTCGATGTCCAGGTCGGCGGGGTTGATCTCGATCTCCACGTCGTCGACCTCGGGCAGCACCGCCACCGTGGCCGTGGAGGTGTGGATGCGACCCTGGGCCTCGGTGGCCGGCACCCTCTGCACGCGGTGCACGCCGCTCTCGTATTTCAGGCGGGAATAGGCGCCCTTGCCCGCGATCTGGAAGACGACCTCCTTGAATCCGCCCACGCCTGTATCGTGAAAGTCGATCATGTCGGTCTTCCAGCGGTGGGCCTCGGCGTAGCGGGTGTACATGCGGTACAGGTCGGCGGCGAACAGCCCTGCCTCGTCACCGCCCGTTCCGGCCCGGATCTCCATGATGACGTTCTTCTCGTCCTTGGGGTCGCGGGGCAGGAGCAGCAGGCGCAAGCGGGCATAGAGGTCTTCCATCTTGGCCTCGATGCGCGACACTTCATGCCCGGCCATCTCGCGTGACTCCTCGTCCTCTTCCATCTCCATGAGGGCCCGGGTGTCGGCCAGCTCGGCCTCCAGGGCGTTGTAGTGGCGATAGGCCTGCACCAGCGCCTCGAGCTCTGACTGTTCCTGGGCATATTCGGCCACTTTGACATAGTCGGTCACGACCTCAGGATCGGCCATGAGGGCGTTCAATTCTTCGTAGTGTTCTTCGATCAGCTTGAGCTTTTCCAGCACGGGTAGAACTCCTTCGCATTGGGCCGGGCATGGCAGCGAACCTTGCCCGCCTGTTGCCCATCATACGGCAAAACGTGCGCTGCGTCAAGGCGCTGGCGCGGCAAGACTGCCCTGCGCCGGCGGGGTGGGCTTGGTTGCCGGTCGCCCTTGCCCCGGAGCCCCTCCTGGAGTATAATAGCCGCAACTTACGCATGGAGCAAGAGGTGCGAAGAACCACCCTGGCGGTGCTGCTGATCTCGATCGTCCTGAGCCTGCTGCTCACCTATCCACTTTCCGCTCACCTGGCGACGGCGGTGGAGGACCGTCAGGACGCGCTCCTCAACGTGTGGATCATGGCCTGGGATGGCCACCAGCTCCTGGCCGATCCCCTCCATCTTTTTGACGCCAATATCTTTTATCCCTACCCGCGCACCCTGGCCTATTCCGAGCTGCTCCTGGGCAACGCCCTCCTGGCGCTGCCGCTGACGGCCGCCAGCGGCAACCCGGTGTTGGGCTACAACGCCTTCTTGCTACTGTCCTTCATCCTCTCGGCCCTGGGCACCTACCTCCTGGTCCTGAAGCTTACCCGCTCGCCGGCCGCCGGGCTCGTGGCGGGGCTGGCCTATGCCTTTTCGGCCTACCGCATGACCAATCTGGCCCAGGCCCAGCTTCTCACGACCCAGTGGATGCCCTTTGCCCTCCTGGCCCTCTATGGCCTGTTGCGCCGGCCGGGCCCGCGCCCGGCGGCGGCCCTGGTCCTCTTTTTCTGGCTGCAGGCAGTGTCTTCTTTCTATTATGCCATCCTCCTGGCCCTGGCCCTGGCCGGCGTCGCCGTCTACGAGGGGTTGGCGGCCCTGCCTCCCGGGCTGGCCCGGGGGAAGGATGCGCAGGGGGCACGCGGCCCGCGCGGCCGGGCGCTGGCAGCACTGCTCCTGGCCGCGGCCTGCTGCCTGCTCTCCGTCCTGCCCTTCGCCCTGCCCTACTTTCGGGTGCAGCGCGAGCTTGGCTTTGAGCGAAGCCTGGCCGACAGCGAGCCCTTTTCGGCCAGCCTGCGGCAATATGCCATGGTGCCGCCCAATAGCTTGCTCCATGGCCGCTGGCTGCCCAGCGACGCGACGCCCATCGCCGGCGGCTACCCGGTGGATGCCCTCTTTCCGGGACTGGCCGTCCTGGCGCTGGCCGCCTGGGGGCTGCTGCGCGGCGCCGGCCGCCGTCGCTGGTTCTTTGTCCTGCTGTTCGCGGGCGCGCTGATCCTGTCCTTCGGCCCGCGCCTGTACCTGGCGCCCGGCGAGCCGGCGGGCCTGGACGTGGCGCTGCCCTATGCCTGGCTGTACGCCCTCGTGCCCGGGTTCAAGGCGCTGCGCGCGCCCGTGCGTTTCGACGCCCTGGTCTCGCTCTGCCTGGCCGTGCTGGCGGGCTACGGTCTGGCCGCCATCCTGGGGCCAGGGCCGGGCCGGCCGCGCCTGGCGGGTCCCCTGGTGGCTGCTTGTGCCCTCCTCGTCGTCGCGGAATCGGCCGCCTGGCCCGCGGCCCGGGCCGAGCCGGTGCCCGTGGGCGCCGAGCTGCCCCCCGTCGTCGAGTGGCTGGCGGGCGAGGCGCCGGAAGGGCCCATCCTGGAGCTGCCCATGGCCTTCACCCCCGGCGGGCCGCGGCTCGACTACCAGTACCTGTCCACCTACCACTGGCGTCCCACGCCCGACGGCTACAGCGGCTTTATCCCCCCGGCCCACGGCCAGATCGTCTACGAGATGGAGCGGTTTCCCGCGGAGCGTGCCGTGAGCTTGCTCCAGGCCCTGGGCGTGCGCCTCGTCGTCCTGCACGGCGGACGACTGGCGCCAGAGCGCCTGGCCGAGGTGGAGGCGGCGCTGCCCGCTGCGCCCGACCTGGCCCCCCTCACCGTCCTGGCCGGCACGGGGCCCGGGCAGGGTCGCGACCTGGTCTATGCCGTCTCGCCCCGCGCCGTGGACCCCGCCGGTCTCCAGGTGAGCGTCTACTTTCCGCCCCAGGCCCCGGCCGGCCGGCCCTACACCGCCTACCTGGTGGCCCTCAACCCCGGGCAGAGGAGCCTGGCCCTGCCGCCCACGGCCCGCCTGCAGCCCACCTTTGCCTGGCAGCCGGCCGGCGAGAGCGCCGGGCAAGGCACCGCCACCGCCGCGGGCCTGCCCCTGGTGACCTCGCCCGATGGCGGCGCGGCGGTCGTTGCCCTCACCGTGGAGGCGCCGCCCGGCGAGGGCAGGTTTCGCCTGGCCCTGGGTGAGGAGCGAGGCCCCCTGGGCAGTTGGAAGGCCGCGGGGGAGGTCGAGTTCGGCGCCACGGCCAGCCTTGACCAGCCTGTCCCGGCGCGCCTTGTGGACTGGGAGCACCCGGCCGCCGTCCGGGCCGGCGCCGACCTGGACGTGGACCTCACGTGGCGCGCCCTGGGCAAGATCGACGCCTATTACAGCGTCTACCTGAAGCTCCTGGACGCCGGGGGCAACGCCCTGGCCGGCTGGGATGGCGAGCCCGGCGGTGGCCAGGCGCCAACGCTCCTGTGGGTGCCTGGCGAAACCGTCGAGGATCGGATTCGCCTGTCCATCCCGGCGGGCACGCCCGCCGGCGAGTACCGCCTGGTGGCCGGCATGTACCGGGCCGAGGACCTGGCCCGCTGCCTGACCCTGGACGCCGGCGGCCGGCCCATCCCGGAGATCCTGCTGGGGACCGTTCGCGTCGAGCCCTGATCGCTCGCGGAACAGACATCCTTTTCAATTTTTCCTTTGCCCCCGGCCGGGGTATAATATCGACACCTATGGAACACGCAGCGCGCCGCTCGCAGACAAATAGCAGCCGCTGGTTGGTCCGTGCCCTGTGGGTCCTGGCCCTGGCCGGGCTCGTCTACCTGGCCGCCCTCACGGTATGGCTGGCCGTCAGCGGGCTGTTCTTTCCCTACCAGCTCGACTATGGCGAGGGCTACCTGTTGCACTTTGTGCGCGAGTGGTCCCGGGGAGAGCCCATCTACAAGCAGGCCGCCGGCTACCCCTACATCGTGGCCAACTACCCGCCCCTGGACATTGTCCTGGCCCTGGCGCTGGTGCCCGTCCTGGGGCTGAGCTATGCCGCGGGGCGCATCTGGACGCTGCTGGCCGTCGTGGCCGTCGCCGGCCTCGTCGCTGCCTGGGTGCGCCGCGAGGGGGGGCGCTGGCCCGTGGCGGTCGCCGCCGCCCTTTTCCTGGCCGGCTCGCCCGCGATCTATCACTGGGCGCCCCTGTTTCGCGTGGACCTCCCGGGCCTGGCCCTGACCCTGGGCGGGCTGTACGTCGTTGCCGTGGCCTATCCAACCGGCAGCGCCCCTGCCCGCCCGCGCCTGTTGTGGCTGGCCGTCGTCCTCTTTGTGGCGGGGTTGTATGCCAAGCAGTCCTTCCTGTTCGCTCCCGCCGCGGCCGTGGCCTACCTTCTGGTCGTCCAGCGGCGGGCGGCCGTCGTTTTGGTGGCGGCCATGGGCCTTTTGGGCGGAGGACTCTTTCTGCTGATCAATTATCTCACCGGGGGCGGCTTCTGGTTCGGGCTGGTGACCAGCAACGTCAACCCCTTCCTCTGGCCCGAGTTCTGGAAGCAGCAAGCCGATTTCTGGGGCACTTTTGCCCCCATTGCCCTCCTGGCCGCTGCCTATGCCGTGGAAAAGTTCTGGCTGCGCCGCCGGGAGCCCCTCCTTCCTCGCCTGAGCCCCCTGGACTTTTATCTTGGCACCGCCCTCCTCAGCCTGTGGCTGGCGGGCAAAGCCGGCGCCTGGGAGAACTATTTTTTCGAGGCCCAGGTGGCTCTGACGCTGGCCGCCGGCTTGGCCCTGGCGCGCCTCGCCGCCCGCCCTGCCCTCCTGGCCCGGGCGGCGGTACCCCTCCTGGTACTCCTCCAGGTTGGCTTCATGTGGCACACTCCCCGCGCCGCCGAGCGCTTTATCAGGCTCACGGCCGAGTCCAACGAGGCCATGGCCCCCATTCTGGCGGCCACGCCCGACCCCATCTTTTCCGAGGACATGGGGCTGCTGGTGACCAACGGCAAGGTCCTGGACTACTGCTCCTTCCAGTACAGCCAGCTCGCCCGGGCCGGCCGGTGGGATCAGGCCTGGGAGCTGGACCGGTTGCGCAGCCGCGCGGCGAACCTGGTCGTCCTGGAGCGGGGCACGCGCCTGGACGTCGATCGCTACCAGCGCTTTACCCGCGAGTTTCTCTCCGAGCTGGACCGCAACTACCATCACGAGGCGACGGTGGGCAAGTACGAGCTTTACCGGCCCGATCCCCTGCAGCGCGAGAGGCGGGCGGCCTTTGGCGCCGACCTGGCCCTGGTGGGCTGGAGCGTGGAGGGGTTGGCCGGCGTCGAGCTGGTGCCCGGCGACCCGCTGACCCTGACGGTGGTGTGGCAGGCGCGGCAGGCGCCGGCCGCCGACTATACCGCCTTTGCCCACCTGGTGGACGAGGCCGGGCAGGGTTGGGCCGGCGACGACCACCAGCCCCACGGCGGTCTCTATCCCACGACGGCCTGGGGCGCCGGCGAGATGGTGCGCGATCGCTTCAGCCTGGCCCTGCCCGCGGACGCGCCCCCTGGCCTCTACCACCTGCAGGTGGGCTGGTACGAGCCGGCCGGCGACGAGCGCCTGGCAGTGGCCGGCGGCAGCAGCCAGCGCCTGGCCGTCCTGCCCGTGGCCTGGAGCGGCACGGGGGGCGCCACCCTGGAGCCCCTGGCTACCCGCTTTGGTCCGGCCATCGACCTGGCGGGCTGGGCGTGGGAGGCGGAGCCGGGCGCGCTGATCGTCACGCTGCGATGGACGGCGGCCGCCTACCCGGAGACCGACTACACGGTGTTCGTGCACCTGGTGCGGCCCGGCGACGATCATGCCCTGGCCCAGGGCGACGGGCCGCCCCTGGGCGGGCGCTGGCCCACTTTCCTGTGGCCGCCCGGCCTGCGCGTCGACGACGAGCATCGGGTGCCCCTGCCCGACGGCCTGCCCCCGGGACCCTACGAGCTGCTGGTGGGCCTCTACGACCCCGCGACCGGCGCGCGCCTGCCCCTGGCCGATGGCTCCGACGCCCTGCGGCTGCCCCTGCGCCTGAACAAAGAGTAATCCCGGCGTTCGAGCCAGGTGTTTTGGCGCCGTGGGATGTCCGGCGCCGGGCGAATAAAAAGGAGCCAGGCTGCGGGCCGCGCCTCAGCCTGGCTCCGGTCAGAACTCGGGCAGGGTGGCAACACCCTACCCATCGTTTGTCGCTATTCGGTTCCCTCGAGATACTCCAGGGCCTCGTAGGCCTGCACCAGGCCGTAGCCATAGTGCACGTCGCGCCCCGCGTCGCCCAGGTCCAGGGCGGTCATGGCCATGGCCTCGCGGATCTGGACGTTGGTCCAGCCCGGGTTGGCGCTCCACAGCAGCGCCGCCACGCCAGAGACGTGGGGCGTGGCCATGGACGTGCCGTCCCACGCGGCATAGCCGCTGCCCTCGACGGGCTCATAGTCTTCCACCGTGGCAACCCGCCCCACCATGTTCAGCACCAGGTACAGCCCGGCTTCCTGGGTGATGCCGATGGCCGGGATATAGTCCCCTTCTTCGCCCATGGTGCCGTTCAGGTCGCCCGGCTCGTTGTTATAGATGACGGCTGCCACACCGCCGCCGGCGTTGACATTGTTTACCTTGTCCATAAAGCTGACGTCGCCGCGCTGGCAGAGCACGACCGCTTCCGTCCAGGCGCCCGGCTCCAGGCAGAGACCGCCATCGGCGAGGACACCGCTGACGCCTCCTTCGGGCGTGTAGGGCGCGTACTCCATGTGGACGCCGGGGTGGAACTCGCCATCGACGGTCACGCCGGCAACGGCGATGTAGGACAGGGTGCTCAGCACGCCGACACCGGGTGCCGCCAGCTCGACCTGATCGTTGTACTGGGAAAAGTCGGCGGCTGTGTAGCTCGAATCGATGGCGGCCACCGAGATGACCGAATCATACGAGGCCGGGTAGTGGTACACGTCGATGCCGTCGTTGCTGGCGGCGCCCACCGACAGGATGCCCTGCGCGTACAGGGCGTCAAAGGCCTTTTTCTCCTTGCCCGACTTGTTGGTTCCGCTCAGGCTCATGCTGATGATCTGGGCTCCGTTGTCGGCGCACATCCGGGCCGCGGCGATGAGGTCGGAGGCGTGGGCCTTGGCCACCCACTCGCCCGCGTTGTCAAAGATCTTGACCATGAAGATGTTGACTCTGCCGGGGCTCACGCCGATGACGCCCAGGCCATTGTCCACCGCGCCGATGGTGCCGACCACGTGGGTTCCGTGGCCATAGCCGTAGAAATCCCACTCGTCGTCGACCTGGGAGTAGCCGTCGATGGACGGGAGCCCCACCAGGTCTTCGTGTTCGGCATACAGCCCCGTGTCGATGACGCACACGGTCACGCCCTGGCCCAGGTGGCCTTCAGCCCACACCAGGGGCGCCTGTACGGCGTCGATGCCCCAGGGCACGAGCTGCCCCCCGACGACCTCGGCCGCCGCGGCGAGGCTGGCTGCCGGGTAGCGCTCGGGATCGCTCTCGATGGACACCACGTTGGGGTTCCGGCGCATCCTGTCCACGGCCTTGCCAGGCATGGTGACGGCCAGGACGTTCATGTCCGCGAATTCGTAGCGGATCTCGGCCCCTGC
>JAAYZQ010000061.1 GCA_012514775.1 Anaerolineaceae bacterium
CCTCTGTCGTTCCGGCGTACACCCGCGCCGGCTCCCGGGGATCGACGAGCAGCGCCAGCACCGACAGCGGCCGGTCCGCCAGGGGGGAGGCCAGCCACGTTTGCCCTCCGTCGGCACTGCGGTAGACTCCCTCCACCGTGCCGGCGTCCATCCCCTGCGGATCGGCTGGGTCCAGGGCAAAGGCGTGGACGGACAGCGTTTCGAGGCCGCCATGGATGGGAGCCCACGTCCGCCCCACATCGGTGCTCACCAGGACGTTGTGGCCCCAGCTCCCGGCATAGACGCGGTCTGCGTCGCGAGGGTCCACCACGACGTTGAAAATCGAGATGCCTGCGGTGTCGCCGGCCACCTGCCACGTGGCACCCCCGTCCCGGCTGGCGTACAGGCCGCTGTGCGCGCCGGCATAGACCTGCTCTCCCGTGGGGCCCACCGCCACCGCCTGGACGTTGAGGCTGCCCACCTCTTCGCTGACCAGGCGCCATCGTTCGCCGCCGTCGTCGCTGCGGTACAGGCCGTCCAACGCGCCGGCGTAATAGACCTGAGGATGCGCCGGATCCTGGGCCAGGGCGGCGATCAGCGGCCGGCCCAATGCCGCGGTGAGCAAGGACCAGGAGCCCCCGCTGTCGTCGGAGCGGTACAGGCCGTTGTAGCGCGTGCCGAGATAGACTCGGCCCGGCACCGCCGGGTCGACGGCCATGCTGGTGATGTCGGCGTAGCGTAGCTCACCCTCCACGCGTTTCCAGGACTGGCCCCCGTCGGCGCTGAGGGCCAGGCCATTGCCCTTGCTGCCAAGGTAGAGCCGGCCATCGGTGCCGGGCTCCGGGGAAAACGACAACGCCTCAAAGCCGGGAGGGCCGATGGACTGCCATTTCTCTCCGCCGTCCACCCTGTGGTAGAGCCGGCCGCGGGACAGGGCATACCACCGGCCGTCGCCCAGGGCCGCGACCGATTGGACGTGTCCATTTTCCGATAGGCCGGGCGCCCTCTCCCACCGGCGCCCCCCATCCGCGCTGAACCACAGCCCCTGCCCCGCCGTCCCGGCCAGCACGCCGCCGTCGGGCGTAGGCGCCAGCGCCAGGATGGTCTCTGGCCCATCGTCCCCCTGGGTCGACTGCCAGGCCTGCCCGCCATCGTCGCTGCGCCACACTCCGGTTTGGGCACCCCCGGCATAGAGGGTACGGCCGTCGGGGGTGACGGCCAGGGCATACAGGGGCACGGAGGGCAGGCCCGCCACCGGCTGCCAGCTCTGGCCTCCGTCGGCGGTGCGGTAGCCGCCAAGCACCGTCCCGGCCCACGCCAGGTCGGGATCCTCGGGATGCACGGCGATGGCCAGGGGCGCGATGCCTTCCAGCCCGCGGTTTGCCGCCTGCCAGGTATGCCCGCCATCGTCCGAGCGGTAGAGGCCCCCCGGCTCGTAAACCGCCAGGTAGAGGGTGCGGGGATCGCCGCGCGCGACAGCCACGGCTGCGATGCCTTTCTGGGCGGCGATGCCCTGGCCGGTGGGCCGCCACGACGGCATGGGCTGGGCCTGCCACTGCCAGCCTACGCCGGAGTCGTAGAAATCGTCGCCATAGGCCGCGCGAAAGACCTCCCGGGCCTCGTCGCCCGTGCAGTGACACGGTGCCACCTTTTCCACGCCCAGCCGCCGGAATTCGGCTACGATGGCGTCGAGGCGAGCCCTGCTGGCCCCGCCCAGGTGAAAGCCGCCCACCACCAGGTGAACCTGCCCACCGGCGACCTCCCGCGCTCGCGCCACCATCCGGTCCGCGCCCGGATGGGCACAGCCGGTGACGACCAGCAGGCCCCGGGCCGTCTCGACCACGAGGGCCTGCTCCACGAGGCCGCTGCCCACCGGGCCGGTGCTCCACACGCCCGGAAGGATCTCGAGGGCGGCATCGACCTCCACGACCGTTGCCCCCATGGTCCTGGCCCGGGCCGGGAACCCGGCGGGCACATAGACCGTGACACATTTGCCGCCCCCGGCACACGCCGCGGCGTTCACCTCCAGCAGGCGGTCCAGGCCGCCGGTGTGATCGTCGTGATTGTGGGACAGGACGACGACGTCGACGGCTTCGGGGTCCAGGCCCAGGGCAGCCATATTCTCCAGCAGGATGGCGCCGTCCGCGCCGGTGTCCAGGAGCACCGTCTGGCCGCCGTACTCCAGCCAGGCGGCAAAGCCCCAGCCGGTGCGTAGGGCGGGGTCGTGGGGATTGTTGTCGAATAGGACCGTCAGTGACATGTCCTCACCTTCCGAGGGCGACGCCGGCCCGGTCGTCGCCGGCGCTGCCCGGGTGCTCCGGACACGGGCCGTTGGGGAAATGGTTGCAGGGGGCGTTGCGGCCGCGAGCGTCGCCGGCGCCGCAGTGGGCGCAGCGGGTGGTACAGCCGTGGATTCGATGGTGGGTCCAGTGGTGGGGGCGGCGGTGGGCACCGGGGTGGGCAGGCGGCACGCCGTCAGCAGGGCCAGGAGCAACCCCAGCAGGATGGGAAAAGTGGGGGCAAGGAGTCGTGGAGACGTGGAGAGTGCATCGCGGCCGGGCCAGGAAGCGAGGATCCTCCGATCGTCCGGTTCTGGCATCATCGGCTTTGCCCTCCTTCCGCGGGCTTATGTCATCTGTTCGGCGAGGGCGCCTGTTAGCGTCTCCGACCTGGTCAGCCTCGTCTCCACGCCGGCGTCGGCGAACACGTAAGCCGGCCCCTTGCCCTGCACATCCTCTCGCAGCACCACCACGTCGGCTTTGAGGGCTACCATCCATTCGGCCACGCGAATGCCTTTGGCCTTCTCAACGTCGGCGTGAGGGTTGGCCAGCACTTCCTGGTGCTCAATTCGGGGAGAGCTATCTTCCTGGCCGTGATCCTGGGCGGTGCGCACCGTGACCAGGGCAAAGTAGGGCGCCTCGCCAAAGTGCGGGCTGAGGGTGCCTCCCACGTCGGCCAGGGGCACGGCATAGCACAGGTGGGTCCGAACGCGCGGCTCGTAGTGGATGCGTACGCGTTCCACGTGAGGCACCTCGGCACGGATTGCCTCCTCGATGCGGCGGCTGGCGGCGTAGGCCTTGTCCAGGTCGTCCACCCGCAGCGCCACGTCGGCCTCCAGAAAGCGATAGCGGCCCGCGTTACGTCCGGCCAGCGTCCGGACTTCTGTCACCGCCGGGTCCGCTTTGACGATGCTGCGCACCTGATCCAGTGTCTCGGCGTCCAGCGAGGCATCCAGCAGCACCCGCATGCCGTCCACCAGAAGCTCCCAACCCGTTTTGGCGATGAGCACGACGATGATCAATGCGGCGTAGCGGTCCAGCGGAAAGCCCACGAGGTGGCCGACGAGCGCCAGGAATACGACGCCCGACGAGAAGACGTGAGCCCGGTACTCCTGGGCATCGGCCCGCAGGCTGGGAGAATTGATCTCCCGGGCTACGCGCATCTCGTAGTGGCTGAAAACCAGGGGGATCAGGGCCGAGAGCGCCACACCGGCCAGCATCCAGCCGTTTACCGTGGTGGTTCCCCCTTGGCCGCGCAGCGCCTCTCGGGCGATCTCGTAACCGGTGAAAAAGATGAGGAGAGCCACGCCAACGGACACGACATTCTCTACCTTGTAGAGACCATAGGGAAAGGCGCGGCTCTCCCGTTCCGCGATCTTGACCCCGGCCAGAACGCCCACCGACGCCACCAGGTCTACCAGGTTGTGGACCATCTCGGCTGCCACAGCCAGGCTGCCGGAAGCGGCGGCGATGGCCAGGTTGAGCAAGCCAAGGACAACGTTGACGCCGATGGACGCCCACGCTACGCGTAGCGCTCCTGTCTCCTTGCTCAAGTGCCGTTCTCTTTCGTCCGGGATGCCGGCGGAGCGTGGGCCTTGCAAGCCTACTCCTACTCCCGGGTCATGGCCGAGCCGCAGCGCGGACATTGCTGATCGTAGCAGGGCAGCCCCACCTGGTGGGGCAGCTTGTAGCCGCAGTTGGGGCAGACACAGCCGCCACCCGGGCCGGCCGCCTTGCCGCCCATGCGGCCCGGCCCGCGGCCCTGGCCTCGCCCCCCACCGGCGCCACGTCCTCCACCACCGCCTTGTCCTCTACCCATGATTTCCTCTCCTTCCGCTGGGGCAGCCGCCTCAGCTCACTTCCATAATGGCTTCTTCCGGGCATTCGGCCGCGCAAGAGCCACACTCGATACACTCGTCCACGTCGATAAAGGCATGGCCATCGACGATAGAGATGCTCTCCGTCGGGCAAATCTCTACGCACGTCTCACACGCCGTGCACTTTTCCACGTCTACCTTGTACATTTCGTCCCTCCACATTGATTGTTCTGATACGGCTTTGTTTCCGTGACCACCTATGTGCGGTCTGCACATAGAATAGCACACCTTTCTCCGTTTGTCAAGTATTTTGGACAACGTGTAAGTGAATAACGAATTAACGCCAAACGGTTGTCCGACTGCGCCGAATGTGATATACTGAGCATAGTACAGTCTCGTTACAGCCCCGGCACATGGGTCAGAGAGCAGGTTTGCGACAACCCCGAGCGTTGGTTCGAACGGAGGGATGAGGAAAGGAGGTACAGAAATGTTTGAGAGGATCCTGCTGGCGACCGATGGATCCCCCGACGCCGAACAAGCCCTGGTCTATACGCGTGATCTGGCCCTGCGCGACAATGCGCAAGTGATCGTCGTCCACGCCTTCGAGTCGGTGCCCACCTACCTGGGGGATCCCGTCGAAGGGCGGGTGGTGGCCCGGCACGTGTCCGCCGGGGAAGAGGTGGCCAACGCCGCCGCCGCAAAGCTTCGCGAAGCCGGCGTGGATCTGTCCGTAGAGCTTCTGGAAGGCCCGGCCGCCGACGCCATCCTGAGCGTGGCCGACGTGCGCAAGTGCGACCTGATCGTCATGGGCAGCCGCGGTCACGGCGCGCTGGCCAGCCTGATCGTGGGCAGCGTAAGCCAGCGTGTGCTCACCGGCGCTCGTGCTCCGGTGCTCATCGTCAAGGCCCGAGAGGAACAGGTGTAGAGCGGCTGCGGGCCCGTTCCTAGAGAGCCATCCCCTCGGCGAAATTTCGCATGAACCGCGGCGTGCGTGCCAGCTCCAGATAGCGCACCCGCTGCGCCAGGTCGCGCCCCTGCTGGCGAAAGGCCCGCGAGATGAGGGCCAGCCGCGCGCCGGTGCCTGCGGCATTGCCCACCTGCGACACGCGGTCCGGCGGCACCTGGGGCAGCAGGCCGATGGTGATGGCGCTCTCGACGTCGATGTACGTGCCAAACGCCCCGGCAATAATGACCTTGTCCAGGTCGCCGGCGGTGATGCCGGCGTCTTGTAGAAGCGTCTCGATTCCGCAACGGATGGCACCCTTGGCCAGTTGCAGCTCGCGGATATCGTGCTGCGTCACGGCAATGGCCTGCCCGCCCACTCCGCTGTGCTCCGGGGTCCTATTGCCCGCCTCCGCCGCATCGGCGATGACAAACTCGACGTCGCCGTCGGCCTCGCGGACCTGGGGGCCGGCCAGCCGGCCCCTCTTGTCCAGCAGGTTTGCCAGCCGCAGTTGGGCCACCGCGTCCAGCAGCCCCGATCCGCAGATGCCCACCGGCGGCTCGTCGCCGATGGTCTTGAACTCTGGCCGGCCGTCGACGATGAGCACGCGCTCGATGGCGCCCGGCGCGGCCCGCATGCCAAACTTGATGTGGGCGCCCTCAAAGGCCGGGCCCGACGCGCACGACAGGCTGGTCATCCGCCCTTCGTGCACCAGGCACATCTCGGTGTTGGTGCCGATGTCAATGGCCAGGGCCGTATCGCTCCGGTCCGGCATGCCGGTGGCCAGGAGCATGGCCACGTGGTCGGCGCCCACGTAGCCGGCAATGTTGGGCAGCAGGTGCACACGGGCGCCGGGCGCCAGGTGCACGCCCAGGTGGCGAGCCCGGACGTCCACGGCGCCGCGCACCGCGGGCACGTAGGGCGCGGTCGCCAGTTGCGGCACGGGCAGCCCCAGGAACAGGTGATGGATGGCCGTGTTGCCCACCACCACCGCGTCCACAATGTCCTCCGGCTGCGCCCCCGCGTCCTCGCACGCCCCGGCGACGAGCTGGTTCAGTCCCTCCACCACCAGCGTCTGCATGCGCGCCGACTCTTCCGGCCCCCGGGAGGCGAACATCAGCCGCGCGATAATGTCCTCGCCGTAGGCGATCTGCGGGTTCATCGCCCCCCGGGCGGCCAGCGTACGGCCCGAGGCCAGGTCCACCACGTAGGCGGCGATCTTGGTCGTGCCGATATCCACGGCGAGCCCCAGCCAGGGGGCATCGAGCGCGCCCACGTCGACCACCTCGGTGCCGAGAAGCGTGGCCCGGGCCTGCCAATTCAGCCGGCGCAGCTCGGTGCTGGCCTGCCGCGCCACGGCCAGGTCGGGGATGGCGGCCTCCACGCCGCAGGCCGCCTTGACTGCCTCAATCAGGCGCTCGTCGTCGCCGCGGAGGTCTTCCAGCGTTGGCGGGGGCATCTGGACGCTGCAGGCAACCACCGAAGGTTCGACTTCGACCTACACCTCCAGGCCCTCCACCTGGGTGCGCTGTATCGCCGTGAGCGACTCGGGCGGCACGTGCACCCGGCAATCGCTCAGCGGCAGGGCCAGGCATGCCAGGCGATAGCCCTGGTCCAGGTCCGCGGCCGACAGCTTTTCTCGTTCTCGCGCGCCCGCGGGCGTCAGCTCGCCCGCCACGATCTGGACCCGGCACCGGGCACAGGTACCGTGCCCACCACACACGCTCGCCAGGTCCACGCCCAGGGCGCGCGCCGCGTCCAGGAGCGTGCCGCCCTCGGGGCAGGGCCCGCGCCGGCCGACCGGCTCAAAGTCGATGATATGCCTCACAGAGACCTCCTTCGGTACGTTGGCGCACCCTCGCTGGCCACCCGGCCGGCAATCCAGGGGCCGGCATGACCACCAGGCGGCAAAGGGCCAACGTCCGGCCTATGTTTCCTCTTCCCATCGAGGGTACAACAAACCGGGTTGCGCGGAGCAACCCGGTTTGTCAGTTGCCCGTTACTCCAACAAGATATCGTTTATGCGCCTAGTATACGCCGAACTCATGGGTTGCGTCAACCCAGGTCCGGACCAGATCGGGGTTGCTGCCCTCCATCTCGCCAACGCCAGGGCTCATGATAAAGCCGCCGCCCTTGCCCGCGACCTCGCACACCTTCTTTGTGTGGTCGCGCACCTGCTCGACGGTGCCGCTCTGCAGCAACGAGTTCCTCATGCCGCCGATGATGCACATCGTATCGCCGACGACCTCTTTCACCTTAAAGATGTCGCTGAACTGGAACCAACCCGCCGTCTTGCCCCTGGGCAACTCGGCCAGGTACTTGAGCCGCTGGTCCCACACGCCCTCGTAGAAGCAGATGGGCCTGATGCCGTTGTCGGCCAGGACGAGCATCATCTCCTTGAGCTGCGGCCAGTAGAAGCGCTCGAACTGCGGCAGCGACATGAACCCATCAGAGCCGCGGTGCAGCGGGATGAAGGCCGTCTTCAAGCCTGTGGCGGCGCTAAAGTTGAGGGCAAACTCGAGCTGGAAGCGCAGTACCTTCTCCTCGGCAGCCAGGAGCTGATCCGGGCGCCGAAGCATGTCGAGCATGATGCCGCGCATGCCGCGCAGCGTGTCGGACATGAAGTCAAAGGGTGCCTCGATCAAGGCGCCGGCCAGAAAGTGGGGCGGGAAGCCCAGGGCGGCCATGCGCCCGACCGACTTGCCCATGTTGGCCGAGTCCTCCAGGGCGACGTCGATGGCCCTGCCCAACGCCTCCACGGACGACTTGACCGGGGGTGAGGCAAGCATGGGCAGGTTGCCCAGGTTATAATGGCCAAAGGCCCACATGCCAAAGGGCGGCAGGTACTGGAGGCCCTCCAGCTCCTTGAATGCCCGCGGCAGGTAGGTCCGGACGGCCCAGTCGGACGGATCCCTCAAGAAGTCGTCATAGTCCTCAGCCTTCATGAACTCGTGCTCGTCGAACTGGAAGGAGCCGGTGTCGGGCAGGCCGTAGCCCGGCCACTTGGTCATGCGGTCGCCCAGGACGAGGCTGGGCCGGGGATTGTTGAACAGCCCGAGGATGGCGTCGGGCTGGAAGTCGAGGGCCACCTTCTCCAGGAGCTCCTGCGACCTTTCCCAGTTGTCCTGCTGCTCGCGGTGGGTCACCCCACCATAGTCGGCCAGAAAATAACCGGAAGGCATCTGCAGGGGAATGCGATCCGGCTGCTTGAGCTGGAGGGCATCCTCGATGCGCTTGCCGCGCTCGGCCAACAGCTGCTCCGGGCTCTTGCCTGCGTCCAGTCGTTCGGTATTGGTCATGGCGCTCATCTAGTTCCCTCCTGCCGTCCATTTCTTGGCCAGGCTCACCGCCGCCATGGCGTCCGGCCCGAAGGCGTCGGCGTCCGCGTACTGGCGCACCTGGTCGTCTACTGCTCCGCCGCCGATCATGATCTTGACCTTGTCCCGCTGGCCCGCCGCCTTGATGGCTGCCACCGTCTGTTTCATCGAGTCGTAGCTCAGCGTCAGAAAACCGCTCAGGGCCACCACCGCCGGCTTGAACTCGTCGATCTGCGACACAAAGGTTTCCGGCGGCACGTCGATGCCCAGGTCTTTCACCTCGAAGCCGTTGACGTCCAGCATGAACACCACGATGTCCTTGCCGATGTCGTGGATGT
This sequence comes from Anaerolineaceae bacterium, assembly GCA_012514775.1. Next base: position 8,674 of record JAAYZQ010000061.1, read on the forward strand.
CGCCCTTTACCGTGCCCACCAGCACCCTGGCCCCCTTCTTGGCCTCCTGCTGCGTCGTCATGTAGGGCTTGGCCTCGTCCGTGATCGACTTTAGTATTTCGCCGGCCAGGATGAGTTCGGGAATAAAGTACTGCCCCTCCTCGAACCTTTTGCCGACCTTCTCCATGGCCACCCGGCAGTCCTCCAGGATCTGCGTGGGCGGCGTTCCGGCAGCCAGTTGCTCTTTGACGAGCGCCAGCGCCTCCTCTTCTTGCA
>JAAYZQ010000062.1 GCA_012514775.1 Anaerolineaceae bacterium
GAGCCGGGCCGCACCTACTATGTTCTCTATCGCAACACCGATAACGCCATTCAATCGGGCCGGCCGGCGACCATCGCCGTCGGCGACCTGAAGCTGGAGCACGCAGTTCCCTGGTAGGGAGGCTGAAAGGAGAAAAACATGAAAGTCGCGTCTTTTGCAATCATGGTTCTGGCGGTCTTGATCGGCGTCGTTCCCATGTTCACCGACTGCGAGTCGGCCGGACGGATGCTCACGCTGGAGGATGGACGGCAGGTGTCGATGAAGTGCCACTGGACGGCGCGAGCGGAGCTGGGCCTTGCCCTGCCGCTGCTCGCCGTGGGCGCCATGATGCCCTTCTCGAAGAACAGGGGGTCGCGGCGCATGCTGGGCATCGCGGGCGCGGCCCTGGGGATCGCGACCATCCTGCTGCCCACGGAGCTTATCGGGGTGTGCATGAACCCCTCCATGCCGTGCGTGTCGACCATGAAGCCTGCGCTCCTGCTCATGGGCGCGCTGGTGCTGGCCATTGGCCTCGTGACCGTCGGATTCTCGTGGGGTCGGGAGCCTGACCAGCCGTGACGCTCTGGCGGTTGGTGCTGCGCAACGTTCTGGGCAGCCTGTTCCGGAGCGGTGCCATCGTCGCCTGCGCTGCCCTGGTAGCCGGCCTGAGCCTGTCGGCTACGCTGGTGGTGCGCGAGGCTGAGGGCGGGCTGCGGCGGAACCTGAGCCGCATGGGCGCGGACATCCAGGTCATCCCCTGGGGGACCATGGCGCCCGAGTTCGACGGGGCGCACCTGGTGGGGATGATGACCCAGCGCTGGATGCCCCACGCCTACCTGGAACGCATCGCCCGCGTCGAGGGGGTGGAAGCTGTTACGCCGCAGCTCTTTATCTCGACCCTGAACTCCCCCGGCCCCGCCGGGGCGGGAGGGAGGGTTGCCTCCGACTCTTACGGCGCCGTGGGGGTAGGGAGCAGCTACGACCCCGCCGCGGCGGAGGCGAGTGGGGTGACCTACCTGGTGGCCTACGATCCGGCCACCGATTTCGTGCTCAAGCCCTGGCTGGAGCACGATCCGCTGGGGACGCTGCGCATGGGAGAGGCCGTGGCCGGGGTGGACGTTCTCGACGACGGGGACGATGCCAGGCTCCAGGCCTACGGCTATCCCCTGAAGCTGGTACGCAGGCTACAAGAGACGGGCAGCGACGTCGATCGGACGCTGTTCGTGAGCTTTGATACGGCCGGGGCCATCCTGGACGAGGTGCAAAGGCAGCCGGAGCCGGCCTTTGAGCTGGCGCCGGAGAGCATCTCGTCGGCCATGGTGAAGGTGCGCCTGGGGAGCGATCCCCACGACGTGGCGGTGCGCATCCTGGAGCAGGTGCCGGGGGTGGTGCCCCTGGAGAGCACGGGCTTTTTCCAGACGCAGCGCTCGCAGATGGTGGGCCTGCTGCGGACGGTCCTCGTCCTGGCGGCCGTCACGTGGCTGATGTCCATGGCCTTTGTCGGCCTGGTGTTCACGCTGGCCGCCAACGAGCGCCGGCGAGAGATGGGCACGTTGCGGGCGCTGGGCGCCACCAGCGGCACGATCCTGCGCACGTTACTCCTGGAGGGGGTGACGCTGGCCGTGACAGGAGGGCTGGTGGGCCTGGGCCTGGCGGTGGCAGTTGTGGGGCTCGCGGGGCCCGGGATCGCCCGGAGGACGGGTATTCTGGTCGCGCTGCCCCCACCGTTGATCCTTGCCGGGCTGGCGGCCGCCGGCCTGGCGCTGGCAGTGGTGAGCGTCACCGTGGCGGCGTGGCTGCCCGCCCGCAAGTTGAGCAGGGAGGAGCCGGCACTATCCATGCGCGAGTAAAGGCTCGCGCCGAAGGGATGAGGTGCACGGAGTTGGGAGCAGAACGAATCACGGGGTGAAATCAATGAACCAGTTACGGCTTGCCCTGCGCAATGTGTCGGGCAGTTCTTTTCGAAGCTGGATGGTGTTCTTTTGTGCCGCCCTGATGGCCGGGTTTGTCATCGTGGCGACTGTGGTCATCGGCGGTGCCGACGACAGCCTGCGCCTGGCGCTGGAGCGCCTGGGCGCGGATATCATCGTCATCCCCGAGGGGAACGAGCAGCGGCTGGAGAGCGCGCTGCTCATGGGCGTGCCGCTGCACTTCTGGATGTCGGATACGACGGTGGAAAGGGTGGCGGCCGTGCCCGGCGTGGCCGCGGCCTCGCCGCAGCTCTACCTGTCGACGCTGCGCGGGGCGACCTGTTGTTCAGTGCCCGAGATGTTTCTCATCGCCTACGATCCGGCCACTGACTTTACCTTGCGTCCCTGGCTGGAAAAGCACGTGGAAGACGGCCTGGAGGTAGGTGAGGCCGTGGGCGGCAGCCTGGTGTTCGTGCCCGAGCAGGACGGAGAGCTGCTGGTCTACGGCTACGGCCTGGAGCTGGCGGGCAGCCTGGACCCGACGGGCACCGGCCTGGATCAGAGCATGTTCTTTACCATGGACACTGCCTTCGAGATCCAGCGGCTATCGGCGGAGCAGGCGGTCAAGGTTCTGGACATCCCGCCGCGGACGGTGTCGTCGGTGCTGGTCAAGGTGGGGCTGAACGAGGACCCCCAGGCCGTGGCGCAAGCCATCTCGGCGGCCATCCCGGGGGTGTCGCCCATCGTAACGAATAGTCTCTTTCGCGGCCAGCGGGAGCAGATCGTGAGCCTGCTGAACAGCGTGGTGTTGCTGCTGGCCATCACGTGGGTGCTGTCCATGGCCCTCATCGCCGTGGTGTTCTCGCTGGCGGTGAATGAGCGGCGGCGGCAAATCGGCGTCATGCGAGCGCTGGGGGCACGGCGGCAGGTCGTGTTGCGGTCGCTGTTGCTGGAGGCGGTGCTGCTGGCCCTGGCCGGCGGCCTGGCGGGCGTCGCCGTGGCCGGCCTGGCCATCTATCTCTTCCGGCCGCTGATCATCGGCCTGTTGGGCACGCCGTTCCTGTTCCCGGCCTTGCCGGGGCTCTTGGCGCTGGGGCTGGGCGCGCTGGCCCTGGCGTTGGTGGGCGTCGTCCTGGCGGCGCTGGTGCCGGCGTTGCGCATCAGCTTCCAGGATCCGGCCATCTCGATGAGGGAATAAGCGATGATATCGGTGCAGAACGTAAGCAAGATATACGTAACCAAGTCACTTACCGTTCCGGCGGTGCACAACGTGAGCCTGGAGGTAGATCCGGGCGAGTTCGTGGTCATTACCGGGCGCTCGGGATCGGGCAAGACGACGTTGCTAAGCCTGGTGGCGGGATTGACACGGCCCACTTCGGGGCAGGTATTGCTGGACGACGTGGCCGTGTGGAGCCTCCCCGACAAGGAGCAGTCGCTGCTGCGCAACGAGAAAATCGGCTTTGTCTTCCAGTTCCCGAGCCTGTTGCCGACGCTCACTGCGCTGGAGAACGTCATGCTCCCCGCCATGTTTGGCGGCAAGCGCAACGGCCAAGTCCAGGAGCGGGCCGGGCACCTGTTGGAACAGGTGGGTCTGGCCGACAAGCTGCGCTCCTATCCCCGGCAGCTTTCGGGCGGGCAGCAGCAGCGGGTGGTCATTGCCCGGGCGCTGATGAACGAGCCGGAGCTGCTCCTGGCCGACGAGCCGACCAGCGACCTTGACGAGATGACCGAGCGAGAGATCATGTCGCTTTTTCGCGACATCCATCAGCAGACGGGGGTGACGGTCCTGTTGGTGACTCACTCGGCAGAGCTGGGGCAGTATGGGACGCGCTCGATTCAGATGGCCGGAGGTGAGATCGTGAAGTAATGGTTTGTGGGTCGGGGCCTGAATGGCCACGGTTCAGCTCGATGTCTGCGGCGACACCAAACACAAGGAGGAAAAACCATGCTGGAAAGGAGATTATGGTCCTTGTCCCTGTTCGTGGTGAGCCTGCTGCTGTTGTGCAGCGCCGCGCTGGCACAGGGACCCATCACACAGGATGACCCGCGCGTGCGCATGCCCGGCACGCAGCCGGAGCCGGAAAACAAGGTGGACATCAACGATGCCGCGGGCTGCCTGGGCTGTCACGGGGGTTTTAACCCCGGTGTCGAGCCCGGGCATAACTGGCAGGGCTCGATGATGGCCCAGGCCGGCCGCGACTTTATCTTCTGGCCGACCTTTGTGGTGGCCGCCCAGGACTCCAAGTGGGCGCTGCCCGACGATAGCCCCAATGCCGCCGATATCTGCGAGCGCTGTCACTTTCCGGGCGGCTGGCTGGCCGGCCGCTCGGAGCCGCCCAACGCCTCGGCCATGCGCCAGGACGACTATGACGGGCTGACCTGCGACTTCTGCCATCGCCTGTACGACCCCTTCTTCCAGGACACGTACGACGGCGTGCGGGAGGGCAGCGACTGGACGGGCTACTGGGACGAGACCGGGCTGAGCGCCCTTCCCTCGGGGCCGGCGGCCGACGAGACCTACCAGGCTGACGTCACCCAATCGCTGGGCACCTTGCTGTTCAACGGCAGCCCTTTCTTCGGCGCCGACCACCGCCCCTTCAGCGTGGACTACACGGAGAACGGGGCCGGCCAGTACTTTGTGAGCGAGGACGAGCCGCGGCGCGCGTCCTTTGCCGATGCCCAGGAGGGCCACGCCCGGCTCTATAGCCGCTACCACAAGAGCCGCTTCTTCTGCTCGACCTGCCACGACGTTTCCAACCCGGTGCTCCACAACCTGAACGCCGACCCGGCCGATCCGCTGCCCAGCGAGACCGACCCGGCCTATTCCTACTTTCACGTGGAGCGCACCTGGTCCGAGTTTGCGCTGTCGGACTATGCCCAGCAGGGAGGGGCAGCGGGGTTGGGTCCCTTCGCACCGGGCGTGCTCGACACTTCGCAGCCGGGCGACGTGATCGCCAGTTGCCAGGACTGCCACATGCGAGACGTGGTGGGGCGCGCGTCGGTGAACCCGGCGGGTATTCTGCGGCCCAACGGCAGCCAGGAGCACCCCAACAGCGGACTGCCGCTGCACGACCTGACGGGCGGCAGCGCCTGGGTGGCGTGGGTCCTGGCCAGCGCGGTGCCGGGCTCGCCGAACTTTGACCAGACGAACCATGACTTGCTGTGGCAGGGGCCGGCGGCCCTGACGCTGGACCTGTCCGCAGGGCTGGGCATCACCCACACGGCGCTTCTCGATGGGGCAGAGCGGGCAAAGCAGCAGATCGAAATGGCTGCCGAAATCCAGAACGTGGACTACAAGCCTGCATCAGGGACGCTGAGCCTGCGGATCCAGAACCAGACGGGCCACAAGCTGCTGAGCGGCTATCCGGAAGGCCGCCGCATGTTCCTTAACGTTCGCGCCTACCAGGAGGGGGAGCTTGTGTACGAGGTGAACCCCTACGACCACGTGGTGGGCACGCTGAAGGGGCTGCCCGGCGCGCCGCTGGGGCCCGACGAGGTCTATCGCGACGACCTGGTGTACGAGGCCAAGATGGCCTCGGCCCTGAGCGGAGAGGAGACGACGTTCCACTTTGCCCTGGCGACGGGGCGCTACAAGGACAACCGGATCCCGCCCAAGGGCTTTCGGCTCTCGGATGCCGCCGAGCGGCTGGTGGAGCCGGTGTGGGAAGGGGGCACAGCGCCGGATCTCTACACGGGCGAGGAATACCAGGGAGGCTACGACGACGTGTCCCTGCCCATCGTCCCGGGCGCCGATGCCGTGGAGGTGCGCCTCTATTACCAGACCACCAGCCGGGAGTACATCAGCTTCCTGCGGGACGAGATCAATGGTACGGGTGGCACCCTGCCGGCGGAAGCCTACGTGGCGCAGACCGATCCCTTCTTTGCCCAACTGCGTGCCTGGGGCGACACCATCTGGGCGCTGTGGGATCACAACAAGGACGTGCCGGGCGCAGCGCCCTACCTGATGGCGGAGGCCGGCTGGCAGGTGCCGCCGGCGGTGCTGCCCCTGGCGCCCGAGTTGCTGTCGGCGGTTCCGGGCCGGTCCAGCATCCTGCTGGCATGGAGCGCCGCCCATGATGCGGACCCCCTCATCTTGGGCTACCGGCTGTACTATGACCAGGCGGGCAAGGTGCAACTGGTGGACGAGGTGGGGCTTATCACGGCCTACCAGGATGCCGCCCTCACGCCCGGGGAGCAGTACTGCTACCGGGTGGCGTCGCTGAACGCCAACGGCGAATCGAGCCTGAGCAATGTGCTGTGCGCACAGGCGGGCTATCCCTTCCAGTTGTACCTGCCGGTGGTGGTGCGCGACTAGGACCGGGAAGGACGAGGGACAGAACCCCCTCCCCGCCTGGCGGGGAGGGGGTTTTTCATGATCAGGGGCAAAGGTCGTCAGCGGATGTTGAACAGGACGCGGGCCAGGGTGGAAGGGTGCAGGAGCATGTTGGCATAACTGGCGTTGGCCATGGGGCAGGCGCACTCGCCGGCGGCAATGCTGCGCCTCATGCGCCCCAGATCACCGGCCTGCTCGAACCAGATGGGCCGCAGGTCGTAACCCGTCTCGCGGAGGTTGCCGGCGGGCTCGGCGCGCACGCAGCAGGTCCACACGTCGCCGTTGGGGGCGATGTGGCCGCTGGCCCAGCCGGCCTGGCAGGGGATGACCTGCCGCCCTTCTTCCAGGACACGACGGGCGAGCTGGTAATACCGGCCGCGGAAGGCCTGGGTGAAGCGGGCCAGCCCCTTTGCCGGCGCCGCTTTGGCCCGCGCCGACAAATAGTCGGCGATGACCCCATACTGCTCGGGCCGGGGCGTGATGTCCCAGCCGACGGTGCCCAGCTCCACGCGCTCCTCGGCCACCTCGGTGATGTAGGAATCGGGATCGAGAAAGGCCAGTCCTTCGACGATGCCGGGGATGCGCTCGGCGTTAAAGCGCGAGACGACAGTGTGCACGCTGAGGACAAGGTTGGCGTGGCGGGCCTGGAGCCCTTTCAGGCCCCGCCATGTGTCCATAGCGCGCTGCCAGTTGCCGGGTACGCCGCGAATCTCGTCGTGCTCGTCGCCCACGCCGTCCAGGGAGAGGTTCAGGCCCACCTGGGAGTGGGGCGCGGACGCGCAGATGTTCTCGACGCCGTCCAGGATGCGCCGCGTAAGGAGACCGTTGGTGGGGATGGTGATGACGGCGGGCCGGCACAGCTCGGCGGCGGCGATGACCAACTCCGGAAGGTCGGACCGGAGAAAGGGCTCGCCGCCGGTAAAGGTCAGGTAGAAGGGCGCCCGGCCCAGCCGAGCAAAGACCTGGCGCCATTCCTCCAGGCTCAGCTCCTCGCTCTCCCGGCGCCACACCCCACACGTCTTGCAGCGGCTGTTGCAGCGATAGCTAACGCTGATGACCAGGCTGAAAGGCAAAAGCCTGGGCCGGCCCAGGTGGTAAAAGCTCCAATAGAACGGGAGCCTACCGAGCAGTTCTAACATACGCCTACGCGCTCCTCCGGTTTGCCCCGCTGCCCAAGCCGGCGGCATTGATACCCGCGGCACGCGGCGTATTATACCAGCGGTGGGCCGCCCTGTCAATCGGACTGCTGTGGTCTACTACGACTGCTCCTCGTCCGGGTTGTGGGTGGTGTGTGGCCTGAGCAGGTCCTCTCCCTCCTCGGGCACGCGCGCGTGGCGGGCTTGGGCTTCGATGTTCACGGCCTCGGTGTGCAGGCCCGCCTCTGCCTGGGTGGACACGGTCGGCGGTTCTTCCGCGGCGCGGCGCGGTCGCCTGGCCTCCTGCTGCGGGCCCTCCGGCTGTTCGATCGCGACCGGGATCCGGTCGCGCAAGATCAGCTCCCGCGTTTCTCCCGGCATCTCGATGCCGGCGGATTCGTAGGCGCCCTTGACCAGGCGGATGATGGACGACTTGACCTTTTGCCAGCTAAACTCGGCGCCGTCTATCCAGAAGTAGATGCGCAGGTTGACCGTGGCGCTGCCAAGACTCTCCACCAGGACGAGCGGCTCCGGCTCGGGCAGGACCGCCGGATGCTCCTCCAGGATCCGCAGCGCGATTTCCTGGGCCCTGGCGATGCTGTCCTCGTAGCCGATCCCCACGGAGAAGTCCGCCCGGCGATTGGGGTTGCTGGTATAGTTGTTGATCTTGCTCTTGTACACCGTGGAGTTGGGGATCTGTACGTGGTTGCCCTCCAGGGTCATGAGGATCGTCGCGCGGGTCGTCAGCCTCTGCACAAAGCCCATGGTCCCGTCAATGTCCACCAGATCTCCGGACTCGAAGGGCGTCTGCACGCTGAGAAAGATGCTCGCCAAAAAGTTCTCCGTGATGTCCTGGAAAGCAATGCCGAGGATGATGCCCAGCAGCCCGGTGCCACCCAGGACCGTCAGGGCGATGCTGGTGAGCCCTGCGACCTGGAAGATGATAAACAGGCCGACCAACAGCACCAACCCGCCAACCGCCCGCGTGCCGACAGAGATCAAGAGGGGGTTCCATTGCCGCCGGCGCAACGACCTGTGGGTGACCGAGGCTGCGATGCGGGCGGCCAGCAAGGAAAGCAGCAGGACCACGGCACCAAAGACGATGATCGGAACGGAACTGACCACGGAGCGTGCCTGGGCGCGCAGCCCGCTCATCACGGGCCGAAAGTCCCAGATAGAAGGCTGCACGACCTCCATCTGGTTGACCACTGCCGTGACGTCGCCCGTTCTACGCGCCAGGTCTCCGGCCCACGTCTTGTACTCGACGTCTTTGGCCTGCCCGCGGATAAAGACTACCCCTTCCTGCACCTCCACGCTGGGGGCGACGAACCAGCCCGTGGCTTCCAGGATCCCCTGCAGCCTGGCCCGGATCTCTTCGTCGCGGGCCTCGGGCCGCACCTGCACGCTATCCGGCGCCTCGACCGGCATGTCTTCCGGCGTGGGCGTCGGCAGTTGGAGGTTTTGGGCCAGCACTCGTGCCGGAGCCGCGGCCTGGCAGGCCACCAGGATCAGCAACAGAAGCGTACTGAATAGGAAGGCCTGCTCTCCCCGCCGGGCACGGGCCATAGGTTTCCCCGAGGATTGCTCCATTCGCTACTCCTGTCTGGCTTCTAGTCTGCTCGATTTCCTGGCTTGGCTTTTGACGCTGGGAAGCCGTTCCGCGGTGATTGCCTGCCACCAGTATAGCACGCTGTCGAGCGGCGTGTCAAATCGGCCGGGCCCGTACCCTGGCGGTTGCCGCTTGGCGCTCCTGGCCGGGGCATGGTATAATATCGGCATCAAGAGTGCTCTGGAGGCTGGCCGGGAGGGTGATGAATGGCAGCTATGCCCGGGGGCGAGGCATGAACAAGGCCGCGCTCTTCCTGCTCGTGTTGCTGCTGGCCGTGAGTGGCTGTGCCCGCAAACAGGATCCCACGCCGGCGAGCGGCCAGGTTCGTCCCCCTCCCGGGAACACGCCGGCCGCTGCCCGGGTCGAGCCCACGAATGCCCCGATTTCGGAAGCGGGCCCGGGGCTGCTGCCCCTCGAGGCGCCGCCCTCGGAGCTCAGCGACGCCGGCGCCCAGCCATCGCCTGCCCCCCAGGTGTACACGGTGGTCGCGGGCGACACGCTGAGTGAAATCGCCCGGCGCTTTGGCTGCAACCTCCGGTCGCTCATCGATGCCAACCAGCTCGCCGATCCCAATGCCCTGCGGGTGGGGCAACAACTGCGCATCCCCGCCCTGGAGGTCGTTTCCGCGCCTTCGACCCGCCTGCTGCCCAACAGCGAGTTCGTCTACGGCCCGGCCTATGTCGGTTTCGACACCGAGGCCTTTGTCCAGAAGCAGGGAGGCTACCTGGCCGAATATTCGGAGTGGCTGGGGGGCGAGCTGTTGAGCGGGGCCGAGGTCGTGGACCTGGTCGCCCACCATTACAGCGTTGGCCCACGCCTGCTCCTGGCCATCATGGAGCTGCGCAGCAACTGGGTGACCGGCTCTGCCGGGCAGGTGTCGGCGCTGCCCCTGGGCTACAACGGCGGCGGCTGGGACCTCCTCAGCCGGCAGCTAGCCTGGGCCGCCGACGAGCTGAATCGCGGCTACTATGACTGGCGCGGGCGAGGCATCGCGCCCCTCTCCTGGCCCGACGGAACCGTCAGCCACTATCCGCCGGATCTCAACGCCGCGACGGCCGGATTGTATTATTTCTTCTCGCTGGACAGCGACAGGCCAGGGTGGGAAGTCCTGGTCGGCGATGGACCGGGCAGCTTCCTGGAGGCCTACCGGCAGCTCTTTGGCGATCCGGCGCGTTACGCCATGGAGCCGCTCATCGCTGCCGGCACCACCATCCCGGATCTGGTCCTGCCCTGGGCCCGGGGAGAGGACTGGTTCTACACCGGCGGGCCTCACGGCGCCTGGAGCGAAGGCAGCGCCTGGGCCGCGGTAGATTTTGTGCCCGACGAGGGCTTCCTGGGCTGCCAGGCGGCCACGGCCTGGGCCAGGGCGGCCGCCGGTGGCCTGGTGGTCTATAGCGGCACGGGGGAGGTGAGCCTCGACCTGGACGGCGACGGCTACGAGCAGACCGGTTGGGTGCTCTTTTACCTGCACCTCGCCACGGAGGGCCGGGTGACCGAGGGCACGTACCTGAAGCAGGGCGACCCCGTCGGGCATCCCTCGTGCGAGGGCGGCTTTGCCGAGTCGACGCACCTGCACTTTGCCCGCAAGTACAACGGCGAGTGGATTGCCGCCGACGGGCCGCTGCCCCTGGTCCTCTCGGGCTGGCAGTTCTTCTCCGACGGCAAGGAATACGACGGCACGGCGGTGCGCGGCGGCGAGGAGCGCGTCGCGGCCGAAGCCCGCGACCACTCGCTCAACGGCCTCCGGACCGACCGCTAGACCCGCCCGAGCATGCCTCTTCAGATTACCAGCTTGCGGAATCCCAGGATCAAGGCCCTGCGCGCCCTTCGCCTGCGCAAGGTCCGCCAACAGGAGCGCCGTTTCCTCGTGGAGGGCATCCGCATCGTCGAGGAGGCCTTTGACCTCGGGGCGCCGGTGGAGACCCTGGTCTATGCCCCCGATCTGCTTGTGAGCGCCCGGGCTCGGGAGCTGGTGGAGCGGGCCGCCGGCGTGGAGCGGCTGGAGGTTTCGGCCGAGGTGCTCAACAGCCTGTCCGACCGCGAGCAGTCGCAGGGGCTCGCCGCCGTGGTGCGCATCGAGGATCGTCCCCTATCCAGCATTCCGGGGGGCGAGAGCCTGTTGGCGGTGGTGGCCTACCAGCTCCAGGACCCGGGGAACCTGGGCTCTATCGTGCGAACGGCCGATGCGGCCGGTGCCTCGGGCGTGGTCGTCGTGGCGCCCTCCGCCGACCTGTACGATCCCCAGGCCGTGCGGGCTACCATGGGCTCGCTCTTTGCCCTGCCCGTCGTCTGGCTGGACGATCCGGAGGCACTGCTGTCCTGGTTTCAAGACCTGAGGGGTGAGGGGCTGCCGCTCCTGGTCGTCGCCTCTTCGGCCCACGGCCGCGACACCCATTATGATGTGGGGTATTGCCGGCCCCTGGTGCTCGTCGCCGGCAGCGAGCGTTATGGCCTGCCGGCAGCCGTGCGACAGGCGGCCGACGTCGACGTGCGCTTGCCCATGGCCGGCCGGGCCACGTCGCTCAACGTTTCGGCCGCCACGGCCGCCCTGCTTTACGAGATCCTTCGCCAGCGGTTGTCTTGTCCTCCGCTGTCCGGCTCTGCTTCGTAGGAGCCTTCAGCCCCGGCTCTTCTTGCGGCGGGGGCTCTAGCGGCAGCCAGACGACAAAGGTGCTGCCCGCGCCCACCTTGCTTTGCACCTCGATGCGGCCGCCGTGGGCTTGCACGATCCCCAGGCTGACCGACAGGCCGAGCCCCGTCCCTTCGTCCACGGCCCGGGTCGTGAAAAAGGGCTCAAAGACGCGCGTCAGGTTCTCTGCCGGAATCCCCTCCCCGGTGTCGATGAAGGACGCTGCCACGCCGTCGCCACTGCGCTCGCTGCGCACTGTCAGCGTACCTCCATGGGGCATGGCCTGGAGGGCATTGATGCACAGGTTGAGAAAGACCTGCTTCATCCGGCTGGCGTCCATCGCCGGGCAGGGCAGGTCGGGCTCGTACTGCTCCAGGATGATGATGCCCTTGTTCTCCAGGCGCTGGCGAAGAAGAAGCAGCGACTGCTGGAGCAGAGCGTTGAGGTCGACCCGGTCGATGATATAGTCGTGCGGCTCCGCAAAGTCGAGCAAGCTCCGGACAATGTCTCGGGCCTTGGCCGCCTGGCGGCAGATGGCCTCCAGCCTGCGTCGCGCCCGGGCATCGGAAGGAGTTTGTTCCAGGAGCATTTCGGTGTAGCCCAGGATCGAAGTCAGGGGAGTGTTCAGCTCATGGGCCACACCAGCGGCCAGATCGCCCACGGCCGCCATCTTGGCCGTCTGCACGAGCTGGGTTTGCGCCTGGCTCAACTCGCGCAGACGCTCCTGCAGGTTCTCGTAAAGCTGAGCATTCTCAAGGGCAATGGCTGCCGACGACGCCAGCGACTCGACCATGGGCACGGCGCCCGTTCCCAGGCGGCCGGGCCGCGAATCCAGCGCCTGGATGACGCCGACCATCTTGCCCTTGATGCGAAGCGGCACGCTCAGGATGGAGCGCATCTGGAGGCCTGTCTCCTCGTCTATGCCAGGATAGTGGCGGGGATCGCACTGTGTATCGGTCACGAGGAGGCTCTTGCCGTTCTGGGCCACCGAGCCCGCCAGGCCCTGGCCCGGGCTCAACCGCCAGCCGCGCACCTTGGCTGCGTGGGCGCCTGCGGCGCGGCGGCAGACGAGATCTCTGCTGTCGTCGTCCAGCAGCCACACGGAACAGGCCTGCACGTTCAGCAGCTCGCGGATCTGTCTGACGACCGTGACGAGCACCTGGTCGAGGTCGAGGGAGGCATTGAGGGCCTGGCCCGCGGCGTTGAGGCGCTCCAGGTCCAGGTTGCGCCGCTGAAAGGCGTCTTCGGCCCGCTTTTTGCGAAGCGACACGGCGGCCAGGTGCGCAAACAGCTTGAGGACGTCATCGGGCGGGATCTGGACACCCCGCGGCATGACCAGGACGGACGAACCCAGCAGCTCTCCACCGTGGCAGAAGGCCAGTCCGGCAAAATAGTCGATCCCGAAGGCTTGCTGCACCGCGGCGCTCACGGGCCCGGGTATGGCGCCAAAGGTGGTCGCCGTAAGAGTTTTCTCAAAGCGCAACACGGTGTCGAGCATTTCCTGATACAGCTCGCGGCTCACGCGAAAGCGCATGCCCAGCGGCTTGCGGCGGAGCAGCGAGGCCAGACGGGTGAGGTATGGCCGGGCAGGGACAACCGTCGTCAGGACCAGATCCTGGCTATCCTGGTCGTACAGCGAGATGCTGACGGCCATGGCGCCCGTCAGGCCGCGCAGGCTTTCGGCGATGAGCGACAGCAGGTCGGCCTCCGGCGGAGCGGCGGCCAGATCGATGGCCAGGCGGCTGACCGCTGCCAGGCTCTGGGCCTGTCGCTCGTTCTGAGCCTCGGTACTGGATCTCAAGGCTTCCGCCACCTGAAGGCCAGTGAGCTGTGATCGGAGTTCGTCTAGTTCGCGCAGCAACGAGTCGCGGCTGCGCACTTCTGAGGTCATGATGTCCGTCTCCATATCAGAGGACGTCAGCCGGGCAAACGCGGGAAGAACGGAACCGGCCACCAGTATACACCATGTTGCCGCAGAAAGCAAGCCACGACCTTTGCGGATCGTGTAGCTTTGTGCAATTGGGCAGTGCGGGGTTGTGAGCGGGGAACGGAACTGGCCCCCCTGCCGCCATCGGCGGCAGGGGGGCTTTGCCACCTACATTTCCTTGCGGTAGGTGGTCATGCGCTTGACTACCTGGAACCCCATGCTCTTGTAGAGCTGCAGGGCGCCGTTGGGATTCTGGGCGTCGACGCCCAGGGCCGCCTCGGTCATGCCCAGGTCCTTGAGCAGGCGAAAGCTGCGGGCGATTAGGGCCTTGGCCAGGCCCTGGCGGCGCCAGGGGCGGCGCACGCTGATGCCCTCGGTGTAGCCCCGCAGCCGGCCGTACTCCTTGTTCTGCGCGTGGTCGATAAAGTTCTGCACCATGCCGGCCACCTCGTCGCCGTCCCAGGCCACCTGCCACAGCTCGGGCATAAAGGTCGGCGCTTCCCGCCAGCTTTCCAGCTCTTGCTCCCACTCGTGTTCACTGAAGCCCCAGTGGTCGCGAAAGGCCTCCTTGGACGCATCCCAGATCTGGGGGATCTGCTCGGGCTGCACCGGCCGAACTTCCAGGCCGGGGGGCAGGGGCAGATCCGGGATGTTCTCCAGGTCCGGGCGCACCATCTCAAAACCGTAGCGGACCACCTCGTAGCCTTCCTCGCCGAGGAGCCGTTCCCAGTGGACCTCGCCGTCTTCGGCCCAGGCGTCCAGGAAGCGCGGCCCGTCGTCGGGATGCTCCGCGGCGATCTGGCGCAGGCGCTCTTCGTTGCGGTGCAGCATGGCGCGCCGGATGCCTTTGCCCCGCCACTCGGGCAGGAGGAAGACAAAGTGCGGGTAGCGCCGCAGGCCGCTGGCTTCCTGATCCCAGAAGACCCGCCCGTAGCCCACGACCTGCCCCTTGACCTCGGCAAAGATCATATCGCGGTAGGGATCGCAGTTGTACAGGTGGCGGTAGTTGCGGGCGATGTCTTCGAGGGTGTCGGTGCGCTCCACCCTGTCGGCTTCCTTGGACCCCTCGATGACAGCCAGCATCGACGGGTAGTCCACCTCGCCGCGGAATCCGCGAAAGACCAGGCCGGGCACCGACGGCGTGGCCGTCGGGGGACGCCCCGTCTCGGCGTCCCGGGTCACCGGATTCGTAATTCTTGTCTGCTCTCGTACTAACATCTCGGTTGCCTCTTTCGTTGCGTTCAGGACTCTTGCAGAGCCAGTTCCATTTCCAACCGCGATTGGTCGGCGGCCGCGTCCTCCGGGTCGATCTCGGCCACGTGACGGCGCCACAGATCTCTGGCGATGGCCTCCGGATCGCAGTCCACGCCCTGGGCCGCAAAGTACTCGCACGTACGCAAGATGTCACGCTCCAGGATCATGCGGGCCCTGGGATTGCTGTGCAGGTTGACCACCTGCGGAAAGTCGATGATGGTGATTGCGCCCTCCCAGTAGAGCACGTTGTAGGCCGAGAGGTCGCCGTGGATCAGGTCGTGATGCAGCATGAGATCCACGTTGCGCAACACCTCGCGGAACAGCTCCTGCGCTTCCTCGGCCTCCAGCTCCACGCTGTTCAGCGTCGGCGCGGCCATGGCCCGGTCGCCGTGGTAGCTCATCAGGATGGCATTGTCGCTGGCATGGATGGGCCGCGGCACGGCGGCGCCGGCCTCGTACAGCCGTTCCATGGCCGTGAACTCGTACAGCAGCCACGACGTGTGGGCGGCCTGCTGCCCAAAGGCCGACTTGCTGCGGATGGCGCGCTCGATATAGCCCGAGTCGCGGCCCGCCGGCTTGCCGCTGCCGACCAGGATCTCCCGGCCGTGGCGGTACATGGCGTCGTTCCGCAGGTTGCGGAACATGCGCGGCCTGTAGACCTTGGCCGCCACCAGCTCCAGGCCGGTGGCGGGATGCGCCTGGCAGAGATAGACGCTGGCTTCCTTGCCGCCCTTGATCGCCGACAGGACGTCGGTGATGAGCCCTTCGTTGTAAAAAGCGTGCAGCGACGACAGCAGCCAGCCGCTCTCGTAGCGCGACGGCGTGTAGGTGGTCTCGAAGCCCAGCTCCACGTCCGACAGGTCATCCGTCAGCTCGGCCAGGATTTGCCCCTCGGCCTTTTTGGGTTTGTGGTTCCCCTTTCGCTTTCCGTTCCGTCCCGCGGGTAGGCCCGGGGTCGGGTCGTAAAGATCTTCGTAGCGTTCGTATTTGTCCAGGTAAGAGTCGTCACTCGTCACCGTTGGAATCTCCTTCAAAATGGTCAAGTACCTGGCCCTCGCCGGGTGCTGCCCCGGGGGTCCGGGGCCGGGATGACGGTCAGGCTCGGTCCTCGCCGGCCTGCCTTCCCGGTCGGCGGCCCTGCCCGATGGGCGTGGCCCGGCGACAGGCGATCCGTATTTCGCTCGATGTTTTTGCCCACGTCTGACACATCGCTTTCCTCTATCTCAACCATCAAGGAAACCCTCCTTTCTGTGGCACAGGCTGGTGCCTCGTCGTCGTTGTTCAGTCTCGTTTAGCCGGCTAGGTTGCCGTTGTGCAGTGCGCGGCGATAGACCGCCGTGGTCTTGCGGACCTGGAAGCCCATCCGCTCGTAGATGCGCACCGCGCCTGTCAGGTTCTCGGCGTCGGCGCCCAGGTGAGCAAATTCCATGCCCGCCTCCCGGAGCGTCCGCAGGCTGTGCGCCAGCAGGGCCGTCCCCAGCCCGAGCCGGCGGTACTCGCGCAGCACGCCCAGGATGCTGACCACGCCCTCCTGCCGACCCGTCTCGGCGATCCAGTCCGGATCGATCTTGTTCAGGCAGATGCCCGCCATCTTGCCCGTGGCCTCCTCCTCGGCGATGAGCCACAGCTCGGGCCGGAAGTGGGGCTGGTAGACCCAGTGCTCGTACTCCTCGTAAGAAAAGGCGGTCCAGCCCCAGTGGTCGCGGAACGAGTCCACGTCCACGCGGTAGACGGCCTCCATGTCGCGGCTCGGGTCAAAGGTGCGCAGGCGAAAGCCGGACGGCGTCTCTGCCGGGGGCAAGCCGTTGTTGATGGGCCGCGCCATGTCAAAGAAGTAGCGCACCCGGTGCATGCCAAAGCCCTCGAACAGGGCCCGCCGGTCTTCTTCGATATCGCGGCCGCTGCCCTGCAAGTATGCCGGCTTGTCGCCCAGCCCCTGCAGCCGTTGCGTGGCCCGGTGGTATAGGGTCTCCATCAGGTGCCGGCCGATGCCCAGGCGGCGCCAGCGAGGGTGGACCATTCCCCAGGTGTAAAAGAGAGTAGGAGCGTTCTCCTCGCCGGCTCGCATCAAGAAGTCGGCATAGGCCACCAGGCGGCCGTTCTTCCAGGCAAGGAAGCAGTCGGTTTCGGGATGGTAGTTCGGCCACGTCATCTCGTGCTGCATCCCCTCCAGGGTCACGGCCCGCTCGAGTTGATCGTATTCATTTGCCTCGTTGATCATTGCCACCAGCGCCGGCAGATCCTCAGGCTGGTAGTTGCGTACGATTACGTTCGCTGGCATGTTTCCCTCCTTGATTGACTTCCACTGTGTAGGCCGGTTCGCTTGTCTTGCAACGCCTCGGGTTGTTGTTACGCTCATTGTCCTGCTCCTTGTGTTAGATCCAAAACGCCCTGCTCTCTGAGCAAAGCTGCGCGCCGCTGCCGATCGTCCGTCCTCTGAAAATAGCGCTTTTCCAGGACCGAAGCCACGATGTACAGCGTGCAGGTGATGACAAAGATCGGCTGGAAGCCGATGTCCGGATGGGCTTGCATGAAGCCACTCACAAAGGGCCCGATGGTCCAGCCGATGTTCCAGCTCATGCCCATCAGCCCGCTGATGGTTGCCCGCTCCCCTTCGGCCACCTGTTCCATGGCAAAGGCGCTGTACAGCGGGTTGCCCATGTTCATCAGCGCAGCTCGAACCCAGAAGGCCAGGCCCGATAGCCAGAAGATCCCCGAGAAACCGATGAGCAGCAGGAAGGGGATCGATACCAGTTGTGTCAGCACCAGTGCCCGGATGCGTCCCCAGCGGTCGGCCAGCAGCGGCGAGGCCAGCGTCGCCACGCCCGTTACCACCGACGATACGGCAAAGAGCGTGCCCAGGAGCCTGTCCGAGATGGCAAACGTCTCCTTGAAGAACAGGTTCATATACGGGATGAGGATGGCGGCCCCCATGGAGATGATGATGTTGGGCACAAAGATGCGCATCGCCAGGCGCGGGCTGGATAGGTTGCGCCACGGCAAAAACGAGCGCACCCGGGCTCCCTCGGGACGTGCCCCTTCCTCGATCATGAGCACCGGCACCACGGCCAGCAGTGCCAGGAGCACGATGGTAAACATCGTGGCCGCGTAGGCCTGCGGGCTCTCCACGCCGGCCCCCATGGCGTTCCCGAAAACCGTGGGCAGGTAGCCGCCCAACAGCGTTCCGAAGAACCCCACCAGGGTTTGCAACCCAAAGTTGGCGCTGAACAGCGTGTTGCGCTCCTCCTCCCTCGAGTTCTCCATCATGAACGGCGCGGCGCTCACCATCCACAGCGACTGCGCCACACCAAAGACGACCATCGAGATCCGCAGTGACCAGGGCCCCGGCGAGAATACGATGCCGAGATAGGCGACCAGCCGCCCGAGGTTGGCCAGGTTCATGGCCCGCTTGCGCCCGATCTGGTCCACCAGCACTCCGGCGGGCAAGGCGCTCAGCAGGGCGATGAGGTTCGGCATCGACTGCAGCTCGCCCAGGAATTGGCGCGAGTAGCCCTGGCTATCCACGAACAGGTTAAAGATGAGCATGTAGATGCTATAGCCGAACCCCGTGATGACCGTGCTGAGCAGAAAGAGCCGCGCGTTGCGGCTAAAGCTCGCCAGTTGTTGTAGGTAGCGGCGTGTCGCACGAACGATCATCAGCTTTCCAGGCTCCTCGTGTTTGTCAAGGTTGTGTTGCCCCGCTCCAGGTCCTTCTCCAGAATTGGCGGACCAACAAAAAAGCCGTGGGATCCTCTTCCCACGGCTCTCGGGCGACGCGCGCCCCGGAAACTAAAAAGGCCGTGGGATCCAGTGCTCCCACGGCCTTTTACTTAACGATAACTAGAGGCGTGTGGGCGCACTACGAGAAACAGCAGCACCGATGCTGGTGAACTCGGCACGATAGATGGTTTGCTGCATGTAGCGCATCCAGTTGCCTCCTTTCATAGACTGCGCGCCATTCTAGATCAAGTGCTCTGAATTGTCAAGTACGAGATCGCATGTGTCCAAGATTACAATACCAGGGGCTAGGGGCCGAACCGCAGAAGGATGGCCAGCCCGAGCATGGCAACCACGGCATACTCGATCAACAGCCGGCGGGTCAGGCGCCCCTGGAGCTGCTGGTTGGCCAGCCCGGTGGCGACGTAAAAGCCGAGGAGCAGGATCAGCCCGCCGGTGATGCCCGAGATGCGCCAGTAGTTCATGGCCCAGATGATCTCGCCCGTCGACAGGCCGGCGATGGCGGCATAGAGCGCCGTCCGGCCAAAGCCCCGGCCCGCGCTGCGCAGGAACTCCAGGGCGAGGAGCGCGCTGACCAGGGACACTCCCGTGGCCGAGACGAGGCTGCGGGCTTTCGCCGAATAGATCAGGGTAAAGAGGACGATGGCCAGGAAGTAGGCCCAACCGTTGAGGCTCAGGCGGGCGGCAAGATAGCGCGGGCTGGCATGGTCGACGGTATAGTACTCGGCGCTGATGACGAGGATCAGGATCAATCCGGTGAGGATATAGCCCACCAACTGGTAGAGGCGGGTGGGCGCCTGCGGCAGCAGGATGGTCGCCAGCAGCACCGTCAGGGCGGGCAACGTCCATGTGACAAAGCTGAAGCGGGCCTCGATACGCTGCGCCGTGGGGTGCGAGCGCACGATGGCGTCGGTTCCGGCGCAGGTGATCCCCACCAGGAGCGCCGCCATAAGGGCCGTCTGGGAGACGTTGATCCGCAGCGGCGAGCCCAGGACCGTCAGGTCGTGGCTCCAGGGCGGGAGTTCCAGGAACGCCGCCAGGATCAGGCCCAGGACCACCAGCGTAGCCACCACGCTGGCGCGATCACGATAGAGCATTGCTCGTTGCCTCCATTGCACGGCCCAATATACCACAGGCTGCCCGGCGGTGCAAGTGAGCGCGGCGCCAGGCCGACGCATGCCGCAGGCCAGGGATTCCGGCTGCCGAGGGGACCGCAGATTGACAGCCGGAACACGTGTGCTATAATACGGGCGGGGAGGCTGTCAGGGCCATGGACCTGGTGCAAAAGATCGAGACCCTGGGTGAATCGGCGCGATATGACCTGTGCAACGCTTGTGGTGCCGCGGCCCGCAAGCGCGACGACATCGGCCGCTGGATCTATCCCGCGGCCCTGCCCGACGGTCGCCGGGTGCGGGTCCTCAAGGTCCTCATGACCAACGTCTGCGACAAAAATTGCCGCTACTGCGGCATCCGCGCCAGCCACGACGTGCCCCGCGCCAGCTTTACGCCCGACGAGCTGGCCGCCGCCTTTGACCGGCTTCACCGGGCCGACCTGGTGGACGGCCTCTTTCTCAGCTCGGGCGTGAGCACCGGGCCGGCGGCCACCATGGACCGCATGATCGCCTGCGTGGAGCTGGTACGCCGCCGTTACCAGTTCACCGGCTACGTGCACATGAAAATGTTGCCCGGGGCCTCCGAGGCGCACATCGAGCGCGTGCTGCAGCTTGCCCAGCGCGTGTCGGTGAACCTGGAGGCGCCCAACGCCGAACGCCTGAAGGTCATTGCCCCGCGCAAGAGCTTTTTCGAGGAGCTGGCCGAGCCCATGCGCATCGCCCGGCGCCTGATAGACGCCAGCGGCGGCCGCCTGGCGCCCGCCGGGCAGACGACGCAATTCGTCGTCGGCGCTGCCGGCGAGCCCGACCGCGAGATCCTGGACACCACGGCCCGGCTCTATGGCGAGCTGGGCCTCAAGCGCGCCTACTTTTCCGCCTTCCAGCCGGTGAGAGGCACCCCCCTGGAAGGCCTGGAGCCGACGCCTGCCTGGCGCGAGCACCGACTTTACCAGGCCGACTGGCTGATGCGCTTCTACAGGTTTCGCTTCGAGGACCTGATCTTTGACAGCGAGGGGTTCCTACCCCGCCGGGCCGATCCGAAGATGATGTGGGCCCGGGCCCATCCCGAGCTGTTCCCCGTGGAGGTCAATCGCGCGTCGCGGGAGGAGCTGCTGCGCGTGCCGGGCTTGGGGCCCCGCTCGGTGGAGCGGCTGCTGCGCTGGCGCCGCCAGGACAAGATCCGCGAGGTGGCCGACCTTGGCCGGGCCGGTGCCATGACGGCCCGTGCCGCGCCCTTTCTGCTTCTCGATGGGGTGCGTCCCCCTCACCAGCTTCCCCTCTGGGAGCCTTCCCTCTGGGATCGAGAGCCCGGCGGCAACCCATGACCGATCAGAAACTCGACTATGTCGAGCGCGTACGGGATCCCGAGATCGACCGTGGGCTGTACCGCCTCTACCTGCGCTCCATCTGGATTGCCCTGGCGGGCAACACGCTCCTGGCCGTAGCCAAGGCGGGCACGGCCTGGATCACGGGCAGCACAGCAGTCCTGGCCACGGCCGTCGACTCGGTGACCGACCTGGTCTACACCCTCTTTATGGCGTGGGGGCTGTGGCGCAGCCAACAGCCGGCCGACGAGGACCATCCCCAGGGCCACGCGCGCATCGAGCCCCTGGTGAGCATCGTCACCGCCTTGATGATGGGGCTGGCCGGCTGGGAGGTCATCAAGCGGGCCGTGTCTCAACTGGACGCCGCTCCCGAGCCCGAATTCCTGTCGGCCTTGCCCGTGGCCGTGCTGGTCGGCAGCGCCCTGGTCAAGCTCGTCATGTATGCCGTCGTCCGTCGCCTGGCACAACGGGCCCACAGCCCGGCCATTGCCGCTGCGGCCCGGGACAACCTGGCCGATGTCGTCTCGTCGGGCACGGCCCTCGTGGGCGTGGTGCTGGCGACCTGGCTGCACCCCCTGGCCGATCCCGTGGCCGCGCTCCTCGTCTCCATCTGGATCTTTCGCAACGCGGTGGCCATCCTGTTCGAGAACCTGGGTTACCTGGTGGGCCGGGCACCCGGTGAAGACCTCCTGGCCCGGGTACACGCCGCCGCACTGGATGTCGAAGGCGTGGCAGATGTGCACCGCGTGGTTGCCGACTATGTGGGGCCGCGCGTGCGCGTCGATCTGCACGTGGACGTGCCGGGCGAGATGTCGCTCTCCGACGCCCACGACGTTAGCACCAGGGTAATCGCCGCCGTCGAGGCGTTGGAGGAGGTGGACCAGGCCTTTGTTCACCTGGAGCCGATACACCTGCGGGACCCATCCCTCGACGGAACCGGCCGCTAACCCGACAGGCCCCGCGGCAGTTGACGGCGATAAGGAGGTCGCCCATGACGACGGATGAGAGGACGACGGTGGGAATGCTGCGCGAGGCGGTGGCGCGCTTTGTCGACGCCCGCGAATGGCGTCCCTTTCACAGCCCCAAGAACCTGGCCATGTCCATTGCCATCGAGGCGGCCGAGCTCATGGAGCGCTTTCAGTGGCTGACGAACGAGCAGGCGTGGGCCGCGGCCCCCGGCGACGATGGCGTGGCCGAAGAGCTGGCCGACGTCCTGATCTACTGCCTGAGCCTCAGCAACGCCCTGGACCTGGACGTTAGCAGCGCGGTGATGGCCAAGCTCGAGGTCAACGAGGGACGTTACCCGGCGTCCGAGTTCCGCGGCCGCTTCCGCCGGCCCGAGCGGGATAAGGCAAACAATGACGCATGAGGAGATGGCAATGGAGATCCGTGCTGCAACCCCTGAGGACCATGAGGCCATCTGGGCCATCTTTCACGAGATTGTCTCCCGGGGCGATACCTACGCCTTTGACCCCGAAACCGGCCGCGAAGAGGCCCTGGAGATCTGGGTGCACAGGCCGGCGGCCACCTACGTCTGCGAGCTGGACGGCCAGATCGCCGGCACCTACTACGTGAAGGCGAACCAGCCGGCCCTCGGCGCCCACGTCTGCAACTGCGGCTACATGGTGCCCGCCTGGGCGCGGGGCCGGGGCATTGCCACGGCCATGTGCCTTCATTCCCAGGTCGAGGCCGTGCGCCTGGGCTTCAAGGCGATGCAGTTCAATTTGGTGGTCGCCACCAACGAGGTCGCCGTGCGCTTGTGGCAGAGCCTGGGCTACGACGTCGTCGGCACCCTGCCCCGGGCGTTCAACCACCGGGCCCTCGGCCTGGTAGACGCCCACGTCATGTACAAGTGGCTGGAGCCCTGACCGGGCGGGCGCCACGACGGTTCCATACCCGTAGGGGCAAGGGCTCGCCCCTGACCGGCCCGCGCTCCTTTGACAGGCGCGGCCTCTTCACGTATAATGCGGGCAGGCCCGGCTTCGCACAGGCCGGGCGCGATGCGGTTATCGGGCAAGGGAGTTTCGAGCCGTCCATTCCTGGATGAGGAGCCGGATCATCACAGCGCCAGCCTCTCGGTGGGTCACCCTGACCGCCATCCTCATCGGTACCTTTGTCGGCACGTTGGGCAACAGCCTGACCAACGTGGCCGTACCCTCGATCATGGCCGAGTTTGACGTCCCCCTCAGCAGTGCCATGTGGGTGGTCACGGTCTTTGTCCTGATCCTGGCCGTGCTGATGCCCGTGGGCGGCTACCTGGGCGACCTTTACGGCCAGCGGCGGGTCTACCTGTGGGGGATGGTGCTCTTTACCCTGGCGGCCGTGGCCAGCGGCCTGGCGCCGACCTTTGCTTCTCTCCTGGGCGCCCGGGCCCTGTTGGGCATCGGCATCGCCCCCACGCTGCCCTCGATCATGGCCATCATCGCCTTCACCTTTCCTCCCGGCGAGCGGGGCCGGGCCATGGGCTTCTGGGCCCTGGCCAACGCTTCGGCCCACGCGCTCGGGCCGCCCCTCAGCGGCTTTCTCATCGATCACCTGGGCTGGCGGGTCGCTTTCATGTCCAGCGTGCCCCTGTGCCTGGTGAACATTGCCGCCGTGTGGTGGCTGGTGCCCGCCGACCTCAGCCGCGAGCGCCGGCCCTTTGACTTTGCCGGAGCGGCGGCCCTCACCGCCTCGGCCACGGGCCTGATGCTGGCCCTGACCCAGAGCGCGCGCTGGGGCTGGACCGCGCCCGCGAGCCTGGCTCTGTGGGCCGGCACCCTTTTGGCCCTGGGCAGTTTCGTCGTCGTGGAGCGGCGGGCTGCCGTGCCCTTTGTGGAACTGGAGCTCTTTCGCAAGCGGCAGTACACGGCGGCCATGGTGGTCATTGCCGCCCAGAACTTTTGCCTCTTTGGCCTGCTGCTGGCCCTGCCCATCTATCTTATCCAGGTCCAGGGCCGCAGCAGCCAGCTCGCCGGCCTGCTGGTGCTGCCCCTGCCCCTCATCATGTCGGTGGTGGCCCCCTTTGCCGGGCGCCTGGCCGACGCCTGGGGCAGCCGTCGCACCTGCACCCTGGGCATGGCCGTCGTCCTTCTGGGCGCACTAGTGCTCCTGGCCCAGGGGCCCGCGGGAGGGATGCTCACCTGGTACGGGCTGACGGCCGCGCTCCTGGTCATCGGCGGCGGGATGGGCTTGACCCAGTCGCCTGTGACATTGGCCGTGACGGGCATCGTGCCCCAGGCGCAGATGGGGGTCGCGACGGGCATCTTTCACATGGGGCGTTTTGTCAGCGGCTCCCTGGGCACCACGGTCTTTGGCCTCATCCTGTCGATGGAGGCCGCGGGGATGGCCGCCGGCTTTCAACACAACGTGCTGGTGGTCCTCATCGCCGCCTCCGTGGCGGTGGTCGCCACTCGGCTGCTGCCCGGCCGCCTGGCGGCCGCCGGGTCTCGGGCCCCGACGTAGCGCGCCGGCAGGCGCCGCCGAGACCTCCTCCTACGGCGCAGCCAGCGACACCTCGACAAAATCCCGTCCCGTGCCGTCGACGGGCAGCCGCTCGGCCGTTGCCGGGTCGTACAGTCCGGCGATGAGCCGGAACTGGCCGGCGTCGAACCCCTGGGGCAAGGCCAGCGTTACCTCGTCGCTGACGATCTCGCCCGGCAGCCACCACGTGGTGGGATAGCCGCCGCCCCGCGGCACCTGGTCTGCCTGCGCCCGGACGGCGCCCGCCGGGCCGAGGATCTGGGCAAAGACGGCATAGCTGGTGTCCATGCGCGCCAGGGCCTGCCAGTGAAAGATCAGGCGCAGGGTATCCGGCGCACCCTCCGGGTCTCGTACCACGTCCGCGCCGAGGAGTCGCACTTGCCCGCCAAAATCGACGTGCAGGGGCTGGCCGGGCGTGGGCGGGGCAAAGGTGCGCGGCTCGTCCACGGGCCGGCCGTCGTCCAGGCCCAGCAGGCGCGCCCAGGTGTCGCCGTCAAAGGTGCGGACGATGCCGGCCGACGATTCGACTCGCAGGCGGAGCCGGTCGTCGACGGTGGTCCAGTCCTCCCCCAGGAAGGCCCCCAGTCCGACCGCCACGTCGTCCCCCACGTCCCAGGGCAGGGTGCGGGTGACGACGACCTCGCCCGGCTGCCAGCTCTCGGGCGGGTACCAGACGGTCTCGATCATGGGCCTGAGGCTCGTGTCCTCCACGACGTGGCCGGTGGCGTCGTCAAAGTAGAAGGGACGGAGGCGCAGCCCGGCCGGCAGCGGGCGCAGGGCCCGCCAGTAGAGGGACAGGCTCTGGGTGCCCTGGCGCGCATCGTGCGTTACGTCCAGGCCCAGGCATTCCAGGGCCGGCCTTGCGCCCGCATCCGGGTCCTTGCCGGGCAGGTAGAACTGGAGCAGGAGGGGGAACCGCGGCCGGGCATCGGGCGCGCGGGCATAGTCGTAAAAGGCGGCAGGCAATTCCTTCCGGTCGCCGCCGCGGCGCAGCAGCAGCCAGCCGTCGGCGGCGCGCTCCACGCCCCAGCCGCCGGCCAGCAGGTTTTGCACCCCCCGCTGCAGGTCGTTGGGATGCAGGGGCCAGCCATCGGTCACGTCCAGCCAGGCGAGATCCGCGCTCCACGTGCCGCCGGCGTCCTGGAGGGGCGAGAGAATCCCCTCGTCGTCTATGGCGTCGATGACCAGGAGCCGCTGCCGCTGGCTGGCGTGGGGGTTGAGGCGGGGCAGGGCCGCCACGGCCGCCGCGCCAGGGATCTCCCCGGCCATCCGGGCGCCCAGGCGGTGATGGCCGGTCACCGCCGGCCACAGGTGGCGATAGCCGGCCGCCAGGGGCGTGTAGCCGTGGCCGGCGTGGTATGCGAGGCTGGCGGCCAGCACCAGCAGGGTCAGGGCGGGCAGCAGCACCCCGCCGCGGCGCAGGTGGCCCACCCTGCGCGACAGCCAGCCCACGCCATAGGCCGCCGCGGCGACGACGATGGGCGCCAGGGGAGCGCCATAGTGAAAGCCCTCCAACTGGTGCATGAAGCCATCGGTGCTCAAAAGGTTGACGGCCAGGGAGGGCAGGGCCAGCATCAACACCTGGGGCGCCAGGAGCGCGAGAAAGGCCGTGGGCAGCAGGAGGTCGCGCAGGTAGGCCAGGTTCTCGCCGGTGGCCAGGCGCTCCAGGACGAGGCCGGGACGGGTGACCATCGTCTGTGCCATTTCCAGCGGACCGTCGCCCAGGTAGGCGTAGCGGTTGGCCAGGGGCGAGACGCCGCGTGTGTCAAAGTGGGGCATGATCCAGCCCACGGCCAGCCCGAACCAGGCCAGGGAGGCGGCCATCGTCGCCAGACCGACCCAGGGCCGGCGGCGAACGACGAGGGCGTACAGCCCCAGCATGAGCACCAGGAGTGGCGCGTCCTCCTTGCAGCTCATGGTCAGCAGGGCAAAAAGGCCAAAGGCGCCCCAGCGCTCCGTCTCCAGGAAATAGAGGGCGAACAGGAAAAAGGTGGGCGCCAGGGCCACGGCG
This sequence comes from Anaerolineaceae bacterium, assembly GCA_012514775.1. The sequence continues at coordinate 26,426 of JAAYZQ010000062.1, forward strand.
TGAAAGTCGAAATAGTTGGCCGACTGGAGGGCGGGAAAGAGCAGGTAGATCAGGGCAAAGGCCAGGGCGGCGACGGTGCCAACGGGCGCCTCCCGAGTCCACCGGCGCCGGGCCAGGAGGTAGAGGGGCCAGGCGCCCAGGCCGATGACCAGTGTCTGGAGGAGGAGCAGTGCCCGCGGGTCGCTCCACACGAAATAGACGAGAGACACGGGCAGCAGGATGGGCTCGACGTGGGTCCCCAGGCGGTTGTCCAGGCCATAGATGTTGGTCATGGCAAAGGGGCGGCCATGGCGCGTGTTCCACACCGCCTGGTCGACGTTGCCCAGGTCAAAGGCCGTAGATTGGAAGGCATTGTGCTTCTGGACCGTCAGGGCCCCGAAGTAGGCCACGTAGGCCGCGATGAGCAGGGCCAGGACCAGGCCGGGCCACCAGGTGTGGCGGCTCATCCTCCCCCGCGGGCCTTTGGGCGCCTGGACCTGCGAGCCGGCCGGCGCGCTCACGGCGCCGCTCCGGGGAGGGGCACCGTCTCCAGGGGCAGGGCGTCGCCCAGGGGCTGGCCGCCGGGGCCCGTGGCTTGCAGCCTCTGGTCCGTGGGCAGGTGGTACAGGCCGGCCACGAGGCCATAGTCCCCGGCCGGCGCGCCCGCCGGCAGCGCCAGCGCGTGCTCGCTGACGACGGTCTGCCCGGGCAGCCAGGCGGTGGTGGGCAAAAAGAGGCCGCCCGGCGGCGCGTCGTCCTGATCGACGATGCTCCCCTGGCCGTCCACCAGGTGCACAAAGGCGGTATAGTCGCGGTCCAGGGGTTCTGCCGCCTGCCAGTGGAGGGCCAGCCGGCAGCCCGGCGCCTCGCCCTCGCAGGCCAGGTCATAGCCCAGCAGCCTGACCCCCTTGAAATCAACCTCCAGGGCCTGGGCCGGCGGCACGGGAGCGGTGGGGCCGACGTCGATGGCCGCCAGGGCAACGCGATCCTGGCCATCGGCCAGGAGGGGCGACTCTACCTCGCCGGGCCTGTAGAGCCCCAGCTCCAGGCGGTAGCGCCCCGGCGGCACCGAGGCCGGGATCTGGATCCGGTGCCGGTCGGGCAGGCTGCGATCCCGGGGCCAGAGGTCCGGCTGGTAGAGGGCCTGCAGGACGGGCTCATCCACGCCGGCCAGGCCGCTGCCGTCGGCTGCCACCAGGTGCAGCAGGGCGGTATAGGCTGGGCCGGCGTCGGGCAGGGCCTGCCAGTGCAGGACCACCTCCAGGTCGTCGCCCGGCGCGGGGGTTGTCTTTGAGAGGGCAAAACCCGTCAGGGCCAGCTCGCCCCCGAAGGCGACCTGGCGTCCTCGCTCGAAGGCGGGCTCGGGCGGCGTGGCGCTGCCCTCGCCGCGAAAGACGAGCACCCCCCGCTCATTCCAGGCCAGGTCCATCTGCTCCACGACGCTCAGGATGAGATCGGGCTCGTAGCGGGTCTGGAAGCGCCAGCCGTCGGTGACGAACCACAGGCGCGGCGCCTCCTCCAGGAGCTCGAGGAAGGCGACCGTGGTGGTCAGCACCGGCGTCGCGGTCCACAGGTCGATGGGCATGTGGTCGCCGGGCCGCTCCACGACGTATTCCTCGTAGCCGTGCTGGATGGCAAAGGCATCGTTGTGGCCCAGGTAGAGGAGGGCGGCGGTGCTCATGGAGGTTGCCAGCCGGTCGCCGGCCTCCGGCTGCCAGTTGTCCTCCAGGTGGCGAAATGCCTGGTCGTAGCCCCACTCTTGCACGTACGCCTTGCTCGTCCCGGCCAGCCCGACGTAGGCGGCCACGAGGAGGGCCAGGGCCGCGGGCAGCCAGCGGCGGGCAAGGGCCGGCAGGGGCAACAGGCCGGCCAGCCGGGCCAGCACCTGGCCGCCGACGAGGAAAAGCAGGGGCAGGGCCAGGAAAAGATAGCGTTCTCGTTGCCACGCGGCCCCCGCCAGGGTCATCAGCAGGCCCAGCAGCCCCAACAGGACGACGTACAGGTAGGTCAGGGCGCCGCGGCGCCGGAAGCGAGGGTAAAACAGGAGGGCGATGCCCACCAGGGCCAGCAGGCCAAAGGCCAGGCGGTGAGACGCCGTGATGGCCGGGCCAAAGGCCAGGGGACCGCTTAACAGGTCGGCCGACAGGTCGAGGTAGCCCCGCCCTTCCCGTTCCATGGTCTCCAGGTGTTCCGGCTGGCCGTATTTGGCGACGAGAAAGAACGCGACGGCCCCCGCCCCGCCGAGGACAAAGGGCAGCACGACGTCGCGCCGGAACAGTTGCCGCCAGGGCAGGGCCACCAGGGTGGCGAGACCCAGGACGGGCAAGAGGAAGGCGGCCTCCGCGTGGGTAAAGATGGCCGCCACCAGGACCCCCATGGCCACGACGCGCTGGCGTGCGGCGTCGCGCGTGCTGCCGCCGGCCAGCCCCCGGAAATAGAAATAGACGGCCACGAGCACCAGGAGCTGGAGCAGCCCGTACATGCGTGCCCGCCCGCCCCAGACGACGAGATCGGGATCGACGGCCATGGCCGCCGCCGCCACCAGGCCCGCCTCCTCGGAGAGGATGCGCCGGCCAACCAGGTAGGCCACCGGCAGGGCGGCCAGGCTGACGAGGACCCCGGGGATGCGCACCATCACCTCGTCAAAGCCGCCCAGGAGAAATGGCGCCACCAGGTAGGTAAAGAGCAAGCCGTGGGGATAGATGTTGCCCGAGGGAAAGACGGGCGCGCCCCGCAGGAGCACGTTCTGGGCGGCCCAGGCGGTGACAAACTCGTCGACAAAGAGGCTGATCTCGTGCACATAGCGCCAGCGCAGGGCAAAAGCAAGGGCCAGGAGCAGGGCCAGAGCGACGATGGAAGGCCAGCCCGGCCGCCCTACCCGGATCGACTCACTCTCTTCCGTCGAGCCACGTTTGGAAGCCATACCTGGCCATTATATCACGCTTCCCGCGCCGTGGAAAATCAAGGTCCAGGCAAAAGCCGGACTGGCCGTCGGAACGCCGGCACCGTGCCAAGCCCAAAATTGGCAGCGGTAGGTTTTGACACCGCCTGGAGGTTGTGGTATCCTAACCCTGGTTGTGTTCCACTTCACAAACGTACGTTCGTGGGGGAGGTCCTGTTATGACCGCACTTGGACTGGCACGATGGCAATTCGCCATCACAACCGTCTATCACTTTTTCTTTGTTCCCCTGACCCTCGGCCTTTCCATCCTCGTGGCCATCATGGAGACGATGTACGTGCGCACAGGCAACGAGGAATACAAGCGGATGACGAAATTCTGGGGCAAGCTGTTCGTCATCAACTTTGCGATGGGGGTCGTCACGGGCCTCGTGATGGAGTTCCAGTTCGGCATGAACTGGTCCGAGTACTCTCGCTTCGTGGGCGACATCTTTGGCGTGCCCCTGGCCATAGAGGCGCTCCTGGCCTTTTTCCTGGAGTCCACGTTCCTGGGCATCTGGATCTTTGGCTGGGAAGTCCTGCCCAAGGCCATCCACGCCGCGGCCATCTGGCTGGTGGCCATCGGCGCCAACATCTCGGCCCTGTGGATCCTCATCGCCAACTCGTTCATGCAAGAGCCGGTGGGCTATGTCCTGCGCAACGGGCGCGCCGAGATGACCGACGTCGGCGCCCTGGTGACCAACCCCCACGTCTGGGTGCAGTTCCCCCACGTCTTTTTCGCCGGGATGACGACGGCGGGCTTTTTCGTGTTGGGCATCAGCGCCTACCACCTCTTCCGCGGCTCCGGCGAGCCCGAGGGCGAAGGGGGCAACCACTTCCGCCGCTCGTTCCACATTGCCCTGGTGTGGACCCTCATCGGCTCTATCATGGTCGGGCTGGTGGGCCACACGCAGGGCCAGAAGATGTTCCAGACCCAGCCCATGAAGATGGCTGCCGCCGAGGCGCTGTGGGAGAGCGAAGATCCGGCTCCGTTCTCGCTGTTCACCATTGGCAACGAGCGAGAGCGAGAGGACGTCTTTGCCATCCACATTCCCTACCTGTTGACCATTCTGGCCTACAACAGCCTGGAGGGCGAGGTCCAGGGCATCAACGACCTGTAGGCCGAGTACGAGGAGCTGTACGGCCCGGGCGATTACGTGCCGCCCGTGGCCGTGAGCTACTGGGCCTTTCGCTTCATGTTCATCCCCGGCGTCATCATGCCGCTCGTGGCGCTCCTGGGCCTGTACCTCGTGCTCCGCAACCGGCTGGACCGCGCGCCCTGGTATCTGCGCTACCTGCCCCTGGCCATTCCCCTCCCCTACCTCGCCAACACGGGCGGCTGGCTCCTGACCGAGGTTGGCCGGCAGCCCTGGATCGTCTTTGGCCTCATGCGCACCGAGGAAGGGGTTTCGACCGCCGCCCCGGTGGGCGCCATTTTCGCGTCCCTCGTCGTCCTGGCGCTGGTCTATACCGGCCTCATCGTGGCCGACGTCTACCTGCTGAGCAAGTTTGCCCGGCGCGGGATGCAAGCCGAAGAGGAAGAGACCAGAGAGCTGGCGGTGGCATGAGGCCGCGGTCACGATAGGAGGCAGAAATGGATCTGAACACCATCTGGTTTGTCCTGCTCATGTTCCTGTTTACCGGCTATTTCCTGTTGGAAGGTTTTGACTATGGCGTCGGCGTTCTCCTGCCCTTCCTGGGCAAGGACGACGCCGACCGGCGGGTCATCGTCAACACCATCGGGCCCTTCTGGGACGCCAACGAGGTGTGGCTCGTCACGGCCGGCGCCTCGATGTTTGCCGCCTTTCCCCACTGGTACGCCACCCTCTTTAGCGGCTTTCACATCGCGCTGCTGCTCCTGCTGGTGTCGCTCATCTTTCGCGGGGTCGCCTTCGAGTTCCGGAGCAAGGACCGCCATCCGCGGTGGCGCAGCCTGTGGGATTGGTCCATCTTTGCCGGCGGCCTGGTGCCGGCGCTGCTGTGGGGCATTGCCTTTGCCAACATTGTGCGGGGCGTGCCCATCGGCCCCGACATGCAGTACCAGGGGGGCTTCTGGAACCTGCTGAATCCCTACGCCCTGTCGGGCGGGCTGGCGTTCCTGGCCCTCTTTACCCTGCACGGCGCCGTCTTTTTGAACCTGCGCACCAGGGGCGAGATGCTGGAGCGCGCTCAGAAAGCGGCCGAGCGCCTGTGGCTGCCCACCGTGGTGCTGGTCGCCATCTTTGTGGTGGGCGGCTACCTGGCCACCGACATGTTCAGCCGCCTGGGGCTCAACCCCGGCCCCGTGCCCCTGGGAGCCGGCGCGGCCCTCCTGGCCGTGGGCTGGTTTATCCGGCAGCGATCCCACGGCTGGGCCTTTGCCATGACCTCCCTGAGCATCGCCCTGTCGGCCGCCGGCGTGGCCATGGGCCTCTATCCGCGCGTGATGGTTTCCAGCCTGAACGATGCCTGGAGCCTCACGATCTATAACGCCTCGTCCAGCCCCTACACGCTGCAGGTGATGAGCATCGTGGCCCTCGTCATCCTGCCCGTCGTCCTGATCTACCAGGGCTGGAGCTATTGGGTTTTCCGCAAGCGCGTCGGACGCGAAGACGTCCTGGAGTATTAAGCCTGATGACAAAGATTGTTCTCTACAACGGCAACATTCATACCATGGACCCCGCCCGCCCGCGGGCGACAGCGCTGGCCATCGCCGGCAACCGCATCGTGGCGGTGGGCGACGACGCCGAGATGCAGGCCCTCGTGGGCCCGGATGGGCAGGCCGTGAACCTGGAGGGGCGCACGGCGGTGCCGGCCTTTACCGACAGCCACCTGCACTTTATGTCCTGGGGCCTGAGCCTTCGCCAGATTGACCTGGCAGGCGTGCCGGCCCTGGACGAGGCCCTGGGCCGCGTGGCAACCCGCGCCGAGGTGACCCCCGCCGGCCAGTGGCTCACGGGCCGCGGCTGGGATCATTCCCTGTGGAGCGGTGGGGGCTTTCCCACGCGCCACGACCTGGACCGCGTGGCGCCCGATCACCCCGTCTGGCTGCGGCGCAAGTGCGGCCACGCCGGCTGGGCCAACAGCCGGGCCCTGGCCCTGGCGGGCGTCACGGCCGCGACGCCCGATCCGCCGGGCGGTGCCATCGAGCGCGACGACGGCGGCGAGCCCACGGGCATTCTGAAGGACACGGCCATGGACCTGGTGTCGAGCTTGATCCAGGAGCCCACCCTGGCCGAAGCGGCGGAGGCCATCCAGGCCGCCACGGCCGCGGCCCACCGCCACGGACTGGTGAACGTCCACACCATGGAGGGGCCGGCCGCCTTGCGCGCCTTCCAACACCTCCACGGGGGCGGCGAGCTGCAGATGCGCGTCCTCATCCAGGTTCCCGAGGAGAACCTGGAGGCCGCCGTGCAGTTGGGGCTGCGCAGCGGCCTGGGCGACGAGCGGCTGCGCATCGGCGGGGTCAAGATCTTTGCCGACGGTGCCCTGGGGGCGCGCACGGCCGCCATGCTGGCCCCCTACGAGGGCCATCCCGGCGATCGGGGGATCGTAATCGCCGATGGCGAGGCGCTGACCGCGATGGTGCGCCAGGCCAGCCGGGCCGGACTGGCCGCCTTTGTCCATGCCATCGGCGACCGGGCCAACCGCGACGTCCTGGACGCGGTGGAGGCCAGCCGCCGCGCCGGCGAGGGGCTACACCTGCGCCATCGCATCGAGCACGCGCAGATCCTGTCTCCCGACGACGTGCCGCGCCTGGCCCGGCTGGGAATCGTGGCTTCCATGCAGCCCCTCCACGCCACGCAGGACATGCTGCTGGCCGATGCCTTGTGGGGCGCCCGCTGCGCGGGCGCTTATGCCTGGCGCAGCGTGCTGGACAGCGGGGCGGTGCTGGCCTTTGGCTCCGACGCGCCGGTGGAGGACCTGAGCGTCATTGCCGGGATCCACGCCGCCGTCACCCGGCGCCGGGCCGACGGCTCGCCGGGGCCCGAGGGCTGGATCCCCAGGGAGCGCCTGAGCGCCGAGGAAGCGCTCCGGGCCTACACGGTCGGGGCGGCCTATGCCAGCGGCGAGGAGGCCATCAAGGGCAGCCTCTCGCCCGGCAAGCTGGCCGACGTGGCCGTGCTCTCCCGTGACATCCTGGCGATCCCGCCCGACGAGATCCTGGAAACGGAAGTGGTGGCCACCCTCCTGGACGGCAGGTTCGTCTACCGCCAGGAGAATGCCCTATCCTGAAGCAGAACCTGCCGGCGCGGAACGGAGGCCTGGCAGCCCAGGTCCCTGTTCCGCGCCGGTGGCCGGCAGGCCGGGCGTCAGCCCGCCTGCTCCCGTCTCCCCTGGTCCGCCCCGCGCTCCCACACCACCTTGCCGCCGACGATGGTGGCGTCCACCTGGATGTCCTTGATCTCCTGGTCGGGCACGGCGAAATAGTCGCGGTCGAGGATCGCCACGTCGCCCAACTTGCCAATCTCCAGGGTGCCCTTCAGCCCCTCTTCCCGTGTCAGCCAGGTGCCTCCGGCCGTGTAGGCCCACAATGCCTCGTCGCGGCCGATGGCCTCCTGGGGGCCGACGATCTGGCCCAGGTGATTCTGGCGCGTCACGAGGGAATAGATGCCCAGGAATGGGTTGGGTGAAACGGTGCTGGTGACGTCAGAGCTGGAGGTGACGGGGATGCCCCGGTCCAGGTATGTGCGCGCCGGCTTGTAGGCGTGGGCCCGCCGCTCACCCACGTCGCGGAATAGCAGCTCGCTCTCCCAGTAGATAAAGCTGGGCTGCAGGACCGCGGCGATCTGGTGCCGGGCCATCTGTTCCAGGGCGCGAGGCGTGGGAAAGTAGCCGTGGATGATGCTATGGCGGGCGTCGGGCCGCGGCATGTCGCGCGCCACCTCGGCCATGACGTCGACGGCCAGATCCTGGGCGTGATCGCCGCAGCAGTGGATGCCCACGTCCCAGCCAAGCTCCTGGGCGGTGCGCAGGTAACGGCGCAGTGCTTCCAGGGGCAGGCGGTTAAAGGCGACGAGCTCGCTGTCGCCCTCGTAGGGCTCGTACATATACGCCGTGTGGGGTGTGGTGCCGCCATCAATGGCCATCTTCAGCGCGCCGATGCGCAGCCATTCGTCGCCCAGCCCGCTGAAAATGCCCGGCTGCCGGGCCCGGCAGTCCAGCTCGGCCTCCTCTTCGTCGTCGTGAAAGCCGTGCCAGGCGGGCATGAGGTTGGCGCGGAGGGTCAGCTCGCCGGTGTGGTAGGAGGCCTGGTAGGCGCGGATCTCTTCCGGGCGCAGGCCGGGCTCGACGACGCTGGTGATGCCGTAGCGGTGCACCTCGGCATAGGCCAGGCGCAGGTAGGCCAGCATCTCTTCCAGGCCGGGCCGGGGCATCAGGCGCCGCGCCGCGGCCTTGGCGCTGGCCCGCAGCAGGCCGTTGGGCTCGCCGTCGGGGTCGCGCTCGATGCGGCCGCCCTCCGGATCGGGCGTGTTCCGGTCTATGCCCGCCAGCCTCAGGGCGACGGTGTTCACCACGTCGGTGTTGAAAAAACGCATCAGGATGACCGGGTGTTGGCCCGTGGCCAGATCGAGATCGTGGCGGGTCGGCAGCCGCCCGTCGACAAAGTAGCCCTCGTTCCACCCCTGGCCCACGATCCACTCCCCGGGCGGCGTTTCCCGGGCGCGCTGCCGCACCAGCTCGACCATCTCTTCCACCGACCGGCACTCGTCCAGGCGAGTGGTGCTCAGCTTGGCGCCCACCTCCAGGAGATGGTTGTGGCTGTCGAACAGGCCGGGGATGGCCGCCCGGCCCCGCAGATCGATCTGGCGGGTGCCTGGCCCGGCCAGGGCCTGGATCTCGGCATCGCCGCCCAGGGCGACCACGCGGCCGTCCTGGATGGCCAGGGCCGGCACGACGTTGCGCCGGGCATCCAGGGTGTGGATTGTTCCCCGGTGCAGGACGAGGTCCGGGACGAGTTCCTTGACAAACATACGAGCCTCCTGGTGTGGGATCGAGTTGGGGGAGGGCGATGGCGGGGCAGCCGCGGCCCGCGGCTGCCCCGCTCCTCTCTGTCCGCCGCGAGAACGGCTATTCCCGCGGCTGGGTCGAACGATAGATCAGGCTCTCCCGCGACGAGAAGCGGTGGCGCATCCAGGTCACGACGCCATCCTCCCCGGGCTCCAGCATCTGGCCCCGGATGTCGGGCTTGACCATGGCCACAAAGATGGCGTGATAGACGGGCACCAGGGCCACGTCCTCGATGAGCATGCGCTCCGCCTGGCGGTAGAGCGTGTTGCGCTGTTCCTCGTCGCCAAAGATGACCCCGGCGTCGCACAGCAGCTTGTTATAGTCCTGGTTGTACCAGGTGTGGCGGCCGGGCATAGCGGAGAGATCCGCCCCCTCTGTCTCGCAGCCGCCCCAGACGCTCAAGAGGTTGCTGCCATCCACAAAGTCGAACTCGTAGGGGACGATGCCAAAGATGAAATCGCCGGCCTTCTCCCTCTTTTGCTTGTACATGGACTCCATGTAGATGCTGTACTCCAGGTCCTGGACCTCGACGGTTACCCCCAGGTTTTCCTTGATCATGGCGGCAACAGCCTCGGC
>JAAYZQ010000477.1 GCA_012514775.1 Anaerolineaceae bacterium
CGGACGGGATCGTCGCGGATGCTGTCCTCGCCGACCGGCCTCAGCACCCGGGCACCCAGGTCGGCCAGGCCGCCGTGCTGGTCGACGATGGTCCCCGGGTCGCGCACGTCGATGGCCATGGCGTTCACGGTGAAATCCCGCCCGGCCAGGTCATCCTCCAGGGCCAGGGGCGGCTCGCCGCGGAAGCGGGCCACGTCCACGACCAGGCGGCCATCGTCGTGGTAGAGGATGGCGCGGCCGGTGCTCCGCTCCGCGTCCAGGGCGTAATAGTCGCCGCCCAGGGAGTTGGCCAGGTGGCGGGCCACGCGCAGTCCATCGCCCGCCACTGCCACGTCCAGGTCGTAGGTCGGCCGGCCCAGGACCCGGTCGCGCACGCAGCCGCCCACCAGGTAGGCGGGCACCTCTTGCGCGGCCAGCCAGGCAACGACACGCTCCTGCAGCTCGTGGCTATCCATCATCTCTCACCCGGCCCATTCTAGCACGTCAGGGACGATCTGGCAAAGCGTGAGACGCGGCTGCTCCGGCCCCGGCGCGCCCTGGCTGCCCTTTGACGGGCCGCGCCAGGTCGGGTATAATCCCGGGCAGGAAAGGTACGGAAAGCGATGAAGACTCTGCCCGAATTCCACGTCCGCGGTTCGTATTACGAGGTGGGCCTCGCCACCGGCCGGCGCTTTGCGGCCGAGATCGAGAGGACCATGAACCAGTTTGGCCCGCTGCGGCACGACCTGCTGCCCTACCTGGAGACGGCCGAGGGCCGGGCCCAGTACGGCCACTTTCTGGAGCTGCACCAGGCCCACTTCCCCGGCTACGTGGAGGAGGTGGCGGGCACGGCGGAGGGAGCGGGGCGTCCCTTCGAGGAGGTGTTCCTGGGCAACCTGTGGGGCGAGTTCCAGCCCGCGGCGGGGGTCCAGGGCAGGCGCTGCACCGACGTTGCCGTGCTGACCGCCGATGCCGCCCTGCTGGGCCACAACGAAGACGGCATGCCCTTCTTTGGCGAGGGGCTGTACCTGGTTCACGGCCAGGTCACGGGCGGGCCGGCCTTTACCGTCCTGTCCTATCCCGGCGCCCTGTTCGGCAGCGCCTTTGGCTTTAACGAGGCCGGCATCTGTTTCGCCATCAACGCCCTCTTTCCGAAGGAGGTGGGGGCGGGCCTGGGGCGCTGCTTTGCCGCCCGCTCGCTGCTGGAGGCCGAATCGCTGGACGACGCCGTGCGGCGGGTGACGCTGCCCGGCCGGTCGTCGGGCTTTGGCTACAACCTGGCCTCGGTCCGTGAGCGCCGCGTGGTGCACGTGGAGGTCGCGCCGCGCAGCTATGCCCTGCACGAGGTCGAGGGGAGTTACTTGCACACCAACCACTACCTGGAGCTGGGCCGGGTAGAGGACTGGGTGAGCGAATCGAGCGCCGGGCGGCTGGCGCGGGGCCAGGCGATCCTGGCCGCAGAGCCGCCCCGCGACGCGGCGGAAGTACTGCGTATCCTGGGCGACGAGGCCGGGGCGCCCTACCCCATCTATCGCACGGCGACGGCGCCCGACAACAATGCCACCTTTTGCACGGCGCTGTTCGACCTGGATGCCCGCAGGCTGCGCGCCTACACCGCGCACCCGGTGCGCGAGGCCGGCGCCTGCCTGGAGTTCGAGATCCCCGGCGGCTCCTGAGCCGTTACTCGGCCGTCCCCAGGAGCCGCTCCGCCTGGGCAAAGCCGGCGGACAGGGCCTGGAGGTTCATCTCCTCGCTGCCGGCCGGAACGCGGTCCACGACCGCCTTTTCCAGGGCCTCGCGACTGACCAGCCCCGTCAAGCCGCCGATGAGCCCCAGGCTGACGATGCTGGCCGTGATGCGCCGGCCGGTGGCCGCTTCGGCCACGTCCGAAATGGGCACGCCCAGGGCGCGCAGGCTGGGCACGCGGCTGACGTTGCTGGAATCGACGACGATCCAGGCGTCCTCCTTGACCTGGCTGTAGAACTTGTCGCACGCTTCCTGGCTCATGCACAGCAAAAAGTCGGCGGCCATGACCTTGGGATAGTCGATCTCGCCCCGGGCGATGACCACTTCCGAGCGGCTCGCGCCGCCCCGCGCCTCGGGCCCATAGCTCTGGGTCTGCACGGCATTCAGCCCGTCATAGACGGCAGCCGCTTCGGCCAGGATGACCCCCGCCAGGATCATGCCCTGCCCGCCCTCGCCCGCCAGCACAATCTCGTAGCGGTCCGTAAGCTCGCGCCTGGCTTCGCGTCGCAGTGTCTCCACGTGGCCTCCCTCGCTCAATCTCGCTCAGTTCCAGCCCCGGCGCACCTTGCGCTTGCGCGTCGGCAGCGGGCCGTTGGCCAGCTCGATGACCTGATCGTACAGCTCGGTGAACTCGGGCCGGTCCTCGTCGCGAAAGATGCCGCGGACGATGCGGGCCGGGTCGCCGTCGTCGCCGTCCTGCTTTTGCGCCGCCTGGAGGGTGATGCTGTTCTCTTTCAACTGGCGCATCATTGCCACGGGCGACTTCATGTTGTTGGCCCGGCCGAAGGTGGTGTGGCAGTAGCTGACGGCCTCGACCAGGGAAAAGCCCGTCTTTTCGATGGCCCGCTCGATGAGCCGGTCCAGCTCGGTGACGTGATAGACTGTACCGCGGGCGACAAAAGAGGCGCCGGCGGCCATGGCCAGGTCACAGATGGGGAAGGGCGGCTCGATGTGGCCGTAGGGGGCCGTGGCCGATCGAGCATCCAGGGGCGTGGTGGGCGACGACTGGCCGCCCGTCATGCCATAGATGTTGTTGTTGACGACGATGGCCGTCAGGTCGATGTTGCGCCGCGCGGCGTGGATAAAGTGGTTGCCGCCGATGGCCAGGGCATCGCCATCGCCCATGATGACAATGACCTCCATCTCCGGGCGGGCCAGTTTCAGGCCCGTGGCAAAGGCCAGGGCCCGGCCGTGGGTGGTGTGCATGGTGTTGAAATCCATGTAGACGGGCATGCGCCCCGTGCAGCCAATGCCCGAGACGAGGGCCACGTCGTCCTGCTCCAGCTCCAGCTTTTGCACCGCGCGCAGCAGGCTGCCCATGACAATGCCGATGCCGCAGCCCGCGCACCACAGGTGCGGGAACTTTTTGTTGTGGCGCAGGTATTCGTACGCTCCGTGATCGTGTCGCTTCATGGTTTTAACCGGTCCCTTGATCCGTCCCCGCCCGCCCGGCGGGAGCCGCCTGCGGCTGGGGCTGAAGCCGGGCCGCGGCGGGCCGCGGCGTTACCTGGGCCTGGGGGGCGCGCATGGCGTCGAGGATCTGCTCGGGCGTGACCATCTGGCCGTCGGCCCGGCCGACGCGCACCACCTTGGCGCGGCCGGCGATACGCTCCACCTCGAGGGCCACCTGGCCCAGGTTCATCTCGGCGACGATGATGCGCTGGACGTTCTCGGCCGCCTTTTCCAGGGCCTCCTCGGGAAAGGGCCACAAGGTCATCGGGCGGAAGAGGGCCACCTTGCGGCCGTAACGAGCGCGGGCCACCTTGATGGCCTGCTTCGCGGCCCGGGCCGTCGAGCCGTAGGAGACCACCAGGATGCGGGGGGCGTCTTCCGTGCGATCCTCTTCCCAGGTACAGATGTCGTCGCGGTTGCGGTCGATCTTGCGAAAGATCCGCTCCACCCACGGCTGGATCTCGTCCAGGCGGTTGGTGGGAAACCCCCGCGCATCGTGGAGCAAGCCGGTGATGTGGTAACGGTAGCCCTCGCCAAAGGGGGCCAGGGGCGGCACGTCGGAGGGCGGGTTGCCAAAGGGCTCGTACCATTCCGACGGCACGGTGGGCATCTCGCGGTTGACAATGTCCTGGGGCCGCAGCTCGGGCAGGACGACCTTTTCCCGCATGTGGCCCACCACCTCGTCCATGAGCACCAGGGTGGGAATGCGATACTTTTCCGCCAGGTTAAAGGCGCGGACGGTCAGCTCAAAGGCCTCCTGCACCGAGGCGGGAGCCAGGGCGATGATGGGATGGTCGCCGTGGGTGCCCCAGCGGGCCTGCATCACGTCGCCCTGGGAGGGGCTGGTGGGCAGGCCGGTGCTGGGACCGGCGCGCATGACGTTGACGATGACGCACGGCACCTCGGCGACGATGGCATAGCCGATGTTCTCCTGCATCAGCGAGAAGCCGGGGCCGCTGGTGGCGGTCATGGCCTTGAGCCCGCCCACCGACGCGCCGATGACCGCCGCGATGCTGGCGATCTCGTCCTCCATCTGGATGAACTTGCCGCCCAGCCGGGGCAGCTCCCGGGCCATCGTCTCGGCTATCTCGGACGACGGGGTGATGGGATAGCCCGCGAAGAAGCGGCAGCCGACGGCCAGGGCGCCGGCAGCGCAGGCATTGTTGCCCTGGAGTAATTGGACGCTCACAGGTCACCTCCCGCCGGCAATGCGCCTTCTTCGGCCAACCGGGCCAGCTCTTCCAGCTCTTCGACCTCGTCGGGCTCCAGGCGGCGAACGACGATGGCCATGTCGGGGCAATGGCTGTCGCACCAATGACAGGCGGTGCAGGCCTCGGGCCGGGCCACCACGGGGCGTCCCTGGCCGTTGGCCTTGAGGACGCCCTGGGGACAGAACTCGATGCAGATGCCGCAGCCCTTGCACCAGGTGCCAAAGACGGTCACCTGGCCGCGCGGCCTGGCTTTCTTTTTCTTTTCGCCTTCAGAAACCGCAACGGCGGACGGATCCGCCGTTTCACCTTCAACCATAGCGAGCACCTCCCAGGCTCCACGAGCCACTTCGCCCGGATGGGGCAAATGATCTACCAATAGCTATTGTAACATTAGACCGCGTTGTGTCAAAATTCCCAATGCCCGGGGCAGGGGCAGGCGAACGGGGGCCGGGCCGGTTTCTCCCCCGGCCGGAACTGTGGTACAATCTACAGATGCAGCGCTGCATTTCCTCTATAATATACCAAATGATTCCTTGAAAAATCAGGCAGTAAGGAGGAGGCGTCGTGACCGATTCCAAATTCGACCTCGCCATCGTCGGCGCGGGCGTCGTGGGCCTGGCCTCGGCCCTGGCCCTGACCCGCTTGCAGCCAGATCTCAAGCTCGTCATCCTGGAAAAAGAGGGACGCGTCGCCGCCCACCAGACGGGAAACAACAGCGGCGTGATCCACGCCGGCCTCTATTACAAGCCCGGCAGCCTGAAGGCCAAGATGGCCGTGGAAGGCGCCCGGTGCATGATCGAGTTCTGCCAGGAGCACGACCTGCCCCACGAGCTGTGCGGCAAGGTGGTGGTTGCCACCAGCGAAGCAGAGGTTCCTCGCCTGGACGAGCTGTACCGGCGGGGTGTGGCCAACGGCGTGCCGGGCCTGGTGCGGCTGTCAGCCGGCGAGATCGAGGACTATGAGCCCCACGCCCGGGGCGTGGCCGGCCTCTGGTCGCCGCGCACGGGCATCGTGGACTATCTCGCCGTGACGGCCAAGTACGCCGAATTGGTCCAGGGGGCAGGGGCCACCATCCGCTTTAACACCGAGGTCACGGGCATCCAGGAGCGCGACGGCGGCCTGGTCGTCGAGACGGACCAGGGCGAGGTGCAGGCCAGGGCGCTGATCAACTGTGCCGGGCTGCAGAGCGACCTGGTGGCAAGCATGACGGGCAGCACCGAGGGCGTGCGCATCGTGGGCTTCCGGGGCGAGTACTATAAGCTGGCGCCCGAGAGCAGCAGGCTGGTGCGGGGCCTCGTCTATCCCGTGCCCGACCCGCGGTTTCCGTTCCTGGGCGTTCACTTCACGAAAAAGATCGACGGCTCGGTGGAAGCGGGCCCCAACGCCGTCCTGGCCTTTGCCCGGGAGGGCTATGCCAAGAGCGACATCAGCCCGAAATACGTCGCCGGGCTGGTGACCTTTCCCGGCTTCTGGGCCATGGCGGCCAAGTATTGGAAGATGGGCCTGGCCGAGATGTGGCGCTCGTACAACAAGCGCGCCTTTGTCAAGGCCCTACAGGTGCTGGTGCCCGAGGTGCGCGTCCAGGACGTGGCCCCCGGGGGCGTGGGCATCCGCGCCCAGGCAATGGACAACAAGGGCAACCTGCTGGACGATTTCCGTTTCCTGGAGGCGCCCCACGCCATCCACGTCTTGAACGCTCCCTCGCCGGCGGCCACGGCATCGCTGGCCATCGGCGAATACATTGCCCAGAAGGCTCTGTCGAGCTTTGGCTTATAAGACCTACAAAGGAGTTACGAATGGATCAGCCCAACGTGGAGATCAAGCGAGGACTGGAAGGAGTCGTTTTCACCGAGACCCACCTGAGCGCCATCGACGGCGAGGCAGGACGGTTGTCCTATTGCGGCTATGACATCAACGACATTGCCGCCAGGGCGTCGTACGAAGAGACAGCGTTTCTGCTGTGGTATCAGCGCCTGCCGGCCACCAACGAGCTGGCCATGCTGTCCGACTGGCTGCGCAGCAACCGGGCGCTGCCCCGGATGGTGTGGGGCATCATGCACTCGCTGCCCGAGCAGGCCACGCCCATGGAGGCGCTGCGCACCGTGGCCTCCACCCTATCGATGTTCGACCGGGCGTGCGTCCACGAGGAGTCGGGGGGCTCGTCGCTGTGCCGCGCCGTGAGCCTGACGGCCAAGCTGCCGACCATCGTCGCCTCCTTCGACCGGCTGCGCCGTGGGCGGCCGCCCATCGAGCCCCGCGCCGACCTGGCCCACGCCGCCAACTTTCTCTACATGATGACCGGCGAGGAGCCCGACCCGCGGGCGGCCTCGGCCCTGGAAAAGTATTTCGTCCTGCTGGCCGACCACGGCATGAACGCCTCCACGTTCTCGGCGCGGGTCACCGCCAGCACGCTGGGCGACGTCTACTCGGCCGTCGTCACGGCCCTGGGAACCCTGAAGGGCCCCTTGCACGGCGGCGCCAGCCAGGCGTCCATGGAAGAGCTCCTGGAGATCGGCAGCGTCGAGAACGTCGACGCCTGGTTCGAGAACAAGATGGCCCGCAAGGAACGCCTCTTTGGCTTCGGGCACCGCGTCTACAAGGCCGAAGATCCCCGGGCGGTCGTCCTCCACGACCTGGCCCACGATGCGGCGCAGGGCACGGGCAACACCCGCTGGTTTGACATCGCCGAGCGCCTGGAGCAGCGGGTCCTGGCCCATCCGTATTTCAAGGAGCGGCGCATCTTTACCAACGTCGACTTTTACACGGCGCCGCTGCTGTACGCCCTGGACATCCCCGTGGACCTGTTCATTCCCATGTTTGCCGTGGCCCGCATTGCCGGCTGGACGGCCCACATGCTGGAGCAGCAGAAAAACAACCGCCTCATCCGCCCCAGGGCGTACTATGCCGGGCCCCGCGACCTGGCATGGAGCGAGCTCGATGAGCGAGAGTCCCAGGTCGAAGTCCTGCCCGAGGCGCACCTCGTCGCCGGGCAGCCGGCAGTCTGCCCCGCGGCCCTGCAGATTCCGCCGCGCTTCTGGCCGGCGGCCTGACCGCCTGGCACAGACGCGCCGGACAGCACGGCCTCGTTGGCCACAGAACCAGGAGACCAGATAAGGAGCAAAACCGACATGGCTTACCGAATCACCCTCATCCCCGGCGACGGGACCGGACCGGAACTGGTGGACGCCACGCGCCTCGTCCTGGAGGCCACGGGGGTTCAGCTCGAGTGGGACGTGCAGGACGCGGGCGCCGACGTCATGGACCGCTACGGCACCCCCCTGCCCGAGCACGTCCTGGACTCGATCCGGGCCAACCGGGTCGCCCTCAAGGGGCCCATCACCACGCCCCTCGGGACGGGCTTTCGCAGCGTCAACGTTGCCATCCGCAAGGCGCTGGACCTGTACGCAAACGTGCGCCCGGCGCGGAGCATGGTGGGCATCCCCGTCTGCCACGAGGGCCTTGACCTGGTCATCGTGCGCGAGAACACCGAGGACCTGTACGCCGGCATCGAGCACGACGTCATCCCCGGCGAGGCGGCCGAATCGATCCGCATTATCACCCGGCGGGGCACGGAGCGAATCGTGCGTTTCGCCTTCGAGTTCGCCAGGACTTATGGCCGGCGGCTGGTGACGGCCGTGCACAAGGCCAACATCCTGAAGGCCACCGACGGGCTCTTCTTGCGGGTGGCCTACGAGGTGGCCGAGCAATACCCCGAGATCGAGTTCAACGACCGCATCGTGGACAACATGGCCATGCAGTTGGTGCAGCGCCCCCGGGAGTACGACGTGCTGGTCTGCCCGAACCTGTTCGGCGACATTATCAGCGACCTGTGCTCGGGACTGGTCGGCGGGCTGGGGGTAGCGCCGGGGGCCAACTATGGCCAGGAGATTGCCGTCTTTGAGCCGGTGCACGGCTCGGCGCCCAAGTACACGGGACAGAACAAGGTCAACCCCACGGCGACCATCCTCAGCGGGGCCATGATGCTGCGCCACCTGGGCGAGACCCAGGCCGCCGCCCGCGTCGAGGAGGCCGTGCGGGCCGTCATCGGCGAGGGCGGGAGCGTCACATTTGACCTCAAGGCCAGGCGCGACGATCCCTCGGCTGTCGGTACACGGGAGATGGCCGAGGCGATCGTGGGGGCGATGGGCTAGAGTTTCGGCTCAGGCCGGGCTTAGCACCTGCCTGCGCACCCGAACCTTGTCTGCTGGTTCCCTGCCGGGCCGGGTTGGGACCCCAGGTGGCAGGCGGCGCAGGAACTCGACCTGGAGCGATTGGCCGGCCAGGTCATGGAAAGCGTCCGGCACGGAGACGGTCAGCCGCAGCGCCGTGCTGGCAAGGGTGGGCTCCACGCGCGCCGTGGCGGGCCATTGCCTGGCGTCCGCTCGCACCATGGTAGCATAGAGGCCGGCGGCCGGAACGGCCATCCCACCAGACACGGCCACGATTGCCGCGGCGCCGCCCAGGTCCCGGTCCCGGTGATCTCCCGGCAGGGCTGTCCCGCGGAGGTAGTACCGCCGCCGGAGCAGGCCGGCCGCCGCCTCGACCCGGCCCTGCCCCACCAGCTCGCGGGTCAGGGTGCTGGACACCACCTGGCCGCGGACGACGAACGGTGGCACACCGCGCACGTCAAAGCCCAGCTCGCGGCCGATCTCGGCCAGGCGCGCCACGGTGCCCTCTCGGCCACGGCCCAGGGCAAAGTCCGATCCCACCCACAGCTCGCGCAGGCGCAGCGATCGGCACAGCAGCGCCATAAAGTCCGGGGCCGGCAGCCCGGCCAGGTCCCGGGTAAACGGCAGAACCTCCACCGCGTCCAGCCCCAGCTCCCGCAGCAGGGTCAGCCGATCGTCCAGGGTGCATAGACAGGCAGGTCCCTGGCCCGTCACCACGGCCCGTGGGTGAGGGTAAAAGGTGATGGCCGCGCTGAGGCAGCCACGTTCCTGGCCGCGTCGCACGACCTGCTGCACCAGGCGGCGATGGCCCAGGTGGACGCCATCAAAGGTGCCGATGGTCAACACCAGGTCGCGGTCCGGGTCTATCGAGCAGAACTGAATGCCGATCTCTGACGCCGCATCGCTCATCAAGGATACCTTCCTGGCAAATCTGCATGACAGAAGACCTCCTGGGTGAGCTCGATCTTGAAGACGAAACTATAACCCAGGAGGTCTTCCTTTTCCACCCTCATCCCCGGAATTCGGAATGAGTCTGATCTTGTCGTTCGCGGGCCCTATTGTGCCGCGACCGAATCAGGTTGCCTTAGGCCCAGGGCTCCAGGGCAGCGACATTCCTGCCAGCGATGCGACCGAAGCAAACTGCAAACGACACGTAGCAGCCACAGCCGGGATAGTTGCCCGGTCGGCCAAAAACGTTCGATCCCACAACACAACCAGAGGCATAGAGGCGCGGAATCTTTGCGCCGA
>JAAYZQ010000478.1 GCA_012514775.1 Anaerolineaceae bacterium
CCGCGGTGCATGGTGGCGTGCACGCCCCGGGTGTAGGGATACTCGCCCGGAAAGCCCAGGTCCCGCTCATAGTCCATGCCTTCCACGTCGAGCGGTGTGTACAGGCGCTCGATGGGCATGCTGGAGGTCGTCATGAACTTTTCCAGGCGCTCGCCCTGCCTGGACACGGACTTCTTCATGGTCGTCTCTTCCCAGCGCTGCTTTCGCTCCTTCAGGGCCTTTAGCTTGGTTTCGTCAAACATCTGCTTTCCTCCCCACGAGCCCGGCTGCGACGACGTCGTCAGCGCCATGGCAGGTTGTTGGGGGCCAGGATGCGGCCTGCGACGGCCCGCCTCCTTGCCCCGCCCTTGTTCGCTGCCCTATTATACCACAGGTTCAATCCTGCCGGTGCGTTGCACGTGCCGTTCGTGCGATGCACCTGTAGCACCCTAACCCTGCCGATGCGTTGCGCGTGCCGTTCGTGCGATGCACCTGTAGCACCCTAACCCTGCCGGTGCGTTGCACGTGCCGTTCGTGCGATGCACCTCTTGCTCCCACCTCGATCTCGATCTAGTGCTCCACCAGCTCCAGGAGCACGCCGTGGGTGCCCTTGGGGTGGACAAAGGCCACGCGCCCGTGGGCGCCGGCCCGCGGCTCCTGGTCGATGAGCGGCACGCCGTTGGCCTTGAGCTGCGCCAGGGCGGCCTCGATGTCGTCCACCTCGACGCAGATGTGGTGGACGCCCTCGCCCCGCTTTTCGATGAACCTGGCGGTCCCCGAATCGTCGGCGCTGGGCTGCACCAGCTCTATGTTGCTCTCGCCCAGCGGCAGGAACGCCACGCGCACCTGCTGGTCGGGCACGTCGACGACGTCCTGGACGGGCAGGCCCAGGGCCACCTGGTAGACCTGGAGCGCCTGTTCGATATCGCGCACGGCAATGCCGATGTGATCGATCTTCATGGTTCCTCCGTGGAGTGTGATGCGCTGCCTCGGGGCCGGCTCCCGGCAGTTAGTAGGCGCCGTCCCATTCCCTCTCTGCCTGGCGCTGCCGCAGCGCTTCGGGCAGCGGCCCCGCCTGGACCGACTCCATCCAGGGGAAGGGCTGCTGGGCGGCCGGGGGCGGGGGCGCCGCAGCGCGCTGCTTCTCGCCGGGCACCTCCTCCTCGCCCAGACCCTCCGCCTTGCGAAAGAGCGCCTTCAGCTCGGCCAGCAAGGGATGGTCGCGGTTCAGGCAGTAGAACACGCGCTGCCCTTCGGGGATGCGAACCAGGAGGCCGGTCTCCTCCAGGCGCTCGACCTCACGCTGGACCGCCCGGATGGGTTGGCCAGACTGCCGCTCGATCTCGCGTTGGTAGTATCGTTCCTCGGGATTGAGCAGGAACAGGCGCAGAACCTGCACGCGGGCCGTGGACGAGAACAGGATCTCCAGGCTTGCAGACATTTTGTATACGCTCCTTTGCCAACAGCGGCTAGAATACGGTTGACGCCTGATATTCGCCAAAGACCGTCCGCATCACGCCGCAGATTTCGCCCAGCGTGGCATACTGCTCCACTGCATGCAGCATGAGCGGCAACAGGTTGTCGTCACCGCGGGCGGCTGCTTCCAGTTGCGATAGGGCGCTTGACACCTTTTCGTTGTCGCGGGCGGCGCGCAGCGCCTGGAGCCGGGTCACCTGGCGCTCGCCGATGCCCGGATCGACGCGCAAGACCTCCATCTCCAGGTCCTCTTCAACCTTGAACCGGTTCACGCCGACGACCACCTTCTCCTTCGAGTCCACGGCGCGCTGCCAGCGGTAGGCGCTGTCCTGGATCTCGCGCTGGATGTAGCCCTGCTCGATGGCCTTCAGCGCGCCGCCCAGGGCGTCGATCTTCTTGATATAGTCATTGGCCCGCTCCTCGATCTCGTCCGTCCAGCGTTCCACCAGGTAGCTGCCCGCCAGGGGATCGATGGAATCGGCCACGCCGCTTTCGTGGGCCAGGATCTGCTGCGTGCGCAGGGCGATCTGCACGGCATCCTCCGTGGGCAAGCCCAGGGCCTCGTCGCGCGAGTTGGTGTGCAGGCTCTGCGTGCCGCCCAGGACGGCGGCCAGCGCTTGCAGGGTCACGCGCACGACATTGTTCTCGGGCTGCTGGGCGGTGAGCATCGAGCCGGCCGTCTGGGTGTGGAAGCGGAGCGTCCAGGAACGCCTGTCCCGGGCGCCGAACCGGTCGCACATGATGTGCGCCCACAGGCGCCGGGCGGCGCGGAACTTGCTGATTTCCTCCAGCAGGTTGTTGTGGGCGTTAAAGAAGAACGACAGCCGCGGGGCAAAATCGTCCACTGCCAGGCCGGCGTCGATGGCCGCCTGGACGTAAGCGATGGCGTTGGCCAGGGTAAAGGCCACTTCCTGCACGGCCGTGGAGCCCGCCTCGCGGATGTGATAGCCGCTGATGCTGATGGTGTTCCAGCTCGGGACCTCGTCGCGGCAGTAGCGGAACAGGTCGGTGATGAGCCGCATGGAAGCCTGCGGGGGATAGATGTAGGTGCCCCGGGCTATGTACTCCTTCAGGATGTCGTTCTGGACGGTGCCCTGCAAGACCTTGGGGTCCACCCCCTGCTTCTTGCCCACCGCTACGTACATGGCCAGCAGGACCGCCGCCGGGGCATTGATCGTCATGGAGGTGGACACCTTGTCCAAGGGGATGCCCTCGAACAGCCGCTCCATGTCCTCCAGGGAAGAGATGGCCACGCCGACCTTGCCTATCTCGCCCGCGGCCAGGGGATCGTCCGAGTCGTACCCGATCTGCGTCGGCAGGTCAAAGGCCACCGACAGGCCTGTTTGTCCCTGCTCCAGCAGGTACTTGTAGCGGACGTTCGTCTCTTTTGCGCTGCCAAAGCCGGCGTACTGGCGCATGGTCCAGAAACGGCCGCGATACATGGTGGGCTGGACCCCACGGGTGAAGGGAAACTGCCCCGGAAAGTTGAGCCTCTCCTGGTAGTCGCCCTGGACGTCGTCGGGAATATAGACCCGCTCGACGGGGATGCCCGAGTCGGTCTTGAACTCGGGCTTGCGTTCGGGAAAGCGCTCCAAGGTCTTGTCCAGGGATTTCGCTTCCCATTCCTCTTTGAACCTACGAACCTGGTGTGGCATTGCGCTCCTCAAAGGTCTACTTGATTTCGGCCAACACAGAGCCCATCTCCACGTCCTGGCCGGGCTCGGCGTACAGCGCCTCGATGGTCCCGGCCTTGGGGGCCCTGAGCTCGTTTTCCATTTTCATCGCTTCCAGGATGCAGATGACGTCTCCTTCGTTCACCTGGTCGCCGGGCTTGACCAGCACGCGGATGATCTTGCCCGGCATGATGGCCGTCACCGCGCCTTCGCCGGCGGGCGCTGCCTGCGCCCGCTTCGGGCCGGCAGCCGCCTTGTGGCCTTCCAGGCCCTCCACCTTCAGGCTGTGGGCGATGCCGCCCACGATGGCCCGGTCGCCCTCGATCCGCACCTCGTAAGGTAGGTTGTCCACCAGGACCTTGTCTCCGTCCACGCGGACGACAAAGGGCTGGCCGTCGACCAGCACCGAGTCGCCATTGACGGTTACGGCGTAGGCCCTGCCTCCCAGGGTAAGGGTGAACGTGGAGCTCATCGCTGCCCTCCCGCTCCGTCGATGAGCGCCGACCAACGGCCCTGGCCCGGGCGCCAGGCCAGCTTCCAGGGCGAGACGGAGGGCTCGCCCCGGGGGGTGGCCGCTTGCGCCGCGTTCTGCTGCTGGGTGAGGACGGCGGCGACGGCCGCCACCATGGCCTCCCGATTCCCGCCGCCGTTCCTCCGGCGCTCCAGAAAGGGCCTCGCCACCTGGGGAAAAAGGGCGTAGCTGATGACGTCCTCTTCGCTGCGGGCCAGGTCCCCAATCTCGGCCCGGGCCTGCTCCATGCCCAGCGGGATCAGGTCTGCCGGGCGGCAGTCGATGGGCTCCTCGTCGCCGATGGCCCTGCGCTTGAGCTCGGGGTCGATGGGCGCCGGGGGGCGCCCATAGTAACCCCGCACATAGTTCTTGACCTCGGCCGGGATGACCTTGTAGCGCTCGCCCAGCAGGACGTTGAGCGTCGCCTGGGTGCCGACGATCTGGCTGCTGGGCGTGACGAGGGGCGGGTAGCCCATCTCCTCGCGCACCCTGGGCACCTCGGCCAGCACCTCGTCGTAGCGGTCCTCGGCCCCCTGCTCGCGCAGTTGCGACACCAGGTTGGACAGCATGCCGCCCGGGATCTGGAACTGGAGGACGTTGACGTCCACCCCGGAGATGCCGCTCTCGAAGGCGGCGTACTTGGTGCGAACCTCGGCGAAATAGCGGCTGATCTCGGCCAGGAGGCCCAGGTCCAGCCCGGTGTCGCGAGGCGACTCTTTCAGGATCCGCACCAGCGACTCGGTGGGCGGCTGCGAGGTGACCATGGCCAGGGACGAGATGGCCGTATCGACAATGTCCACCCCCGCCTCCACGGCCTTGAGCACGGCGGCCATGGCCATGCCGCTGGTGTAATGGGTGTGGAGCTGGATGGGCACCTCGAGCTCGTCCTTTAACCGGCCCACCAGCTCGCCGGCCACGTAGGGCGAAAGGAGCCCGGCCATGTCCTTGATGCACACCGTGTGGGCGCCCATGTCCTCCAGGACGTGTCCCATGTGCACAAAGCTGTCGATGCTGTGCACGGGGCTGATGGTGTAGCAGATGGCGCCCTGGACGTGGGCGCCCACGGCCTTGACGACCTCCATGGCACGGCGCATGTTGCGCACGTCGTTCAAGGCATCAAAGATGCGAAAGACATCGATGCCGTTCTCGTGGGCCTTGACGATGAACCGCTCCAGGACGTCGTCGGGGTAATGCTTGTAGCCCACGATGTTCTGCCCGCGCAGCAGCATCTGGAAGGGCGTGCGGGGCATGCGTGCCTTGAGCATGCGGATTCGCTCCCAGGGGTCCTCGTCGAGAAAGCGCATGGCCGAGTCAAAGGTGGCTCCGCCCCACATCTCGACGGACCAGTAGCCCACCTGGTCCAGCTTCTCGGCCAGGGGCATATCGGGGTTGCCGATCATGTCCTCGGTGCGCATTCGCGTGGCCAGGAGGCTCTGGTGCGCGTCGCGCAAAACCGTGTCGCAGATGCGAACCGGTTTGTGGTCCATCAATTCCTACTCCTTTTCCGGCGATCCGGCGGTTGCCTGCGGCGCTGGCTGGGTTGCAACATGGGCAGGGGGCAGGGGCAAGCCCTGCCCTATCCTTTCAATTCCTCGCGCGTGCCCCAGGGCTTGACCACTTCGCGCCAGGCCCGGGCCGCCTGTTCGGCGTGCTCGGCGGCCTTCAGCCAGTTGCCCATGAGGCGGTGCGTATCCGAGAGGGCCCAATGAGCGTCGGCCACCAGGGCCTGGCTGCCCACCGAGCTGCGCAGGGCCAGGGCCTGGCGAAAGGCGCTCAATGCCCCGTCGAGCCGGCCCTGCCCCTTTTCCCACTGGCCGCGGGTGTACATAACGTACGACAGCCCGATGGTATCTTCGACCTCCCGAGCAATGTCCTCGGCGTCGCGAAGGTGCTTTTCGGCCTGCCGCCAGTGGCCCTGGGTGACCATCACCTCGGCGATGTTGTGCAGGCTGCGGCCCTCTTCCCGGCGCAGCCCTTCCTCGCGGCGGATTACCATGCTGGCGCGGTGAGCGTCGATGGCCTTTTCCGCGTCTCCCAGGCGCAGGTAGGCGACGCCCAGGTTGTTGAGCGCCCAGGCCTCCTGCTCGCGGGAGCCCGAGCCCTGGCACAGGCGCAGGCTGTGCTCAAAGGCCACGAGGGCCTCCTGTACCCGGCTCTGCCTGAGGTGCGACCAGCCCATCAGGTTGTAGATGGCTGCCCGGTTGGTGTCGTCGCCCAACACCGAGGACAGGATCAGGGCTTCCTGTTCCAGGATCAACTGCTCCTGCCACTGGCCCCCGTAGTGCAGCGATTCGCCCAACCAGCGGAGGGCGTGGGCGCGCAGATCGACCGGGAGGTCCTGCGCCAGGAGCTTGCGAAAGCTGCCTTCGGCGGCGCGCCAATCCTGTTTGATCCACTCCAGCCGTGCCCGGTAGTATTGCACCCACATCAGGCACGGGTCCGAGGGCTCCAGCGCCGGCTCCACCTCGTTTAGCAGGCTCTGGGCCTCATCCAGGTGGTTGGCGAGTAACAAGCGCTCCATCGTCTCATGTAGTTCTTTTGCGTTCATCTCTCCCTCGACCATGAACGGATCTGCAAAGCCGCAAACCTGCCACTGCCCGCCCTGTCCGGCCTCCTCACAGTGGGATGTTGCCGTGCTTCTTGGGCGGATTCGTGTCCCGCTTGTTCTGAAGCATCTGCAACGCTTCGATGAGCCGCGGACGCGTTTCGTGGGGCACGATGACGTCGTCGATATAGCCGCGCGCGGCCGCCACGTAGGGATTGGCAAAGGTCTCCCGATACTCCTCCACCAGCCGGGTCAGCTCCTCCTCCGGATCGTCGGCCTCGGCGATCTGCTTGCGAAAGATAATGTTCACCGCGCCGTCGGGCCCCATGACGGCGATCTCGGCCGAGGGCCAGGCGAGGTTGACGTCGCCGCGGATGTGCTTCGAGCTCATGACGTCGTACGCGCCGCCGTAGGCCTTGCGGGTGATGACCGTGATC
>JAAYZQ010000479.1 GCA_012514775.1 Anaerolineaceae bacterium
ACGAACAGGGACGCCGCGGCCAGTTGGCCGTTGCCAGGAGCCTGCACTCCGCGCTGTCGCGGGTGCAGGACGCAGGCACCTACCTCGAGGGCATCTGGAACAGGTAGCCCTTTCCTCGCTCGGTGAGAATATAGCGTGGATTGGAGGGGTCGGGTTCGATCTTCTGGCGAAGATAGTGGATGTAGACCTTCAGGTAGCTGACCTCGTCGGTGTACTCCCAGCCCCAAACGTCGTTGAGAAGGCGGCGGGAGGTGGTGATGCGGCCAGCATTGTCCATCAGGCTGATGAGCAGCTTGTACTCTATGGGCGACAGGTTGGCGGGCTGGCCTTCGACGTAGGCTTCGTGGCGAGCGCGGTCAACGGTCAGCCGGTCGTCGACGCGCAGGATTTCGCCGGTGGTGGAGGGGCGGCTGGCGCGACGCAAGACGGCCTCGATGCGGGCCATACACTCCAGGCGGCTGATGGGCTTGGTCACGTAATCGTCGGCGCCCATCTGCAGGGCGCGGACCTTGTCCATCTCGTTGGTGATGGACGAGACCATGATGATGGGCACGTCCGAGATCTCGCGGATCTGGCGCAGCGTCTCCCAGCCGTCCATGCGCGGCATGAGGATGTCCAGGAGGACGAGGTCGGGCGCGATGTCGCGGACCAACTCGACGGCCTTGCGGCCGTTGCGGGCGTGGAGGACCTCGTAGCGGGCGTCGCGCAACTGCTCGGCGAGGAGATAGGAGAACTGCTCGTCGTCTTCGACAATGAGGATCTTGATGTTCACGATACAGCGTCTCCATCGAGGGCGGGCGCCAGGGGAAGTGAGAAGCAAAAGCGGCATTCGCCTGCGGTGTGCTCCTCGTACCACAGCTTGCCGCCCATGGACTGCACGAGACAGGCGGCGATGGTCAGGCCGATGCCGTGGCCGCTTGTCGTCGGTTTCTCGTGGGGCAGGTCGACGCGGGGAGCGAGAAAACGGTCGTGGGCGGGGCCGCCGATGCCCGGCCCTCGGTCGACCACGCAGACGAACACGTCGTCGTCCCGGCCACGGGCCGCGATGCTGACCGTGCTGCCGGCCGGGGCGTATTTCAAGGCATTGTCGACCAGGTTGCCCAACACCTGCTGGATGCTGTCGGCGTGGCCCAGGGCAAAGGGCAGCTCGGCGGGCACGTCGACGACGATGGGATGGCCCATATCCCGCACGGAAAAGACACTGGCTACGCGGCGGATGAGGGGCTTGAGGGCCACCACGTCGGGCCTCGCCGCCCGGGCCGGCATCTGGGTCTGGGGCGAGGAGAGGAGTGAGCCCAGGAGTCGCTGCAGGCGGGCCAGCTCGGCCTGGAGGATGCCCAACAGCCGGCCCACGGGTGCGTCTTTTGTCTCCAGGAGGCAGGCCATCCTCTCTACCGCAGCGACGATATTGTTCACAGGCGAATTCAGCTCGTGGGAGATGGCAGCCAGGAAGCGGGCGCGGATCCCCTCCATGTCGCGGTAAAGGGCGCCATCGTGAATGAGGAGTAGGGCGCCCAACTGCCGGCCGTCGGCATCCGCCCACGGGGCGGCCACACCCACGACCGTGGCCGTGGGCCGCTCCGCCAGGCCGGTGCGAAATTCGGTGGGCAGGTTGAGGTAGGTGGTGCGTTCCCTCACCAGGGCATCGTTGAGGGCCACGAGCCAGGAGAGGGCCTGCGCCGGGTCGGCGATGGCGCCGCCCAGGCAGTCGGCCAGAAGGCGGCCGCGCTGCGCGTCAATGTTCCAGCCCAGGAGCGCCTCCAGGGCAGGATTTCCATCGAGGATCTTGCCTTCACCGTCCACCACGCAGACAGCGGAAGGGAGGGACAGCAAGAGCGAACGGCTCAGGGTTGCATCCATGGAACCGCCAGTTTTTGCCTCCTCTTTCAGAACAGCGCCGGCCAAATTAGGAAGCTGGGTGCTCACGCGACGGGCCAATCTTAGCATATTGGCTCGTTTTAGGCAAGCCGCGCCGGCGACGGTGCAGTGCCAAGACTCGCGCGTAACCCCTCGATGTTTCTCGCTTTGCCCTCGTCGCGCAGGGCCTGCGCTGCACGCTCCGCCCGCAGAACAGCAGCGGCAAGAGCCTCCAGGCTCACGCCTGCTGTTTGTAAACCACATTCTCGGTCAGGTTCATGCAGTTGGCTGTCGCCGTTGCCGGCAGCCCGTCGAGGAAAAAGTCGCAGAAGCTCGGCCGAGCCACCGGCCTGCTGTTCGAGGTTGGCCAGCGCATTCAACAGGATCTCTTTCACAGCGAGCGGGAGCGCACCAGGCGTCCGGTCGGCCAGGCGCGGTGAGACGACGAGCATCTCCCTTCATGGCCTGGATTCGACCTCGCCACTGTGCCGCCGACGAAGCGCGATGTGCACGGCGTGGGCCAGCTCTTCGAGCGTCGGGTTCACGACTTTCTATCTCCCTCTTGAAGATCTGAGCCACATGGACGAGGACCAGTATACCACAACCCGTGCCGGGCAGAAACACCAGGCAACCGGCTGCGTACGCCCTGGGCGTGGCGGATTCTGGCTGCGCATGGTGGGCGTGAGGGCACGGAGAAGCCGTTGTACACGCTTTCTTAACCTGGATCGCTACCAACTCCGAACTCCCGGTTGACCCGTCCTTAACCTTCCCGGCGTATAATATCACCAAGGTTCTCAGTCGTGACCTGTTACGCACTGGCGCGGACAGCCGTTGCGGGCCATAGAGCCTGGAGCGCCGGGAGCCCTAAC
>JAAYZQ010000480.1 GCA_012514775.1 Anaerolineaceae bacterium
CATCCTGGAGGCGGCCCGCGAGCACAACCTCACCCGCGTTTTCTGCCCCAGCTCCATCGCTGCCTTTGGCCCCGAGACCCCGCGGGACAACACGCCCCAGGAGACGGTGCTGCGACCCCGGACCATGTACGGTGTGA
The DNA here is from genome assembly GCA_012514775.1 of Anaerolineaceae bacterium. The sequence goes on from JAAYZQ010000480.1 coordinate 138, forward strand.
CCAAGGTGGCCGGCGAGCTGCTGTGCGACTATTACGTGCGGCGCTTTGGCCTCGACGTCCGCGGCGTCCGCTATCCGGGCATCATCAGCAGCGAGACCCTGCCGGGCGGCGGAACCACCGACTATGCCGTGGCCATCTACTACGAGGCCGTAGCCAACAAGCGCTATACCTGCTTTGTGCGCAAAGACACCGTCCTGCCCATGATGTACATGCCGGACTGCATCAAGGGTACCATCGATCTCATGGAGGCCGATTTTCGCCAGTTGGTGCACCACGCGGACTTTAACCTGGCGGCCATGAGCTTTTCGGCAGGCGAGTTGGCGGCCGAAATCAAGCGCCATATCCCGGAGTTCGAGGTCAGCTACGAGCCGGACTCTCGCCAGGCCATCGCCGATTCCTGGCCGCGCTCCATCGACGACAGCGCCGCCCGGGAAGAATGGAAGTGGCAGCCCGCCTATGACCTCAAAGCCATGACCGCCGACATGCTGGCCAAGCTCCAGGCGCGCCACGCCGCCGGGAACCTCTATCCGGGTGAGGAGGACGGCTGCAACTGAGCGGCTGCCGGGGGCCATCCCCGGCGCGCCGCGCCTGATGCCCCGGCCGTTGCAAAGGGGGAATGATCGTGCCCGAGGCCCTTCACGAACGATACGTGCCCATCCTGCGTTTCACGCGATGTTTGTCTTCGGCAAAGAAAGGAATGACGAATGGCGGACAAGTTTGACTTTATTCGCGACGACGTGGCCGGCCTGAAAGACGCGGGCCTGTTCATCAACCTGCGCGTCATGGGCTCTGCAGCCGACGCCTGGATGATCGTCGACGGCAAAAGGGTTCTCAACTTTTGCACCAACAACTACCTGGGGCTGGCCAACCACCCCGCCATGAAAGAGGCCGCGCAGCGGGCCATCGACGAGTGGGGCGTGGGGCCGGCCGCCGTGCGCTCGATTGCCGGCACACAGGCCCTGCACGTCCAGCTCGAGCAGCGGCTGGCTGCGTTCAAGGGCGTCGAAGATGCTCTCTACGTGCAAAGCGGCTTCTGCGCCAACCAGGCGGCCATCGCACCCCTCGTGGGCCGCGACAGGGAGACCGGCCAGCAGGACGTCATCTTTTCGGACCGGCTGAACCACGCCAGCATCATCGATGGGGCGCGCCTGTCGGGCGCCAAGATCGTCGTCTACGAGCACTGTGACGCCCGCGATGCCGAGGCCAAGATCAGGGAAAACCTGCCCAAGTTCCGGCGGGGCATGCTCATCACCGACGGCGTCTTTAGCATGGACGGCGACGTCGCCCCCCTGGACCAGCTCTACGAGGTGGCCGAAAAGTATGGCGTCATGACCATGGTCGACGATGCCCACGGAGAGGGTGTGCTCGGCGGCGGCAAGGGCATCGTCCACCACTTTGGCCTCCAGGGCAAGTTCGACGTGGAGATCGGCACGCTCAGCAAGGCCTTTGGCGTGGTCGGCGGCGTCATTGCCGGCAAGAAGGTGGTCGTCGACTATATCCGGCAAAAGGCCCGCCCCTTTCTCTTCTCGAGCGCCGTCACGCCGCCCGACACGGCAGCCTGCCTGGCCGCCGTGGACCTGCTGGAGGCGCGCACCGAATTGGTTGACAAGCTGTGGGCCAACGCCGACTATTTCAAGAAGGACATGGCCCGCCTCGGCTTTGACACCGGCCGCAGCGAGACGCCCATCGTGCCGGTGATGCTGGGCGAAGCGCCGCTGGCCAAAGAGTTCTCGCGGAAGCTGTTCGAGAATGGCGTGTTTGCCATGGCCCTTGGCTTTCCCACCGTACCCCAGGGGCAGGCCCGGATTCGCGTCATGAACACGGCATCGCACGAGCGCGAGGACCTGGACGCCGGCCTGGCTGCTTTTGAAAAAGTTGGGCGCGAATTGGGCGTAATTTAAGCCCATGGCGTGAACAGATCGTGGCCCTGTCGCGTTTGCTTAGGTAGAAGTCTTTTCGAGGTGATGGTCACCGACCGGCAGGGACAGCCGCGCCAGCAGGCTCGCGTCGGCCGGGCGAACGTTATGCCCGCTTGACGTGCAACTGCAGTTGTGGTATTATGTAGAAAAGTTTACGCCTTCTACTGCCACACGCGGCGACGATCTGATCGGGAGGTGACAAACGATGAGGCAAAGACTGTCAACATTAGGAGCCGTTTTCCTGGTCCTCGTCCTCTTGGCCGTGGCCCTTGGGGCTTGCGCCAGGTCGGCCGAGGAGCGCGAGCTGGAGACTGTGGAGCCCGGCGAGAGCCCGGCCACGACGGAGCCCATCCCCGGCGGTGCGGAGACCCCGCTCCCGGGGGAAACCGTCGTGTCGGCGGTGACCCCCGTGGGGACGACGGCGCCGCAGCCCCAGCCTACCCAGGTTTCGGTTGGCGAAACGCCCGGCGCCGCTCAACCTGCTGCGACCGACGCGCCAGGCGCGACCCAGCCGGAAGCCACACAGCCAGCCGCTGCCCAGCCGGAAGCGACCCAGCCGGCAGCGACCGAGCCGCCGTCACCACCCGCAGCCTCGGGAGAGACCATCGTCCACACAGTCCAGCCGGGCGAAAGCCTGTCTTCCATCGCCCGGCGGTACGGGACCACCTGGCAGGCCATTGCCCAGGCGAACGGTCTCGTAAACCCCAATCAGATCTATGCCGGGCAGCAGCTCAAGATCGGCATCTCCTCGTCGGACGGGGGGACCACCGGTGGGTCAACGGGCTGCCGCATGCGGCACACGGTCAAGCAGGGAGAGTGGGTGTGGCAGATTGCCAGGACCTATGGGGCCGATCCCTATGATATCCTGGCGGCCAATGGCCTATCGGTCCAGACGGCAAACACGATCTATCCGGGCACGGTGCTGTGCATCCCTTGACGGATGGTCTGGTATCCTAACAGTAGAGGTAGCATGGCGGGCTCGTCCGGCCTGCCCCTGGTCTGAAGGCTGCTCGTGCTTGCCGCCCCTGGCATTGCCAGCGCAAGCATAAAGAGCGGCGGCCTCCGTGGCAGGGCCGGTGTGAGCCAGGTACCAGGCCCGCAGTTCTCGGTAACGTGCGAAAACTGCAGAAAGGAGGTGCGAGCAGGATTCAGAATAACCAGAGCGTGAACCGAGCCTAGTTTTTTGAGGTCAACAATTCCGATCGGAGGAGAGAAAATGTTGAACAAGAAGTTGGCGATCCTGACACTCGTGGTCATGATTGCACCCCTGGTTCTGGTTGCCTGCGGGCCCACGCCGGAACCGATCGTCGTCAAAGAGACCAGCGTCGTCGTCGAGACGGTGGTCGTAGAGAAGGAAGGCGAGACGGTCGTCCAGGAATCGACCCGGATCGTCGAGGTAGAAAAGGTCGTCACCGCGACGCCCGAGCCCGAGGAGACCGAGCCGCCTGTCGCGGCCATCAACCCCGAGTTCAAGAACCCCGACACGTACGTCGCGGTTGCTGGCGCCGGCGAGCCCGAGAGCCTCGACCCGGCCTGGACCTACGAGACGGCCGGCTCGGCAGTAGAGTCGAACCTCTACGAAGGGCTCGTCTTCTTTAACAGGGAAAGCACCGAAGAATACGTGCCGGCCCTGTCCACCGGTTGGGAAATCAACGAGGCGGGTGACGTCTGGACCTTTACCATCCGCGAGGGTGTCACCTTCCACGAGGGCGGCACGCTGGAGCCCCACGACATTGCCTACACGAACCACCGCGCCATGCTCCAGGGCCGCATCGACGGTCCCCACTGGATGACGTACGAGGCCTTCTTTGGCCCCGACATGAGCCTCGGCTCCATCACCGACTTTGCGGCTGCTTTCGTGGGCAAAGAGTCGTTCGACGAGCTGACCGACGCAGAGCTGGTCTCGGTCTGCGAGGCCATCAAGGAAAGCGTTGTCGCCGACGACGAGGCGGGCACGGTTACCTACAACCTGTTCGCACCCACGCCCTGGTTCCTGGCGCTTCTGGCCCAGAACTTCCTGGGTGGCGTCCTTGACAAGGAATGGATGGCGGAGAACGGCGACTGGGATGGCGACTGCGCCACGTGGCAGAACTTTGCCGACCCCGCCGCGGAAGAGACCATCCTCTTCAATCAGGCCAATGGCACCGGCCCCTACATGCTCGAGAGCTGGACGCCCGGTGAGGAGATCGTCCTGACCAGGTTCGAGAACTACTGGCAGAGCGAGCCCATGTGGGAAGGTGCGCCCACCGGCCCGGCGGCCATCGAGCGCGTGGTCATCCGCAACGTGAACGAGTGGGGTACCCGCCTGGCCATGTTCCAGGCCGGCGATGCCGACTGGATCTATGTTCCGCCCCAGTACCGGCCCGAGCTGGAGCCCTACTATGGCGTCGTCTGCCAGGTGGACGGCACCTGCGAGGAGGCGGGCGATGGCTACATCCAGGCCTGGGTCGACCTGCCTCGCCCGGCCATGACCCCTGCCCAGTTGAACTGGAACATCAACATCGAGGGTGGCAACCCCTTCGTCGGCAGTGGTGCGCTGGATGGCAACGGCATTCCGCCCGACTTTTTCTCTGACATTCACGTTCGCAAGGCCTTCAACTACTGCTTCGATTATGAGGCCATGATCCAGGATGCCCTGAACGGTGAAGGTATCCAGGCCCAGGGTCCCATCATCGCCGGCATGTTGGGCTACCGCGAGGGTGAAGATCCCATCTATGCCTTTGACCTGGCCATGTGCGAGGAAGAGTTCAAGCTGGCCGACGTCGACCAGGACGGCATTCCCGCCGGCGAGGACGAGGACGACGTCTGGAATCTGGGCTTTTACCTGCAGCTCGCCTACAACACGGGCAACGACACCCGCCGCCTGGCCTCCGAGATCCTGAAGGCCGGCCTGGAGTCGGTCAACCCGAGCTTTAACGTCGCCGTGGTCGGCATGCCCTGGCCGGTGTTGCTCAACACCCGCCGCGAGCAAAAACTGCCCATCTATGTTGGTGGCTGGCTCGAGGACTACCACGACCCGCACAACTGGGTGCATCCCTTCCTGCACTCGGCAGGCGCCTACGGCCGCGTCATCAACATGACGCCCGACTATGCCGAGAAGTACGATGCTCTCATCCAGGAGGGCGCATCCTTGACCGACGTGGAAGAGCGCCGCGCCGTCTACGAAGAGATCCAACTCGCGTCCCAGGAAGATGCCGTGGTGGTGTGGCTGTACCAGGAGACCGACCGCGTGCACCTGCAGCAGTGGATCGAAGGGTTCTACTACAACCCTGCCTTCGGCCAGCCGGCGTATAGCTGGTCTTACGCGCTGTCCAAGGTTGCTCCTTAGACAGTGATATAGTACGATAGCAAGCGGCAGGGAGCCGGGACAGGACCGGCTCCCTGCCCCTGAATGTAAAAAAAATAGCACTGCCCGCCGTGCGACCGCTCCTGTCTGCGAAAAGTTGGGGCTCGATGAAGAGCCAGGACAAAGGTGCTGGTGGGCCTGGTGGAGGACACCTAGATGTTTCGTTATATCGTTCGTAGATTGCTGATCATGCCGGTGCTGCTTATCGGCGTGACTATGCTGATCTTCTTGATGCTGTCTATGCTCACCCCCTATGAGCGGGCATCGCTTTATGTATCCGACATTCCCAAGCGCCAGGGAGCTCTGGAAGCCATCATAGAGAAGTATGGGCTTGACGATCCTATCCCGGTCCAGTATTGGAACTGGATGGTGGGGCGCAAGGACAAGATCACCGGCGAGATCGAAGGTGGCGTCCTCCGCGGCGATCTGGGCTGGTCCAAGGTAGGCAAAAGCTCTGTCGCGACGGTCATCGGCCGGCGCCTGCCCGCCACCGCCGAGCTCGCCCTCTGGTCCGCTATCCCTCTCATAGGCCTCAGCATCTGGATGGGCGTCGTGGCGGCCGTCAAACACAACAAGCTTACCGATCAGATCCTGCGCGTCTTTGCCATCACCGGCTGGTCCATCCCAACCTTTGTCTTTGGCCTCCTGGTGCTGATGATCTTTTACGCGCGCCTGGGCTGGTTCCCTCCCGATCGCCTGTCGGAATGGGCACAGCGTATCGTGATGTCTGGCGCTTTCACGCGCTATACGCAGATGCACAGCGTGGACGCTTTGCTCAACCTGCGCTTTGACATTTTTGTCGATGCCCTGCGGCACCTGTTCCTGCCCGTGCTGACCCTTTCGGTGGTGAACTGGGCCTTTTTGCTGCGCGTCACCCGCTCGTCCATGCTCGATGTCCTGCGCCAGGACTATATGACCACCGCCCGCTCCAAGGGCCTGGCCGAGAGGAACGTCATTCGCCGCCATGCCGTACCCAACGCCCTTATTCCTGTCATCACCGTCGGCGGCCTGACGCTCATCGGCCTCTTTAACGGAGTCGTCATTACCGAGACCGTCTTTAACCTGCCGGGGATGGGTTCCTTCCTGGCGGAGGCTGCCCTCTCTCTGGACGTCGTTTCGGTGCTCGGTGTTACATTGTTTAGTAGTTTTGTGCTCGTCTTTGGCAACCTGATAGTGGACGTGCTGTACGGGGTCGTCGATCCCCGGATTCGGTTGGAATAGCGAGCCTAGGAAAAACGAGATATCATGAAAGTATTGAAGAGACTTCTCAAGAATCCAACGTCACTCGCGGGGATCCTGCTCCTCATTGCCTTTATCATCATCGCCATCCTGGCTCCCATGCTCGCGCCGCCGCCCGAAAACAGCCGGGACGCCTTTATGATCCCGCGGGATGGCTTTTCCACCGAGCCGCGGGCGCCCAGCGATGAACACATCATGGGCACCACCGAGGGCCAGTATGACATCTACTACGGAGTGATCTGGGGAACGAGAACCGCCTTTCGCATTGGCGTGGTCATCACCATTTTCACGACGATCATTGGCCTGTTCATCGGCGCCATCGCTGGTTTCTATGGCGGGTGGCTCGACGAACTGCTGATGCGCATCACCGAGATCTTTCAAGCCTTCCCATTTCTCCTGGCAGCCATCACCTTGACCTCGGTGCTGCAAACGGTGTATGGCCGGGGAGATGCGAACTTGATGGTCATTGCGGCCAAGATACTCGCCCTGGTGACCTTTTTCCAGAGCCCGGCAGCCTCCATGGATCCCATCCAGCTTCAGATCCTGACGGGCATGCTGGCCATCATTGTCTTTGGCTGGATGACCTACGCGCGCGTGATCCGCGGCAACATCCTGTCCATCAAAGAGTTCGAATATGCTCTGGCGGCACGGACCATCGGTGCCGGGCCGATGCGCATTCTCTTTCGCCACCTCTTGCCCAACGCCGTCTTTCCGGTCCTGGTCATCGCCTCCATGAACATCGGCGCCTACGTGTTGACCTTTGCAGCCCTGAGCTTCCTGGGCCTGGGTGCCCAGCGAGGCTATGCCGACTGGGGGCAGATGATCAGTTTTGCCCGCAACTGGGTGCCATCCCTGGCCGAGCACTGGTATATCGTCGTCTATCCTGGCGTGGCCATCGTTCTCTTTGTGTTGGCCTGGAACCTGGTGGGCGACGCCCTGCGCGACATCCTGGACCCGCGCCTGACGGGCAGCCGAGCCTAGGAGCCGGCATCGGATACCGGAGAAATCGCACTATGCGCCCCGCCCAGAATGGGGCCGGGCTCAAAGAAGTGCTCTATCAATGAAGAGTGAGGGTAGATAACATGCCAATGCTAGAAGTCAACGGGCTAAAGACCCAGTTCTTTACCCAGGACGGCGTGGTAAAGGCGGTGGATGGCGTCTCGTTCTACGTTAACGAGGGCGAGACCCTGGGCATCGTCGGCGAGAGCGGCTGCGGCAAGAGCGTCAGCGTGCTCTCGGTGATGCGCCTGATCCCGCAACCGCCGGGCAAGATCGTAGACGGAGAGGTCCTCTTTGACGGTCAAGACCTCGTCAAGCTGAGCGACGACGACATCCGCCGCGTTCGCGGCAACAAGATCGCCATGATCTTCCAGGACCCCATGACCTCCCTGAACCCTGTGCTGACCATCGGCCGCCAGATCCAGGAGGCCCTGGAGCTGCACATGGGCATGAACAAGGACGAATCTCGCAAGCGCGCGGCCGAGCTGCTGGAGATGGTCGGCATCCCCGAGGCCGATACGCGCCTTGACGATTACCCGCATCAGTTCTCGGGTGGCATGCGGCAGAGGGCCATGATCGCCATGAGCCTGGCCTGCAACCCGCGCCTCCTCATCGCCGACGAGCCAACCACCGCCCTGGACGTTACCATCCAGGCCCAGATCGTGGAGCTGGTCAAGCGCCTGCGCGACGAGATCGGCATGGCCATCATCTGGATCACCCACGATCTGGGTGTGGTCGCCGGCCTCGCCGACCGCATGATGGTCATGTACGCCGGTCACGTGGTGGAAGAGGCACCGGTCAAGGAAGTGTACGCTGATCCGCGGCACCCCTACACCCTGGGGCTTCTGGGGTCCCTGCCGCGGCTGGACGAACTCCGGGAGGATCGCCTGACCTCCATCGAGGGTCTGCCGCCCGACCTCATCGCCTTGCCGCCGGGCTGCCCCTTCGAGCCCCGCTGCGTCTATGCCATCGACAAGTGCCGGGAGGTGCGGCCGCAGTTGGAGCCGGTGGGACCCAGGCACCGCATTGCCTGCTGGGTGGACGTGACGCAAAGCAAGCCCCATCCAAAAGTAGTCGAGGAAGGACCGGTGGAAGCATGACCGACAACGGGAACAAGACCAACAACGGTGTTCTGGTTTCGATCCGCAATCTGAAGATGCACTTCCCCATCACCCAGGGGATCGTCGTGCAGCGCAAGATCGGGGCCATCAAGGCCGTCGATGGCCTCAACTTTGATATCGTGCGTGGAGAGACGCTCGGCCTGGTGGGCGAATCGGGGTGTGGCAAGTCCACGACCGACCGCGCCATCCTGCAGCTCTACCGGCCCACGGCCGGCGAGGTGCACTTTGGGGGCGAGGATCTGACGGTCGTCAAGGGCGAGAAGCTGCGCCGCATGCGCCGCCGAATGCAGATGATCTTCCAGGACCCCTATGCCTCCCTCAACCCGCGCATGACCGTGGGAGACATCATCGGCGAGCCGCTGACGGTGCACAACATCGCGAAAGGCAAAGATCGGCGGGAGCGGGTGCAAGAGCTCCTGAGGGTGGTGGGCCTCAACCCCTACTTTGTCAACCGCTATCCCCACGAGTTCTCGGGCGGGCAGCGGCAGCGCATCGGCGTGGCCCGTGCCCTGGCCGTGCAGCCCGAGTTCATCGTCTGCGATGAGCCCATCTCCGCCCTGGACGTCTCGATCCAGGCGCAGATCATCAACCTCCTGGAAGATCTCCAGGAAGAGTTCGATCTCACCTATCTGTTTATCGCCCACGACCTGTCGGTGGTGCGCCACATCTCGGACCGGATCGCCGTGATGTACCTGGGCAAGATCGTCGAGCTGACGGACCGCAAGGAGTTGTACGACAACCCGCTGCACCCCTACACCCAGGCCCTGCTCTCGGCGGTGCCCATCCCCGACCCTGTGGTCGAGGAAAAGCGACGGCGCATCATCCTGGAGGGCGACGTGCCCAGCCCGGCCAGCCCACCGGTTGGCTGCAACTTTAACACGCGCTGCCCGGTGGCCATGGACGTTTGCTACGAAAAGGAGCCGGACTTTGTCGACGTTGGCGGCGGGCACTGGGTTGCCTGCTACCGCGCCTGAACGAGCTTTGAAACCCGGCGGGGGACGGCCCGGGGGCAGACCGCTCTGCCCCCGGTCGTCCTGGCCGGGTCTTTTTGGTTGGAGCCGGACCCGCCCCGCGGGCTCGAGCAGGCCCGTGCTTGAGCCCCGGAGCGCGTTCCAGACCGCGCCGCAGACGAAAGGCCTGGCATCCTGTATGCAGCAAACTGGCGAATTCTCGTCGCGGTTTGACTTGACGGTCTGTCTGTGGTATGATGGTGTTGCTTCGTTCACAATTCTGGACCCCACCGGTAGGCAGTCGTATTGCCTAGAGTGGCACACCTGAGGGGAGGTGGTCTGGCGGGAAACATCTTGCGAGCAGGCACCCCGCTCCTGGGCACGTGTTGGATCTGTCAGTCCAAGTATAGAATAGGGAGGAGACAAATGTTTAACCGCAAGTTGGCGATCCTGGTCGTCATTCTGATGGTCGCCCCCATCGTCCTTGCCGCCTGCGGCCCGACGCCCGAACCCCAGGTCGTGGTCGAAACGGTGGTAGTCGAGCAGACCCGTGTTGTGGAGGTCGAGGGTACGCCCCAGACCATTGTCGAGACGGTTGAGGTAGAGGTGACAGCGCCGCCGCAACCGACGGCCGAGGCAGAACCGACTGCCGAACCGGAGCCAGTAGCGTCCGAGCGCATGGGCGCCTGGGTTGACCGGATCATCATGGTCGAGGAAGAGTCCCAGGAAGCGGCCGCGACCCGGCTTCAGTCCGGCGATATCGACGTTTTCGCCTTTTCCGCCGATGACCCCCAAGTCTTTGAGACGGTCCGCGGCGACGAGAACCTGGCCTACACGACGAACTTTGGGTCCTACAACGAGATGACCCTCAACCCCGTGGGGCCCGAGTTTACCGACGGCCGCCTGAACCCCTTCAGCAACCCGAAGATCCGCGAGGCGCTGAACTGGCTAATCGACCGGGACTATATCGTCCAGGAAATTTCCGGTGGCCTGGGCATTGCCAAGATCCTGCCGATCAACAGCAACTTCCCCGACGCTGCTCGCTACATCGCCAAGATGCGCGAGCTGCAGGCCAAGTACGCCTATGACCCCGAGATGGCCGCGGAGGTCATCACGGCCGAGATGGAGGGCATGGGCGCGGAACTGGTCAACGACGTGTGGCAGTACAACGGCCAGCCGGTTGTCCTCATCATGCTCATCCGCACCGAGGACTCCCGGATGCAGATCGGCGATTACGTGTCGAACCAACTTGAGACGGTCGGCTTTACCATCGACCGCCAATACCGGACCAGCGCCGAGGCCTCTCCCATCTGGGTCGGGTCTAACCCCGCTGATGGTCAGTGGCACATCTACACTGCCGGCTGGATCACCCAGATCATCGACCGCGACGCCTCCGAGGACTTTGCCTTCTTCTACCTGCCCTACGACTATCCCATCCCGCTGCACCAGGCCTACACGCCTTCGCCCGAGTTCGACGAGGTTGGCCTCGCCCTGCGCAACACCCAATTCAGCTCGATGGAAGAGCGCGATGAGCTGTTCGAGCGGGCCATGGAGCTGGCCCTCGAAGACTCGGTGCGCGTCTGGCTCATCGATCAGACCAGCTTTACCCCCTACCGGAGTGACCTGAACGTCACGGGTGACCTGGCCGGCGGCATGTCCGGTGGTTACCAGTGGCCCTGGACCCTGCGCTACGAGGGCCAGGAGGGCGGCACGGTGCGCATTGCGCAGCCCCTCATCCTCATCGACCCCTGGAACCCCGTCGCCGGCAGCAACTGGGTCTATGACGGCATGCCCCAGCGCGCCACCGAAGACCAGGGCTTCATGTTCGATCCCTTCACGGGGCTGGTGTGGCCACACCGCGTCGAGCGGGCCGAGGTCGTCGTGCAGGAAGGTCTGCCCGTTATCTCCCAGCTCGATTGGGTTGAGCTCAGCTTCGAGCCCGAGATCGCCGTCCCCGACGACGCCTGGGTGGACTGGGACGCGACCAACCAGCAGTGGATCACCGCCGGCGAGTTCTACACCGAGCCGGCGACGGCTCTGACCAAGTCCACGGTCTACTATCCCGAGGACCTGTACGACACGGTCAAGTGGCACGATGGCAGCCCCATCTCGGCCGCCGACTTTGTCATGCCCATGCTCCTGCTGTACGATGCGGCCAAGCCCGAGAGCCCCATCTATGACGAAGCCGCCGCCTCCAACCTGGTGGCCTGGATGGGCCACTTCAAGGGCGTGCGCATCGTGTCGACCGACCCGCTGGTCATCGAGACCTACGACGACCTGTGGACCATCGATGCCGAGCTGATCCCCACCTCCTGGTACCCGGCGGACCTCAACAACGGTCTGGTCTACGGCACCGGTGGCTGGCACAACCTGGGCGTGGGCATCCTGGCCGAGACCGCCGGCGAGCTGGCCTTCTCCGCCGACAAGGCCGACGCCAACGAGGTCGAGTGGATGAGCTATGTCAGTGGGCCCAGCCTCGCGATCCTCAAGGCCCACCTGGATCAGTCCGCGGCCGACGGCTACATCCCGTACGAGTCGGTCCTGAGCGAGTTTGTGACCGACGAAGAGGTTGCCACCCGCTGGTCGAACCTCCAGGACTGGTATGCCATCCAGGGTCACTTCTGGCTCGGCACCGGGCCCTTCTATCTGGACAAGGTCTTCCCGGTCGAGGGCACCCTGACCCTGGAGCGCTTCGAGGACTATCCGGATCCGGCCAACCGCTGGGAGCGCTTTGCCGAGCCCAAGATCGGCGTGGTCGAGCTGGATGGCCCCGGCCAGGTGACCATCGGCGAGGAAGTCGTCTACGACGCCTACGTCGAGTTCGAAGGCGAGCCCTACCCGCAGGACGAGATCAGCCGCGTTGCCTGGCTGCTCTTTGACGCCACGAACACGCTGGTCGCCACCGGCGACGCAGAGGCCGTGGCCGACGGGCAGTACCAGGTCGTCCTGCCCGCGGACGTCACCGGAGACCTGCAGGCCGGCTCCAACCGGCTGGAGGTTGCCGTGTCGTCGAGCGTGGTGAGCATTCCGTTCTTCACCGCGCTTGACTTTGTGACTGTGCAGTAACCCCATGTTGGGGATGGCCCGGTAGGGGTGGGGATCCCTCGCCCCTACCGGGCCTAAATTGTCTAGTGGGAAGTAAACGACCATGACAGAAGATGCCTTCGCTCCACCAGCGCTTAGCCCGGCAGTTGCCGAGGAAAAGACGCCGAGTACATTCTCTCGCGTGGCCAAGTACACCGGCGTCCGGCTGGTGGGGTTGTTTTTCACGGTCATCATCGGCGTCTATCTCACCATCCTCATCGCCAACATGGGCGGTTACGTGGACGACATCCGGCGGGGCGAGATCCGCGAGTCGGTCGCTCTCTCGATTCGCGCCGATCCTGCCCTGCAAAACCTGGAGGCGCAGCAGCGCACCGAGTACATGGCGGCCCAGATCGCACTCCAGGAAAAGCGACTGGGGTTGGATAGACCTTTTGTCTTGCGCAGCTTTGCCTATCTGGGCGACGCCCTCACCCTGAACCTGGGCCGCGCCGAGCGCATGACCAGCGACAGCGGGTCCAGGCAGGTGCGCCTGATCATTCTTGAACGACTGCCGCCAACCCTGGTTCTTTTTGCCACGGAGAACTTTATCCTGTTTTTCCTGAGCGTTATTCTCGCTCTGGCTCTTTCGCGCAAGTACGGCAGTGTCTTTGACCGACTGGTCGTGGCCTTGACACCCACTTCTTCGGCCCCGGGCTGGTTTTACGGCATCTTCTTGATCCTCATCTTTGCCGGTATCCTGGGCCTGTTACCCTTTGGCGGGATGGTCAAAGCGCCGCCGCCCACCGACAAGCTCGAGTACGCCCTCAGCCTTCTCCGGCACATGATCCTGCCCCTTTCGGCGCTGCTCATCAGCTCGATCTTTTTGACCGTTTACAACTGGCGAACCTTCTTTCTCATTTACTCCAGCGAGGACTATGTCGAAATGGCGCAGGCCAAGGGCCTGTCGGAGCGCGAGATCGAGCGCCGCTACGTCCTGCGCCCCACGCTGCCGACCATCATCACCTCCTTTGCCCTGAGCCTCATTGCCCTGTGGACCGGGGCCATCATCCTCGAAACAGTGTTCAACTGGCCGGGCATTGGCCGGCAGATCTTTCGCGCCATTGGCCTGTATGACACGCCGGTGATCGTCGGGTCGACGGTGATCTATGCCTACCTGCTGGCCATCACCCTCTTCTTGCTGGATATTATCTATGCCCTGGTCGATCCTCGCGTGCGCATTGGAGAAGGGAGCAGAAGGGCATGAAAGGCTTGATGGGTTCCTTTCGCGAGATTGCCCGCTATCCGTCCGCCATCCTGGGGTTGATCATCATCCTACTTCTGATCGTCGTCGCCATCTATGCCGTGGTCTCGATCCCCTATTCGGAAGCTGTGAGGCTGTGGCGCGGGGGGGAAGACGTCTGGTACAACACGCCCCGCCTGGCGATGCCCGCGTGGTCCAACGTTTTCCGGCGTGACCGCCTGCCCGAGACGATCATCATCGACAGCAGAGACAAAGACACGCCCAAGACAACCGAGCCCGCCGGAGAGGGAATGACCCGCATTGTCATGTCCTTCCCCTTCGAGTACACGTCGCGGGCTTTTCCCGACGAAGTGGCGGTCTATTTCAAGTCCACCTTTCAGGAAAAGGTTCCCTACGTTTCGCTCGCGTGGCTGACGCCCGACGGTCGCGAGCTGAGGGTGGCCGACTTTTCCATCAACCGGAACTTTTCCTATCGAGCGGGCCAGGATACCAGGCTGGAGCGCCGCCTGGGCAGGGTGCCTCCCCGCCAGGGGCTCTTTGCCGCTCCCGATTCGGATCCGCCCGTGGCGCTGCCGGGCAGGTACGAGTTGGTGATCGATGCCCTCGTCTTTGAGCCCGAGTCCAACGTGGACGCCGAGCTGGTCGTCTTTGGCAAGGTCTTTGGCCTGGCGGGAACCGACCACCTGCGGCGCGACCTCATGGTTCCCCTGCTGTGGGGCACGCCGGTAGCCCTCTCGTTCGGCCTGCTGGCCGCCGTGGGGACCACCGTGACAACCATGATCATCGCCGGCATTGGAACCTGGTTCGGCGGCTGGGTGGATGCCCTCGTCCAGCGCATCACCCAGGTCAACCTCATCCTGCCCTTCTTGCCCATCCTGATCATGATCGGCACCTTCTATTCCAAGAGCCTGTGGACCATGCTGGGCGTGACCATTCTCTTGAGTATCTTCGGTGGGTCCATTTTGACCTATCGCGCCGTGTTCATCCAGGTGAAAGAGTCGCCCTACATCGAGGCGGCGCGGGCCTATGGCGCCAGCAATGCCCGCGTCATCTTTGGCTACCTCATCCCGCGCATGATCCCGCTGCTCATCCCGCAACTGGTGGTGCTGGTGCCGACCTACGTGTTTCTCGAGGCTTCCCTGGCCGTCTTGGGCCTGGGCGATCCCACGCTCCCAACCTGGGGCAAGGTGATCAATGACGCGTACTCGAACGGCGCGTTGTACCAGGGCCAGTACTATTGGGTGCTGGAACCGGCCGTCCTGTTGATGATCACAGGCCTGGCCTTTGCCCTGGTGGGCTTTTCCCTGGACCGCGTCTTTAACCCCAGATTGAGAGGACTGTGACGCCGATGTCTAACGATGACATGCTGCTTCGCGTCCAAGACCTGGTATTGCATTTTCGCACTACCAAGGGTGTCGTTCAAGCAGTAGACCGTGTAAGCTTTGATCTGGCTCGCAACGAGGCGGTCGTCATCCTCGGCGAGTCGGGCTGCGGCAAGACGTCGCTGGCCAAGGCCATCCTGCGCCTTTTGCCCCGCAACGTGGAAACCTACACCGGCAAGATCTATTTGAAAGACCAGGAGCTGATGCAGCTCGGCGACGAGGAGTTTCGCCAGCAGGTGCGCTGGGTCGAGATGTCGCTGGTGCCCCAGGCGGCTATGAACGCCCTGAATCCCGTCCTGCGGGTGGGCGACCAGGTGGCCGAGCCGATGATCGTCCACCACTCGGTGAAAAAAGAAGAGGCCATGTCCCAGGCCCGCAAGATGTTCCAGCACGTGGGCGTGCCGGCCGGCTTTATCGGTCGCTATGCCTTCGAGCTTAGCGGCGGCATGCGCCAGCGCGTGGCCATCGCCATGTCGCTGGTTACGGCCCCCAGCCTGGTCATCCTCGACGAGCCGACGTCGGCCCTGGACGTGTTGACCCAGGCCAACATCTTTAACGTGCTCAAGCGCATCAAGCACGATCTGGAGGTCAGCTTTATCCTCATCACCCACGACATCGCCACCTCCAGCGAGCTCGCGGACCGCGTGGCGGTCATGTATGCCGGCCAGATGGTAGAGCTGAGCGACGCGCGCAGCTTTTTCACCGATCCACTGCACCCCTACTCCAAGAAGTTGATGGCCAGCGTGCCCAAGCTGCGGGCCGACCAGGAACCGGACTTTATCACCGGACAGCCCCCAAGCCTCCTCAACCCGCCGACCGGCTGCCGGTTCAAGGACCGCTGCCCTTCGCGCTTTGACCGATGCGACGAGGACCCCCCGATGTTTGGATCCTACCGCCGCAAAGTCAAGTGATGGCTGTACGCGCAGAGCTAGGAGCAGGACATGGATCTCGATACAGAACTGAACATCCAGGAAGATGCCCTCTCCATCGGGGGCAACGGCCACGGAGGCTCGGACGAAGTGCTGCTCAAGGTCGAAGACCTGCACGTCTGGTTCGAGCTGCGGCGGTTTGGACTCGGCCACGCCGGCTACGTGCGCGCCGTGGATGGCGTCAACTTTGTGCTGCACAGAGGAGAAGCCATCGGCGTCGTGGGCGAGAGCGGTTGCGGCAAG
>JAAYZQ010000481.1 GCA_012514775.1 Anaerolineaceae bacterium
CCTCACCCGAGATCGCGGGCATGCCGGAGCTGAAAGCAGAGAAAGCCGAGATCGAGCCCGAGCCGCCCACGGCCGCCGTGGAACAGCCGCCGGGCGAGAACCTGGAGACCATCGAGGGCATCGGCCCCAAGATGGCTGCCGTCCTCCGCGACTCGGGCGTCTATACCTTTGCCCAACTCGCGTCCCTGGAACCCGAGCGCCTGAGGGAGATCCTCCGCGACCGGGATCCAAACCTGTTGCGCCTGGCAGATCCCACCACCTGGCCCGAGCAGGCCCGTTTGGCCGCCGCGGGCGAGTGGGAGGCCCTGACCCGGTTGCAGCAGGAGCTCAAGGGCGGCCGGCACGCCTGAGGCAAGCCGGCTCCCCAACCCGCATACGCGCAGCGGATGGCTGCCCGGCCGGGCCGCGCTGATCTCGAGTGGGGCCCGGCCGGCGGCCCTCCGCTGCCCCTGCATGCCGGCCGCTGCGCGCCACCGGCGGCGAGGAGGCTGCGATGAGCCTTGAGAGAACGACGATCTGGCAGCGCCCGGCCGAGCTCTTGCAAGAGCTCATCCGCTTTGACACCACCAATCCCCCCGGAAACGAAGCCCCGTGCATCGCCCACGTGGACGGCCTGCTGCGCGGGGCAGGCATCGAGACGACGATCCTGGCCCGCGACGAGGCACGGCCCAACCTCATCGCCCGGCTGCCCGGGCGCGGGCAGGCCCCGCCGCTGCTCATGTACGGCCACGTCGACGTGGTGCCCACCGTGGGCCAGGCGTGGACCCACCCGCCCTTCGAGGGCCGGCTGCTGGACGGCTGGGTGTGGGGGCGCGGCGCCCTGGACATGAAGGGCGAGCTGGCCATGATGATCGCCACCCTGCTGCGGGCCCGCGCCGAGGGCCTCGAGCCGCCCGGCGACGTCCTCCTGGCCCTGCTGAGCGACGAGGAGGCCCTGGGTCACTATGGCGCCGGCTACCTGGTGCAGGAGCACGCCTCTCTGTTCCACGGCATCCGCTACGCCATCGGCGAGGCCGGCGGCTTTACCGTGCACCTGGCCGGCCGCCGCATCTATCCCATCATGGTCGCCGAGAAGCAGACCTGCTCCGTGCGGGCCACCGTCCGCGGCCCTGCAGGGCACGGCGCCGTTCCCATCCGGGGCGGGGCCATGGCCAAACTGGCCCGCCTGTTGCAGGCCCTGGACCGCCACCGCCTGCCGGTGCACGTCACGCCCGAGACCCGGCAGATGATCGAAACCATCGCCACGACGCTGCCCTTTCCCCAGGGTGCGGTGCTGCGGCTGCTCCTCCGCCCGGCCCTCACCGACCGGGTGCTGGACCTCCTGGGCCCCCTGTCCTCGACCCTCGACCCCCTGCTGCACAACACCGTCAGCCCGACGGGGCTGCGGGGCAGCGACAGCCTGAACGTCATCCCCTGCGAGGTGAGCGTCGCCCTCGACGGCCGCCTGCTGCCCGGCTTCACGCCCGAGGTCATGCTGGCCGAACTGGGCCAGCTCCTGGGCGACGACGTGGCGCTGGAGGTGACCTGCTACGAGCCCGGTCCGAAGGCGGCCGACATGGGTCTGTACGACACCCTGGCCGCCATCCTGCGCGAGCTCGATCCCGGCGGCACCCCCAGCCCCCTGGTCGTCGCCGGCGTCACCGACGCCCGCTGGTTCTCGCGCCTCGGCATCCAGACCTATGGCTTCACGCCCATGAAGCTGCCGCCCGGCATGGACTTCTGGAAGATGGTCCACGCCGCCGACGAGCGGGTGCCCGCGGCGGCCCTCGACTGGGGCGTCGACGGCCTCTACAGGCTCTTGCAGCGCTTCGGGCCCTGAGGGCCCTTACGGCTAACCCAATCCGCGCCATTTGTGGTATAATGGGGCTGCTCGGAAACGACGTGCCGGGGCCGGCCGCGCCGGCCACCGGCGCCGCAGCGACCGGATCGTCGTCCATCATCCAGACTTGAAAGGAGAGCTGCTCCTTGACTTTTCCAATCTTTCTCGGCTTGCGCCGGGTGCGCCTGTGCCTGCTCCTGGTCCTCCTGCTGAGCGCCCTCATTCCCGGCAACCTCTCCGCCCAGGCGCCCTCCTGGCCCGATGCCCCCGAGATCGCTTCCTACGACATCGACGTCACCCTCGACGCCGGGGCCAGGACTCTGGTAGGGCGGGAGCGCATCACCTACGCCAACACGACGGCCGACTCCATCCCCGACGTGGTCTTTCACCTCTACCTCAACGCCTTTGCCAGCCGCGACACCATCTTTATGCGCGAGGGCGGCGCCGCCCACCGCGGCCAGGCCTGGAGCCCCGACGCGGCAGGCTGGATCGAGGTGACGGAACTCCGCCTGGCCGGCGGCCAGCCCCTGGCGCTGGAAGCGCTGGAGGACGGCACCCTGGCCCGCGCGGCGCTGCCCGAGCCCGTTGCCCCCGGCGAGGCCGTCGAGCTCGAGCTCGAGTTCCGCGCCCAGCTTCCGCGGGTCTTTGCCCGGACCGGCTACGCCGGCGATTTCTTGATGGTTGGCCAGTGGTTCCCGAAGCTGGGCGTCTGGCAGGATGGCGCCTGGAACGCCTATCCCTTCCACGCCAACGCCGAGTTCTATGCCGACTTTGGCACCTACGACGTGGCCATCACCCTGCCTGCCGGCCACGTCACCGGCGCGACGGGCCTGCCCGTGGAGCAGGTGGACAACGGCGACGGCACCCAGACGGTCGCCTATCACGCCGAGGGAGTCATCGACTTTGCCTGGACGGCGTCGCCCGACTTTGAGCAGGAGAGCCGTTCCGTGGATGGCGTCGAGGTCATCTACCTCTACCTGCCCGAACACGCGTGGACCGTGGATCGCGTCCTGGACGCCACAGAAGCCGCCCTGACGCACTATGGCCAATGGTACGGCCCCTATTCCTACCCCCGACTGACCGTCGTCGACGTGCCCGACGACGGGCAGGGAGCCGGCGGGATGGAATATCCCATGCTCTTCACCGCGGGTCTCATGAGCGCCCTGGGCGTCAGCCTGGACGTGACCCGCGGCGCCGATCGCTCCCTGGAGCTGGTGGTCGTGCACGAGGCGGGCCACCAGTGGTGGCAGAGCGTGGTGGCCACCAACGAGGCCGAGGAGCCCTGGCTGGACGAGGGCATGACCGAATACTCGGCCGTGCGCCTGCTCACCCGGTTGTACGGCCCCGGCCGCTCCCTCTTTGACAGCCGCGTGGTGTCCATGGGCAGCATCGACACCCGCCGCCTCGAGTATTTCCTCAGCCCTGGCGTGCCCATGTACGGGCCTGCCTGGGAGTTCGAGACCATGGAGTACGTCATCGCCACCTACTCCAAGCCCGCCCTCTCTCTCCTCACTCTGGAACGAACCCTGGGCGAGGAGACCATGCTGGAGGTGATGAGCACCTATTACCGGCGCCACCGCTTCGGGCACCCCACCACCGAGGATTTCCGCGCCGTGGCACAAGAGGTGACGGGCCAGGAGCTTGACTGGTTCTTTGACGGGTTGGTCTACGGCGACGAGGTGCTGAACTATCGCATCGCCGAGCTGGAGCCCCGCAGCGTGACGGTCGCCCGCGAGGGCGAGCTGGCCGTGCCCACCGAGGTGCTGGTGACCTTTGAGGATGGCACCACCATCCTCGAGCCCTGGGATGGCAGCCAGGAGGAGCAGACCTTTGCCTATCCCGACGGGCCGGCGGTGCGCAGCGCCGAGGTAGACCCCGAGGGCCGGGTCCTGGTGGACCTGCGCTGGGCCGACAACGGCCTCAGCCGCCAGGTCTATGCCGCCGATTGGCTAGCCGTGGCCGCGCGCCTGGTGTATTATGTCCAGAACGCCCTGCTGGCGTTGGGAGGGTGGTAGCATGAACGGCTGGCGCGCTTTCCTCCGCGGCATTTCCCTTGTCCTGCGCTATCCCCAGACCTGGCTGCTCCTCTTTGTAGCCGACCTGTTCCCGGCGCTGCTGCTGGCTGCGGTGCCGGCCCTGTCCCTCACCTCTGGCCTGGCCCGCCGCCCCGTCATCCAGGACGTGGCCGACGGCGTGGACGCCTGGTTCGTCCTGGAGAGCAGCATGTCGGGCCTGGCCCAGATGGCCCTGGGGGCGCCGGTGGAAGCGAGCGACGGCGTCTCCCTGAACCTCTTGGCCGTCCTGCTCCTCCTGGCCGGCCTGCCCCTGGCCGCCTGGCTTCTGCCCGCCTTCCTGGAGGGGGGCGTGCTGCACACCTTTCTGCAGGCAGGGCCCTTCCGCTGGCGGGCGTTCCTGCGGGCCTGCTGGCACTGGTGGGGCGTCTTCATCCTGCTGGCGGTCGTCCAGGGCCTGGCTACGATTTTCGTGTTGGCGCCCCTGGTCCTCTTTGCGGCAGCGGCGGGCGGCGCGGCCTGGCTCCTTCTGCCGGTCCTGGCCCTCGCCGTGGCCCTGGGCCTGGCCCTCATGGAGTACACGCGCATCCTGGCTGTGGCCCGCGACAC
>JAAYZQ010000482.1 GCA_012514775.1 Anaerolineaceae bacterium
GCGCGAACAGGCCCGCCATGCCGTACAGCGCCAGGCCCGTGCTCCACAGTGGAATGCCCGCGGGCAGCTCCACGCCCAGGTAGATGGCAAAGAACGTGTACGAGCCCTCGGGGCTGCTGGCGCTGCCCACCACCAACACCGCGTCGATCTCCAGGCCGAGGGTCAATAGCTCCAGCTTGATGGCGCCGTCGAAGCGGTCCACCTGCTCGCCATTGACCTCCAGTTGGCGGTACGACACCTCGCCCTTGAAGCGCAGCACGTCGGGCACCTCGAACTCGACGCCCACCCCGCTGAACGAGATGCCGACGTCGACGATGTTGCCCGCGCCATCCTCGTACCAGCTAATGCGCAGCCCTTCCACGGAGGCGCCGGCCGAGAGCCCGTCGACCAGCTTGAGCCCGCCGCTAAAGCCCACCCACTTGCCGCCGTCGTCCGTCTTGCCAAAGCCGAGCTGCGTGATCTCGAACTGGAACCCGTAAAAGTTGATGGCATACTGGTTGGGCAGGTCGAGCCATCCGCCGTCGAGGTGTACGTTGCCCTCGGAGTCGATGGACAACTCCTTGACGTCAAAGGTAGGCCAGTCCAGGTCGCCGAACAGGGGCGTAATCTTGCCGCTGATGATGACCGTGAACACGCCGTCGTCAACCGCAAAGCCGATGCTGTCGATGCTCACCGACAGGACACCCGGCTTGCTCAACGTGACCAGGCCGTCGGGCCGGTCAATGGCCACCGTGAAACCGCCGTCGACAGTGAACCCGATCTCGATGTCCAGGGGCTCTTCCGCGTCGTCAAAGAACGGCAGCTTGATCTGGGCCTTGATCCCGCCACCGGCAGGGATGTTCTGCTGCAGGGTCAAAGAGATCTCGCTCAGGCCGCCCTGCATGCCCAACACGTCGCCGACCAGGTCGCCACTGAACGTCCCATTCGAGTAACTCAGGCCAAAGGTCGCGCCCAGGGTCCCGCTCACCCCGCCCGACCCGATGCCAAATCCCGTCGCGACGATGGCCCCCGAAAATACGTCGGGAATGCGCAGGGAGGCGTTGTTGATCATCAACCCTTTCCAGCCAGGCGGCGTCCCTGCGGGACGGCTCCCGTCGCCGGAAAGGTTCAGTTCCACGTCCGCCGTCTCGACGATCACGCCCGTGTTGCCGATCATCGCCGGGTCCGTGAGCTTGATGCCGGCGCCCGCGTCGCAATCAATGGCGCCCGTGTGATCGACCGTCACTGCGACGTTGGCCAGGTTGATCTGGGTGTACTCACGGCTGTCGTCGGGCTCGAACTTGACCGTGCCGTCACCCTGGGTCACCGCCCGATAGGGAGGCAGCAGGCTGGGGGAGAAGCCGATGCCGGCGCCCACCTCAAAGCTCAGCTCGAATCCGTCCGGCTCGGCCGCGAACGCGACGCCAAACCCGCCGGGATTGAGCACCAGGCTCACGCCTTCCAGGCCGGCCAGGTCGATCACCACGTCGCTCAACACTTCCACTTCAAACTGCATTTGCAGCGTGATGGCGGGCGACGGGCCGGCCGGGGCCGTGTCCTGGGAAATGCTGACTGCCGGCGGCGCCTCGACGTCCTCTCCTTCGTACCACTCCAGAAGCTCCAACGCCTCGGCGTCCGAAGACTCGGGCACGCTCCCGCCGTCGCCTGGCGTCACCCCCGGCAGCAGGATCGCGAGGTCAAAGTCCTTGAGGCCAATCCGCCCCAACACCTCTTCCAGGTCCGTCGCGATGGCGTCAAACCCTGGCGGGATCTCCAGGATATCGGTGATCCGTGCTGTATCAGTCATCGTACATCCTCTAACAGGCCACGACCGTGGGAGCGGCTCCCCGTGGCGGATGGTTGTCGTGACAGCAGTTCCCGGCGGCCGGCGGTGGTGGCAGCGGTGCGCCGGTGGGCGTGTGCGTGAGGCGCCTGTTCGCCGCCGCTTCGTTGGCAGTGTCCAACAGGTTGCGGTTGACGTTTTGCACGTTGAGCGAGCGCAACCCCTGGATCGTGTCCGGGTCGCCGCCAGGCTGCAGCTCGAACAGGTGGAGCCGGATAAAACCACCGGCACCGGCGGCTGCTCCCGCTGCCCCGCCCAGTTGTGCGTGGTAGTTTACCTGTACGGCGCCCGCCCCACTCGCCTGCCAGGTGTCCATATTGACGCCCTGAAAGCCATCGCCGGCGGCGGCCACCAGTTGTGGCTGGGCCAAGACTTCGCGCACGATCACGATGTGCCCGATGCCGTTGCGTCGCAGAGCCGTCGGACAATCCGCGACCCCGCTCACGCCTGGAACGACCGTATGGTTGATGAACCTGCGTGCCCGCGCTCCCGCCACGATATAGCAGCGCCCCTCTTGTTGCATCTTGTCGTTGAGGTACTGCTGGCGGTTGGCCGCCGGTTGGGCGCGAAGGTCATTTTCGATCTTCCACGCCCACGTCCTCGCGGCGTCGGCGCCGGCCCCGGTGGCAGCGATCCGGCCTGCTGCCCCTGCAATCCGCTGAATGTTGTTGGCGTGCGAGTTGGCGTCCATGAAATGCCAGTTGGCGGCACCGACCGGATGGACGCACGCGCAGAAACCGGCCCGGATCGCGATGTCGGCGACGAACAGGTTGCACTTGTTGCTCCCCGTATAGTTGCCGTCGTTGAACGTGCGCACCACCCCAGCCCCGACGCTGCGGGAGTGGTTGTTGAAGAAGCGATTGTTCCCCAGGCTGCCCGCCGGCGCCCAATTCGCCTGGTGGTTGTTGATCTCCTGGTTCGCCTCCCACTCCACTCGCTTCCACGTCCTCAGCGGCGGGCGGATCAGAAACCGTTTCGATTCGGGGTGCACGCCGCCCTGGTTGTTCTGGCCAAACTCGTTGAGCCGCACGAACAAGGGATGGTTGGCCGCTTCGCTCGAGTCGTCGCCAAAGAGCAGGTGGAACAACTCGCGGGGGTTCATCGGGTGGGGGTCGGCATCGGTGTGGTCCTGGTAACGCGCGTGCAGCTTGAGCAGGCGCCGCGTGGCGTCTCCGGGGTCCGTCGCAGCCGTGCCTATCACCGCCCCTGGTTCGACATAGATAAAATGGTCGGCGGCGCCGGCCAGGAACTGGGCGACAAAGTTCGCCTTGTTCGACTGTATGACCGACGTCGGGAACTGCACACCGTTGGTCGGCTCCACGCGGTTCTCAAACAACCCGTTCACCGGCGCTGCCACGCCATTCAGCAACGCTTCCAGTTGCACCCGATCCACGTTCTCGTAGATCAGCGTCAAGGGGATTGACTGGGCATCTTCCCAGCGCTCGAACCAGCGCGGCACGCCGCGCACCAGGGGCGTGCGATAGAATGCAAAGGTCAGCATCTCGATGACCAACCGGTCTTGCATCCCGCCCCCCGCCGGCTCAAAGTGCACGCGCGCCGAATCCATGGCGTGCAGGCGTATCAGCGGGTCGGGGTTGCCATCCTCATCCGACAATCCGCCTGCCGGTATCTGAATGTGGATATTCAGGCTCACGTCGCTCGTGCGTCCGTCGGGGGCGGGCAGCGTCTGGTACGTTTCGCTGAAGGTGTACATCGTGCGGTCGATGGCGCGCACCCCCGTCTTGCCCACGGGGATGCTCGCCAGCGGCGCAAAGAATCGACGCCGGGCAGGGGCCGGGCTCGAAAGCTCATCGACCAGGTTCCAGGCCATAACCTCAACCTCCTCTGCTATGGCATCGGTACGGTGCGTATGGTAGCCGACTCGAACACGACCCCGGCACTGCTCATCAACTTGGCGCGATACACGTTTTCGACACCTGGGTCGGCGCGCCGGTCGTACGCCGCAAAGACCCACTCGCCACTCGCTGCGTCGAGCGCCGGATCGCGGATCCAGGCTGTCGCATTCTGCCAGCCGCCGTTGACCTGTTTCTGGATGAGGGCCGTGACGTTGGGCTGGGCGGTTCGCAGCGTGAAGGCGACGGCCGGAACCAGGTCTGACGCCGTTTCCGAAAACGCGTGCTCGCCTCCGCCAGCGTCGAGCTTGACCCATTCAGACCGTATCCAGTCGGGCTCCGCGGGCGGGGCGTAATCGTAGGCGCGCCCTCCCAGGGGCCGGGACGGAGGAGAGAGATTGCCCGCGTCGTCCGCCGCCGCCACTCGGTAATAGAAGGTCACCGAGCCGGGCACGGGCGCATCGGTCCAGCCAACCTCGGCCGGCCGCGCCGCCGGGTCTCCGGCGGGCACCGGCTCCGTCCGAACCAGGTCCATCAGCCGCGGATCGCGGGCGTCCGCCTCCACATCGGTGCGATAGATCCTGTATTCGACCAGGTCGGGCTCGCGGTTGGATGCCCACCTCAACGTGATCTCCCGGTCGCCGCCCAGCACCTTGGTCACCACCGGCGTGCGTGGCGGCACCACGTTGGGCAGGTACACCGGCGGGCTGGAAAGGCTGAGGTTCTCGCTGCGGTTGTGCGCCCCGTCCACGTAGGCCGACCGGTAAAAGTAGCGGTTGGTCGAGCGCCCGTCCAGCCTGTCGATATAGATGCGCAGGGAGGGGTCGATGGGCATGTCCGGCGGGTTGTCGGGGCCGGGCCTGTTGGCCAGCGCCGGGTCGTCGGGGTCGAGGGGGCGCGGCGTGATCTGTGTAAACGCCGGCTCGGTCCACGACAGGCCTGCCAGCACCCGCAGCGCGTCGTTGGACAGGCCCTGGTAGTGGGCCATCGCCTGCCCGGTGCCTGTCGCGTCGTGGGCAAACGCATTGAGCTGGTTGATCTCGGCCGCAATCTCTCCGCGCCTCACCACGAGGCCCGGGTCGGCCCCACGCAGCTCGACGGGAAAGAGGTGTTCGTCCCCCGCCGCGATGGTGGGCGACGCCGACGCGCGGTGTGCCCAGTCCGCCTTGAATACGGCGTCGTCCAGCGCCCGAAAAATGTGCGCCTTCAGGTGCGGGCTCGGCTGCCAGCGATAGGTATAGTACGAGTTCGCGGCATAGTCGGCCGGCGTCGCAAAAACCTTCTCGGCGTCGGGCGGGGGAACCGGCGCCGGCGGCCGCTCGCGCCGGATGCGGACCAGGGTTATCGGTCCGCCGACCCATCCCTCGTTGCCCGGCCTGTCGCCCCACGCCGTCCCGCCCCATTTGGCGGCGTCCGCCGTATGGGCCTTGTCGTCCGCGGTGCTGACGCCAACGTGGGCGTAGACGATGGGCTCCTCCAGCGTGGGGTTCAGGGGAGGCCGCTGCCGCCTGTCGCCGGCAAGAACAGCTCGTAGATCCTCAACGGCTGGCCGTCGCCGTCGGTCGTTTCGGTCACGTGCTCGTCGAAACCCACCACGTGATACCGCTCGCTCCAATTCGCCGGCACGTCATGGTCGACGAACAGGGCGTGCCCTTCGGGGATCGTGACGCTGCACGGCCGCCCGGCCGGAGGGCCCACGTCGTCACCCGGCCCGATGTTGGCGACGCGCAGGCGCAGGGGCGTCCCGGCCTCGCTGTCCACCACGCGAAAGCTGTCGGCGCCCACCCGAAGCCGCGTGCCCGCAAATTGCCCTGCCGGCTGCCCGTTGGGAATGTCGGTCTCGGCCATGCTCTCTGTGCTACCGGCCGCCGTGGTGGTTACGACGTTGCCCTGGAGCGTGTTCAGGCGGCCCGGTTCGTAGTAGACGCGAAACTCGGCCGCGTCCGGCGCCTGCCGCATGTGGCGGAAGGTCCACTGCCAGCGAAGACGCAAGCCGACGATGCTCTCGCGCTCCGCCGGCGTGAGCGACGCCTGCCACGCGGCATAGGTCGCGTCGCGCAGCAGCATCGGGTCTTGAGGATCCAGGACGTACGCCTCAATGGCGGTGGGCGGCGGCGGAGCGATCTTGTCCAGCAGGGCCACCGCGTAGGGGTGCACCAGGGCATCGCCACCGGGCGGATCCCGGTAATACCACGGCGCGGGATCTCCCGGGGACAGGGTCCACTGGAACCAGCGCGCCGCGGCGCTGTGAGGGCTGTGCCTCCCAAAGATGTCGATGCCGTTGACGCGGTAGCTGTACCAGCCCTCCGGCAGCGCGCGGTCGACGGCGTGCAGCCGGAACGGTGGCCAGCCATCGGGGAACTCGGGTGTGACGCCCGCCGGCAGGTTGGGCTCGACCACCAACACGGGCCGCCCTTTGCTCACCGGGTCGTACCGGTCCGGTGCCGGCGCCGAAGGGTCGGCCGGCTCCGTAGTCCCCAGGTTCGCTCGCCACACGTGGTACATTACCGGTTTCCCCGGCAGCAAGAAGCCCAGGAACGTGCCCACGTCCCACCGCAGGCCGGCGTTGTTGCTCGCCTCCAGCAGTTCCCCGTCGTCAGACAGCATCGTGCCGCCTGGCAGCGCATACGCGCGGGCGCCATCCGGCGGCTTTAGCGGCGCGGCGGGTCCAACACGCTGGTTGAACACGATGTAGCCATCCACGGTGCTGAAATCCGGAGTGCTGGCGAGCCAGGCCAGGGCTTTATTCACGTGGCCACCGAGCTCGCCCGTGTGGTCTGCCACGATGAGATAATCGTACGATATGGCCGGGTCCGCTGTTTCGTCCACCCAGTACAATCCCACCATCTGGGCGACGGCCGGGTTCAGGCTCCCCATCAGCACCAGGTCCAGGGGGTACTGCTCGGGCATCACCGGGTCCGGGCCGCCAGGGTTCACCGGAACGCCGGCAACACTGCTGCTCCGGCTGGCCATGGGGTCGCCCAGGGGCGGCGGCCCCCCGACCACGAGCTGCTCCAATTGGTCGTGCAGCTCGTCAAAGGGCGTGCCCCGCCACTCGTTCGGATCGCCATAGCGCACCCGATCCGTCGCCACGTCCTCGGCCTTGGCCTGGGTGGCCGGCCTGTTGGTGCAGGGATAATCCGTCTGGGCGACGGGCAAACAGAGAGGATAGGAAAAGCCTGGAACGATCTCCCATCCGCGGAGCACGCTCTGGTCGACCGGCCTCCAGCAGATGTCGATCACGACGGCCGGCCCGCCGCTGAACTCGACGCCCGTGATCGTGTCAAAGCTCAGCGTCTCCGTCACGACCTGTCCGGGCAGGCCACTCAACGTCCTGGTGACCACGGGCACGTTGCCCGCCAGTGCCCTTACCTCGATGGAGGATCTCTTCCCGTCCGTTCCCAGGCACACGAAGCAGAGCTGGAAAAGCAACGCCTCGTTCTGGGGCGCATGCAACACAAGCTCGACAATGCCCAGCCCGCGCAGGACGAGGGTATCAAATGCTCCATCCATCCCGGCGGCGTCGACGACGTTCCCGTCCCTGTCGACGGCCTCGACCTTGACGCCTGCCGCCGAATGCCCCAGGCTCAGGCTGACCAGGGAAGCCGGGCAGGGCAAGCGGATGTGCGTCCTGAAGCCCACGCTCACGCCGGTGCGCCCTCCCATGGAGCCGATCATCTGGCCCTGCCACGGGCTGCCATCGTGGTCCAGGACTTCAAAGGAGACGTCCTGCAAGGTGAAACGGCTATCGACGTCATCGGGCAGTTCGGCGAGATCCAGGCAGGTGCGAGTGGCGCTGTCATCTCCCGGCAAAAAGCCGACGCGCACCTCGACCTCGAAAGTCGGGCGGGAGGGCGGCAGGGTAAAGCGCAGATAGCGCCTGTTCCGCAGGTCGAACTCGACAAAGTGGGGCGGGGGGAAGAGGTCGGTCAGCTCGATGTTCCTGTCGCTCGTGAACTGTCCCCAGGGGGCGTTCAGCGTTCGGGTGCTCAGCGGGCCAGGCGACAGTTGCAGCTCGCGCAAGAGCTCGACCATGCACGTCCGGTTGCCCGGCCGGTGGCGCCGGCGAAAGAGATAATAGCCGTGCCAGGGAAAACCCTTTTCTCGTAGGAAACTCCAGCGCAGGTGGATGCCGTCCCGCAGGGGAGGTTGAAGGGCGTTGGCTGGAACGTCGCCCTGTACGCCGAGTCCGATCATGACCAGATTCTGAGACTGAAGAGCCATAGCCTTGCCTCGCTGAACGTGTCCCTCAACCTGTTATCGGGTTGGTTTCGCGCTAGACCCAGAACTTTTGAAGTAAACCAATGTCCGGCCTCCCAAGTATGCGGCGCCGCCACACCTTGGCCTCGGCTCTCCCATGGCCTCGGCAGCCAGGGTCGACGATTGATTGCTGCTATGGACCGGGGCAACTGAAAGGATCGTTGGAGCTTTTTGCAGAAGAGCCTCGCCTCTTCAGCGAGGTCCCGTGATTATATCACGCGATCGAGGAGAAGTCAACAGAGGGTGAAATCGATGATATTAATATTGAATAAAAAACCTATGGACAGACGGCCCCTGGCGCAAGAGTCGTTCGGGCCGTCGCGAAAAGGGCGCCTGGGCTCCCTATACCATTACCGCCGCGGGGTCAATGCCGCAACCGCCCTTCGCAGCCGGTCTGCGGCCCGCCGGGCCCAGAGCCTGAGCCGCCGCGTGGAAAAGATCTGGTCGCCATATCGCCGGGCCAGGTCCTCGGCGGCCTCGCCCATCAGCACCGGCCGCGCGGCCTGCGCCTCCAGTTCCTCCCTGTTTCGCGACAGCCACAGGTACAGGTCGGCCTCGGTGCGGCGCGGGAACTCGCCCAGGATCTGCCGCTCGCGCATGATCTGGACGATGGGCTCGTAGCGGATGTCACACCAGATGGCCGCCGCCTCTTCCAGCGACAGCTCTCGTTGGTCCACGTCGGACAGGATGTGCTGGTAGGCCTTGATCTCGCACAGGAGATCCTCGTAGCCGCCGGCCTGGGTGAGTTGGATGTCCAGGGCGGGCCGCAGGCGATCGATGTGCGTCTGCTCCAGGAATCCATCGCGGGCCAGCCGGGACAATGTCTCATCCACGTCCGAGTCGGGCCGCAACGGCACCAGTGTGTCGTATTCCCAGACGTGGGCCTTGATGGTCCGCCTGCCGAGTTGCCGGGCGACTGACACGCGGTGGTTGCCATCGCGCACGAAAAAGATCTCGCCCACGCGATAGAGCTCTACAGGCGGCACGTCTCTGCCTGCGGCCATCACGCGCTCGATGTGCTCCCAGCGCTGCTGCAGGTGGTCGCGCCGGGGGAAAAAGGCCCGGGTAAAGTCGCTGTAGCGGCCCACGCTGCCGGCGATCTGGTCCAGGGGAACGTCCTGGAGGTCCGCGTAGTGCACATCCTCCAGCCGCAGCTTGCGGCTGACCTGCTCAAAGCTCAACAGGTCGGTGGAGTGCTGCATGAGGGTCGCCAGGGCATCCTGAAGAAAGGCAGCCCGCCGTGCTTCCTTCCACCGCGGGCTGCCGGAGCTGGCCGGGACCTCACTCATGGCGGCTCCCGGCTGCCTCAGGACCCGCCCTTGAGGATGAGGGGCAGGAACTCGCGGCGGTAGACCGGCGCCGGCCGCTCCACCACCAGGGAGACGTCGTCGACGTACATGGCCGTGCGGCCGCCCGCCCAGTCGTTCGAGGTGCCAAAGTGGAGCCGGATGGACAGGCCCGCATAGGCGGACAGGTCAAAGGTGTGGTGCTGCCACTCCTGGGCGTTGGACAGTTGCCAGAAGAGCGTGTCCAGGATGGCCCCGCTGTCCGCGTCGAGGACGAGCAGGTATTGGGCGCCGCCCGCCGTGGGAGCAGCCGGCGCGGGGTCCGAGACCCTGCCTTCGGGGAAAACCTGGTCCCGGGCGAGGAGGGCCGGCTCGCTGGAGACCGGGTAGATGCTGAAGCGCAGGGTGGCCGCCAGGGCATCCGCCGGGATGGTGACCGCCTGGCGGGCGGACGAGTAGGCTGCCAGGTCCTCGGGGCCGTCGTCGATGCCAACGCGCGCCGAGTGGAGCCGGTGGTAGGCCAGCCGCCCGGTGTAAGCGGCCGGCCAGGCGGTGTTGGGGAACTCCCAGCCGCTGCCTGCCTCAAAGCCGCCATCCACGATGATGTCGCGGGCCGTCGTGGTATAGCGCCACACGCCGTCGCCCGGGGAGGTGTACCCCCGCTCCGTGGCGACATGGACGCTGCCCTGGCGAGTGGGGAGCAGCTCGGTCAGCGTGAGCCCGCCGGGCGGCTGGCCGACGAACGTCCACGACAGGCCGCCGTCCAGCGAGCGATAGAGGTCCTGCGGCGTGAGGGCGTAGGCGGCCCGGTCGCCCGGCGAGAAGGCCACGCGCCTGGCGCCATCGGGCAGCCCCACGCCGGCCGGCTGCCAGGTGATTCCGCCGTCGGTGGAGCGCCACAGGCCGGCGTGGACGTCGCCGACCGGCTGCTCCATCCAGGTGGCGGTGGCCAAAACCACGGGGTCCGCGGCATAGGCCGGGGAAACGGCCAGGGAGGTTACCGACAGCCCGGCCACCAGCCCCGAGGCCGCGGGCTCCCAGACGCCGGCACCGGGCGGCAGGCGCCAGGCGCCGTCACCACCGGCCAGCAGCGTGCCGTCGGGCAGCAGAGCCACCAGTTGCGCCGGGCCACTGGTGCCCTCCGGCCAGGCGCCCACTGCGGACCAGGTGTCGCCCCCGTCCTGCGATCGGATCACCTGGCCCTCAGCCGCGGCAAACACGGTGCGGTCGCTCGCATAGCCGGGCGAGATCACCAGGCCGTTGATATAGCCGGTGCCATGGACCTGCTCCCATTCCGCGCCGCCATTGACGGTGCGATAGATGTTGGCCCCGATGCTCTCCTGGCTGACCAGGGAGGCAAAGATGGTGCGGTCCTGGGCAAAGGCCGGCGAGATGGCGAGGGACGAGGCGCGATAGGTGGACATCGACTGCAGGCCAAGGGGGAACCAACTCGCGCCGCGGTCCTGGCTGCCATAGATGCCATACCGGTAGGCGCCGGTGATGAGCAGGCTCTCGTCGTGGGTCGCGGCCAGGGGACCGCCCGACAGCGTGACCAGCTCTTCGGCCAGGTTCCAGGAGTTGCCGCCATCCACGGTGCGATACACCCCCTGCTCGGTGCCGGCCAGGAGCACGGCGTGGCCCGGCCAGCCGGGAGAGATGGCCAGCGCCTGGACCCGCAGCCCCGGGTAGGAGGCGACGGGCGACCAGGTGAGGCCGCCGTCGCGAGAGACGGCCACGCCGGCAGCGCTCCCGGCAAAGGCGGTCCCGTCGGTGGCGAACTCGGGCGACAGGACCAGGGCAGTCACCTGGGTTGGCGCGCCGGGCAGCGTGGCGCCGGTCCAGGTCGCGCCGCCGTCGTCGCTGACATAGACGGCGTCGCCGCCGGCCAACACTGTCGCGTCGGCCGCGAAGCCGGGAGAGATGGCCAGGCTGATCACGGGCTCTGTCAGGACGCGGGTCCAGCTCACACCCCAATCCGAGGTCCGGTACAGGCCGTCCCAGCTACCGACAAAGGCCGTGCCGTCCACGGCAAAGCTGGGCGAGTAGGCCATGGGGCCGGATGCGGGCACGCTATGATCCGTCGTCCAGTGGATGCCGCCGTCGTGGCTCTGGTGCAGGCCGCTCCATGCGCCGCTGGCCATGACGTGGCCGCTGGTCGCGAAATCGGGCGCGACGGCCACCTGGTTGATAGAGCCAGGGGGGCCGGCGTAGAGCCGGCCGACCCAGGTCCACGTCCGGCCGCCATCCGTGGAGCGCAACAGCCCGCCCCAGGTGGCGGCAAAGACGATGCCATCGCTGTCGAAATCGGGCGAGAAAGCATAGCCGTGGACGGCGGAGGCGTTGGCGATGCTTTCGGCGCCACTGGCCGATGGCTGCCAGGTCTGCCCCCCGTCCTCCGAGCGCATGATGCCCAGGCCGCTCTGCCCGCCGCCCCGATGCTGGATCCAGTCGCCGCTGAAGGCCACACCGTCGGCCGGGAAGGCCGGCGAGACGGCCAGCGTCATGGACCGGCCGCCGCGCGGGCCGTTGCCCTGCCAGGTGCCCGGCTCGGCCGGTCCTCCCTGGGCCACCTCGTTGCGCCACAGGGTCCCGGAGCGCAGCGAAGCGGACAGGCCGCCGGTACCCCCGGCATACAGGGCCAGCGAGACGCCCGGCGCCGAGGCCAGGGCCGGGACGCTGGTGGCTTCCAGGTCCGTGCCCACGGGCGCCCACGTGTCGCCGCCGTTCGTGGAGCGGTAGACGGCGGTGGCGCCCTGGGTGCCGTAGACGACGCCGGCCAGAACGGAGCCATCGTGGGCAAAGGCAAGGGAGGTATAGATGCGCTGCGAGCCACCTGTCGACGCGGGAATGCCCGTGTCCAGGAGCTGCCAGGTCATGCCGCCATCGGTGGAACGATAGAGGTCACCGGCGGCCGTGGGCTCGGCCCTGACGCCGGCGTAGGCCGTCTGGCTGGCACCAAAGGCCGGCGAGACGGCCAGCGCCGTCACCGGCGAGGGGAGGACGCCTGTCCAGGTAGTGCCGCCGTCAGCCGAGCGTTGCACGCCGGCGTCGTCGGTGCCGGCCAGGAGCACCCGGTCCACGGCATAGTTGGGCGAGGGGCGGAGAACCGTGGCGTGCACCCCGGGGGCCAGGGAGGCCCAGGTGTCGCCGCCGTCGTGGGACACGAACAGGCCCAGGGCCGACGAATAGGTAAACTCCGAGATCCAGACGGTGCGGTCGTCGGCGTAAGCGGGCGACACGGCCAGGGCGCGAAAGATGCGATCCGACCGCACCTCTTCCCAGTTCTGCCCGTCGTCGGTGGAGCGGTGCACGCCGCCGTCGGCGTAGCCGTGCTGGCCGAGGGTGCCCGACGCGGCAAAGGCCGTCAGATCTTCCGCAAAGGCCGGGGAAAAGGCCACCTCCTCCACCCGCTCCAGCCGGCCCGAGACGTCCTTCCACGTCTGGCCGGCGTCGACCGACAGATGCAGGCTCCCGTTGCCCTCGTAAGGCGCTCCGGTGTCCATGCGCATCTGGTCGAAATAGGTGGTTCCGGCCAGCAGGATCGAGGGGTCCCCGGGGGCGACGGCGAGGGCCTGGACGTTGAGACGGGCCGGGCCGCGGTCGTGGCGGTACCAGTGGACGCCCGAATCGTTGGAATGATAGATGCCTGCGCTCGTGGCCGCAAAGGCCGACGGGTCCCAGGAGCCCGCCGGGCCGAGGGCCAGGGCATAGACCGCGGCCCCCACAAAGCCGCCCTTGTAGGCCTCGGCCGGGTCGTACCAGCCGGCCGGCGACCAGGTGGCGCCGCCGTCCTCCGAGCGGTAGGGGCCGGGATCGACCGTGCTGGCGGCCATGATGATGGGGCTGCCCGGGCCAAAGGTCGGCGAGAAGCAGATGGTGTGTTGCCCGCCTGCGCCCAGGGTGAGGGTCCCGGGAGACCAGGAGGACCCACCGTCGTCGGAGACGTACAGCTGCCCGTCGGCCTGGCCCACGGCCAAAAGCAGGGGCTCCTCGGCATAGTTGGGCGAGACGGCAAAGGTGCTGAGGAGCACGCCGGGGCCGGCCGGATTCCAGGTCGTGCCGCCGTCCACCGACTTGTAGAGGCCATCGTCGGGGACGAGGGCAAAGAGCGTGTCGTCGGTCGGGTAGGCGGGCGAGAAGGCCAGGGCCGCGACGGCATGGGCCGCGAACCAGCCGCCCGGCTGGGCGAACGTGTCGCCGCCGTCGGTGGAGACAAAGGTCTGCGTGCCGCCGACGACGTACAGCGTCCGGTCGGTGGCAAAGTCGGGCGAGATGGCCAGGCCGGGCGGGGTTGGCAGGTCCGTCCAGGCGGGGCTCTTGTCCTGCCAGGTCAGGCCCTCGTCCGTGGAGCGGTGGAGGCGATAGCCGGTGGGCCACATGCCCTCCGTGACAAAGACCGTCGCGTCCTGGGCATAGCCCGGCGAGAGGGCCAGGGCGACGACGACCCAGCCATCGGGGCTGACCCGGTGCCAGGAGCCGCCGCTGTCCACCGTGCGGTAGACCCCCTGGCTGCGCAGCCCGGCAAAGGCCGTGTGATCGACCGGGTAGTCGGGCGACATGGCCACGGCCGCCACGCTGCCTCCGTCAGGACCGGGGACCGATTGCCAGGGACCTTCGGCGGCGTGACCGGGGGCCGCCAAGACCAGGGCGAGGAGCATTGCCATGCCCAGAGCAGAATTGACCGTACGCTTCATGCTTCACCTCCGGAGCCTTTGCCTGGAGAACAGAGCCGTCTACACAATCATAGCACGGATAGAGCGAAAAGGCAATACTCCCTTCGGAGGCACGTGCTTGCCCCCAGGGCCTAAGCCCTGCTCACGCCGAGAAGTGACGGGTGGCTCGAGCCCTGGGTGATCATGGTTCAGGTTATCAACCATGCGACCGAGCACCGGGAGCAGATCAACAGCATTCTCTGCTCCCTGGGCGTGACCCCTCCAGGCCTCGATGGCTGGAGCTATGGCGAGGCGAGGGAGGCGTTCATCCCTATCGGCGGCGAGGATGCAGCCCGGTAAGTGCTGCATCCTCGCTCTTGACCGCCGTACGCCGAGCGCCCGTCCTTTGCTCAGTCGCGCTCCGCTTCGATGACGAACGTCAGATTGGCATTGACCCGGTACTTGACCACCGTGTCCGCTTCGACGACGGCCTGCACCTCTTTGACATAGACGTGCCTGATCCCACGCACCGTCACGGCGGCTTCGGTCACTGCCGACTGGATGGCGGCTTCGATGCTGTCTCCCTCGGCCAATACCTCGATCACCTTTGCGATTGACATTGCCTTCTCCTTTCTTGCTCTCCAGGTGAACCCATGCAGCAGACCCGACCCTCGATCTGCTGTTCGAAAAACCAGAGAACCGCTCGCCAGGCGGAAAGCGGCACTGTCAACAACACCTTCGCGCACGATCGATGGCCCAAGGGGCGGACGGCTAATTCCCCTTCTCCTTGTCGAGTTCAGAAACAATGCCCAAACTTGCCAGTTCACCGCTCTTAAGTAGCATCCAGAGGCTCTCCAGACTGTCGGAGCGCGTGTGGTGGATGCTGCTGCCCTCTACCAGCGCACCGGCAGTACCCCCCACCAGGGCAACGTCGAGCCAAAGCCTGGGCCAATCAAAGCCCGCCAGCAGAAAGTAGGAATTCACAGCCGCCGCAATCGTCCATCCCACGGCGATGACACGTGTCAGGTTCATCTCGGCGTGAAGCTTGGTGAACCACGCCCCCGCCTTGGGCAGCTTTTGATTGATGACTTCGAACTTGTAGCCAAACGAAGGGTCGGACGGCTTGTGTGTGGAATCGACGATAGATCGTGCGAGACCACCGCCCGACCGCCACCGGCGCCAGCAGGCAGGGATCTGCCACACGCCGTTGAGCACGATGGCCAGCACGTAGGCCAGGGCGATCCACAACAGGGCCGTCCAGATACCCGGACCTGGATTGTCGCTGCCGAAGGCGGCCCGGACCTCTGCGATCGCGGGGCCCGGCCCCACGGCGGCGACCCAGAGGCTCACGAGGACGACCGAGCCGGGCACGATGCGCCCCAGGATGTCGTAGGAGATCTGAGGGACCACTTCGGCGATCGCCCCCAGGTCAGAGTTTGCCATTTGCTACCTCTTGGATGGTCAAACAAACGAGCAACTGCGATGCGGGTGCGGTGCAGGTCAGAGGCAGGACGTTGCCACCATGGCACGAGTATACCACGGCCTGGCGGCCCTGTCAATCGCGCGGGAACGCAGTCGGGCGGTTGCCCATGCCGGCCGCCGCTCGTTCACACGGCAATGCGCGGCGCGGCGGTCCGGCGGGGCTGAACCCGTCCGGTACGAAGAAAACCGAATGAGTCCTATCCGTGGTCGTAATCGCCTGAATCACCAATTCACGCACCTGGCTGCCCAATCAAATGCGCGCGAAATTCGTTTGGATATTGTATAAAGGAGGTGCAAGATGAGCAACATCGGATGGCACAAGAAACGGCGGTTGGGCGAGACGTTACAGGTACTGCGGATCGGTGACTGGTTCGTGTGGGCCTTTGCAGCCCCCGGTGGGAAATGGAGGATGATGTCGCCCTATCCTGCCTTCTCGCACGAGGACATGATGTTGACCAGCGCCGAGCTCGACGCCGAGGCCGACGTTCTCGCGGAGGCGATGCAGAGCTGGAGACAGGCCCTGGGTATGGTGCGCGTGGAAAGAAAGATACGATAGACTGTTCAGCCAGTCCCAGAGCCCTTCCTGGTGCTGCTGCCGCCCATCAGCCTTGTATGGGCAGACGAGAAGACATATTCACGCCTGGCTGCGGACGTTGCGCAGGAACTGGAGCGCCAGGAAGCATACAGGGATTGAGCTGAACTGCGCTATGCTGCGGCGCGCGGGCTGGCGTAGCCGCGCTTCTGTCAACTTTCACCTGTTAATGTACCACTTGCTTTCGGCAAGGATGCGCCATGTGTTTTCGGCAACGATGTACCAC
>JAAYZQ010000063.1 GCA_012514775.1 Anaerolineaceae bacterium
GAGATCGACCAGCAGCCTCCGCGTATCGGCATCGTCTTCAACAATCAGGATGTGCGGTTTTGTCTCCAGTGTGGCTGCTGTCCACATCTTGACCTGCTCACGGCATGGCATCGCCGCGGTTGGAAAAAACCAAAGATTGTGACGTGATCCTGCGCTTCAAAGGATAACATGGCCCTCACGGTCTGTCAAATCCGCATTGGCCTGCCCTGCCTTCCGGGGGGAAGGGAATAGACAACGGCGGTAAGCCGTGGTATACTGCAACGCGGCTCGGCCGCGATGGCCGAATCGAGCCAGGAGGAGCCATGGCCAGGAGCGAACTGAACGACGAACTGTTGCGCCGCCGCCAGGACGCGCGGCTGGGCGGCGGCCCGGAGGCCATCGAGCGCCAGCACGCCAAGGGAAAACGGACGGCCAGGGAGCGGATCGATGCCCTGGTCGATGCCGGTAGCTTCCAGGAGATAGACCCCTACATCACCCACCGCCACACGGCCTTTGGCCTGGACGAAAAGCGCTGCCCCGGCGACGCGGTGGTGGTGGGTTTTGCCCGCGTCGACGGCCGGCCCATCGCCCTCGCCGCCCAGGATTTTACCGTCATCGGCGGCTCGTTCTCCGAGGCCCAGGCGCAAAAGGTGTCCCAGGTGCTGGACCTGGCGCTAAAGGCCGGCACTCCCTTCGTGGCCCTCAACGACTCCGTGGGGGCACGCATCCAGGAGGGCGTCTGGAGCCTGGCGGGCTACGCGGAGCTCTTCTGGCGCAATACCCAGGCCAGCGGCGTCATCCCCCAGATCAGCGTCATGCTGGGCCCCTGTGCCGGTGGCTCGGTCTATTCCCCCGGGCTGACCGATTTCATCATCATGACCGAGGGCATGAGCCACATGTTCATCACCGGCCCCGAGGTGATCAAAACGGTCACCGGGGAGGAGGTCGATTTCGAGACGCTGGGCGGCGCCCAGACCCACGCGGCGGTGAGCGGGGTGGCCCATTTCGTGGCCGCCGACGAGGACGAGGCGTTGGCCGTGACCCGCCGGCTCCTCGACTACCTGCCGCCCAACAACGCGGCGCCGCCGGCGCGCGTGGCCCCCACCGACGATCCCACCCGCGCCGATCCCGACCTGGACAGCCTGGTTCCCCTGGAGGACTCGGAGTCGTACGACATTCGCCAGGCCATCACCCGCATCTTTGACCTGGACAGCTTTTTCGAGGTCCACGCCCGGTTTGCCCCCAACGCCGTCGCCGGCTTTGCCCGGCTCCACGGCGAGGTGGTGGGCGTGGTGGCCAACCAGCCGGCCTGGCTGGCCGGCGTCCTGGACATCAATGCCTCGGACAAGATCGCCCGGTTCGTGCGCTTCTGCGACGCCTTTCACATCCCCCTGGTCACCTTTGTGGACTGCCCAGGCTTTATGCCCGGCACCGTCCAGGAGCACGGCGGCATCATCCGCCACGGGGCCAAGATCGTCTATGCCTACTCGGAGGCGACCGTGCCCAAGCTGTGCGTCGTCACGCGCAAGGCCTACGGCGGCGCCTACATTGTCATGAGCAGCAAATACATCCGCACCGACCTCGTGTTTGCCTGGCCGACGGCCGAGATCGCCGTCCTGGGCGCCGAGGGGGCGGTCAACATCCTCTACCGCAAGCGCCTGGCCGAGGAGCAGGACACCGCGGCCCGCGAGCGCTTTGTCGCCGAGTTCCGGGAGCAGTTCGGCAGCCCCTA
This sequence comes from Anaerolineaceae bacterium, assembly GCA_012514775.1. Next base: position 1,712 of record JAAYZQ010000063.1, read on the forward strand.
CGCCGCCGCGGCCAGCGGGCACGTGGACGACGTCATCCTGCCCAGCGAGACGCGAGGACGGCTCATCGCCGCCCTCGACTACTTGCGCGACAAGCAGGTGGCGGGCGTGCCCAAGAAGCACGGCTGCATGCCGCTGTAGATGGGCAGGGTGGATCCGTTGCCGGGAGCGGCAGAGAGCGCGTCCGGGGGGGCCATGGAAGGCTGGAAAACACTGTCCAGGCGGTTGATCCTGGACCACAGCACCTTTCTCAAGGTCGAAGAGCACACCGTGGAGCTGCCCGGCGGCCGGGTGATCGCCGACTGGCCGTGGCTGGTCCTGCCTGACTATGCCAACGTCGTCGCCGAGACGCAGGATGGCCGGGTCATCTGCTTCCGCCAGGGCAAGTATGCCCTCCAGGGCACTTCCCTGGCCCCGGTGGGGGGCTACCTGGAGCCGGGCGAAGAGCCCCTGGCGGCGGCCCGGCGCGAGCTGCTGGAAGAGACCGGCTACCGGGCCGCGGAATGGATCTCGCTGGGTGCCTACCCTGTGGACGGCAACCGTGGGGCCGGGACGGCATACCTGTTCCTGGCCCGGGGCGCCGCGAAGGTGGCCGATGCCCGGCCCGACGACCTGGAGGAGCAGGAGCTGCTGCTCCTGTCGCGCGCCGAGCTGAAGGCGGCCATCAATGCGGGCGAGTTCCGGCTGCTGTCCTGGATGGCCGCCGTCGTCCTGGCGCTCCACAAGCTGGAGGAGGACTGAGGGTGGACAACCCGCTGCTCGTTGCCCTGGCCATCACCGTAGCCGGCATGACCCTGCTTTTCCTGGCGCTGGCTTTTTTCTACGGCCTGCTGTCGCTGATCTCGAGGGCGTTGCACGACGGGGCCGAAACGCCGGGGACGGCGAAGGCCGAGGAGCAGGCTGCCCCGGACGAGGCGGAGCTTCCGGCCCCGCCGGCGGAGCGGGAGCTGATGCATCGGGCGGCGGCCATCGCCGTGGCCCTGGCCCGAGCCGAGGGCGAAGCGCGCCCCGCGCCGGTGCCCGCCGGGGTGAGCGGCGAGCCCCTCAGCCCCTGGTGGTCCATGCACCAGGGCAGCCGGCTGGCCGCCGGCTCGAGCCCGTGGAGGAGATCGTGAAGAGCTATCGCATTACCCTGGAAGGCCAGACGTTTGACGTGCAGGTGTTGAGCGACCCCCGCGCAAGCGAGGTGGAGGTCGAGGTCAACGGCGTGCCCCTGACGGTGGCCGTGGAAAGCCTGTCCCCCGCGCCTGGCTCCCGGGAAGCTACCGGTCCGGCCTCAGCCGCGGCCCCAGTGCCGGCACCCGCTGCCGCCGCGCCCGCGGCAAGCCCCATGGCCGTCCCGGCGGCCGCCACCCCGGGCAACGCGGTGACGGCACCGCTCCCCGGGGTGGTCAAGCGCATCGTGGTGCAGCCGGGCCAGCGCGTGGCGGCCGGCGAGGCGCTCCTGGTTATCGAGGCCATGAAAATGGACAACGTCCTGCGCGCCGCCCGCGACGGCGTGGTGGACAGGATCCTGGCCGTCGAGGGCCACCAGGTCGCCCACGGCGCGCCGCTCCTGGAGTACCAGGCCTGAGGCCGGGCCGCGCTGCGCAGCCCGGCCCAGTCCCCCCGACGAGGTCAGAACGAGAGCTGGGTCCAGTCGACGCTCGTGCAGGTGCCGCACACGAGCACGAGCATGATAAAGAGCAGGATCAGGCCGCAGCCGATCCCGCTGCACGACGCCCCCTTCCCAAAGCCAAAGCGCTTCTGAAGGAAATCGAATACGGCGTTGATGATGGCCAGGCGCAAGAGTCCGCTCAGGCATCCCGGTCGTTGGCTCATAACAGATCAACCTCCCTGGAAAATGAAAACGTCAAGGGAAACTCGGTCTCCCTTGACGTTTATACGTTTTCGATTGGCCATGGGTTGCGGCTAGAAGGCCATGGCGACCATCTGGATGGACCGCGTGGCAAACTCGATAAAGGGCTGCGGGTAGATGCCCACCACGAGGACGGCAATGCCCGCCAGCAAGAGCCCGACCTTTTGCCCGACCGGCACGGCGATGTCGGGCGCGCCTTCTTCCGCCGGCTCGAAGAACATCCAGCGCACCACGTTGAGATAGTAGTAGGCCGCGATGGCGCTGGTGACGATGCCGACAATGGCCAGGGCCAGGGTCTGGGGCGTGTTGAACTGGATGGCCGAGCCAAAGACGGCCAGCTTGCCCAGGAAGCCGCCGGTGCCCGGGATGCCCGCCAGCGACAGCAGCCCCAGGAACATCACCCCGGCGATGAGGGGCGAGCGCTTGATCAGTCCGCGCATGTCCGATATCTCGGTTGACCCCGTGGCGCTCTCAAAGGCAATGACCCCGGCAAAGACCGCCAGGTTGGTGAACAGGTAGGCAAACAGGTAAAACAGCGTGCCGTTGATGCCCAGGAACGAGCTCTGCACGTTCATCGTCAGGCAGATAAAGCCGATGATGATATAGCCCGCCTGGGCGATGCTGGAGTAGGCCAGCATGCGCTTGACGTTGGTCTGCCGCAGGGCGATGAGGTTGCCCAGGGCCATGGAGATGATGGACAGGGCCATGAGAAAGGCCATCCAGCCGATGTCCCAGCGGAAGGCGGGCAGCGCCGTCAGGAAGACGCGCATCAGGATGGCGAATCCGGCGGCCTTGGAGCCCACGGACAGAAAGGCGGTCATGGGCGTCGGGGCGCCCTCATAGGTGTCGGGCGCCCACTGGTGGAAGGGCGCCAGCACGATCTTGAAGCCAAAGCCGGCCAGGAGCAGCACGATGGACGCGGTGGCCAGCCACTGGGAGGTGGGATCGCCGGCGGCCACAAAGCGGGCGATGCCGGACAGGCTGGTCGTGCCCGAGATGCCGTAGAGCAGCGACATGCCGTAGAGCATGATGGCCGACGTGACGGCCCCGTACAAGAAGTACTTCAGGCCCGCCTCGCTGGACTTGATGTCGTCGCGGAGGTAGCCGGCCAGGATGTAGGACGTGATGCTCAGGAACTCCATGGAGAGATAGATGGAGATCAGGTTGGTGGCTGACGAAGCCAGGGCAATGGCCAACCCGGCAAAGACCAGCAGCGCATAGAACTCGCCACGGTAGGGCGTGCGCCCCTGGAGATAGGGCGTCGCCGCCAGGATGACCAGCGCCACCGTACCGATGGCGATCACCTTGAAAAAGAGGGCAAAGGGATCCACGGCCATCATGGCCAGGACGGTGGTGGGCGGCGTCTGCCACAGCCACAACGTGGCTGCCAGGGCCAGAGCCAGGCCTCCCAGCGCCAGGCCCGGCATCCACAGCGTCTTGGCTGCCTCGTCGCGCCAGATCATGTCGGCGATCAGGACCACCAGGCCCGTGATCAGCAGTAAGAGCTCGGGCGAGAGCAGTTTCAGGGTTTCACCTAGGGTCAAAACTCACCTCCTACCCGCCAAAGAGGGCCGTGGCATAGCTGTTGAAAAAGTCGACCAGGGGGGTCGGGTAGACGCCAAATCCGATCATGAAGAGGACCAGGGGCCAGAGGGTCACCTTCTCGAAGGACAGCATGTCGGTCAGGATGGCACCGTGGGTGACCTCTTCCCATTTTTCCGGCGAAAAGTCGCCCAGGAAGACGTGCTGGATGATCTTCCACAGGATATAGGCCGCGGTGACCACGATGCCCAGGATGCCGATTGCCGCGAACCAGGGCATGATCTCGAAGGCGCCCCGGAAGACAAAGAACTCGGCCCAGAAACCGGCCAGGCCCGGAAGCCCCAGGCTCGCCAGGGCGGTGACCATAAAGATGCCATAGTAGTAGGGGGTCATCTTGCTCAAGCCGCCAAAGCTCTTCAGGTCGCGGGTGTGGGCCCGTTCGTAGATGACGCCCACCAGGAAGAACAGGCCGCCGGTGATGATGCCGTGGTTGAACATCTGCAGGGCGGCGCCGTTGATGGCCATGGCCGCCGCATCCTCCTGGCCGGCAACGCCCCAGGCCGCGGCGCCGGCTGCCAGGCCGAGCATCACGTAGCCCATGTGGCTCACCGAAGAGTAGGCGATGAGCCGCTTGAGGTCCCACTGGGCCATGCACACCAGGGCGCCATAGACGATGCTCAACAGGGCCAGGATGGGAATGATGGGTACCTGCAAGCTATAGAACTGGAACTGCTGCGGAAAGATGGGCAGGGCGATGCGCACCATGCCAAAGGCCCCCAGCTTCAGAAGGACGCCCGCCAGGATGACGCTGCCCGCCGTGGGCGCGGCCGTGTGGGCGTCGGGGAGCCAGGTGTGGAAGGGCCACAGGGGCACCTTGATGGCAAAGGCCACGAAAAAGGCCCAGAAGGCGGCGATGGCCAGGTAAGAGTTGCCGCCAAAGACCTGCCCCAGGGCGCCGTTCACGCCCAGGCCACGGGAAAGCTCCACGATGTCAAAGGTGCCGTGGTAGAAATACAGGCCCAGGATGGCCAGCAGCATAAAGACGCTGCCGGCCAGGGTATAGAGAAAGAACTTGATGGCCGAGTATTGCGGCCGGTCCTTGGCCTGGCCCCAGATGCCGATGAGCAGGTACATCGGCACCAGGCCGATCTCCCAGAAGACGTAAAAGAGCACCAGGTCCAGCGAGATGAACACGCCGAACATGCCCATCTCCAGGAGTAAGAAGAGCAGAAAGAACTCCTTGACGCGCCGGGTGATGGTGAACGACGAGTAGATCAGGCACAGCGTCGTCAGGAGGGCCGTCAAAAAGATGAGCGGAATGCTCAACCCGTCGGCGCCCACGTGAAAGTTGACATTGATGGCCGGGATCCAGGCGGCAAGCGTCTCGAACTGGTAGCCGCCGGCGGCCTTGTCGTAGGCGAACCACAGGTAGACCGACAGCAGCAGGGGGATGACGCTAAGGCCGGTGGCAAGGTTCTTGATCGTGCGCTCATCCTCGCGGGGAATGAACAGGATGAGCAACACGCCCAGCAGCGGGATAAAGGTGATGAACGTGAGCAGATATTCCATCTAGATCCTCCTCGATACAATGTCGAATATGTGCTAGGCGCGAACAAGGAACAGGGCCAGGAGCAGCACGACCGTCACGGCCGCCACCAGCAAATAGTTCTGCACTTTCCCGGTCTGTGTTGCGCGCATGAATTCGCCCATCCAGCCCATGGCCCGCCCGACGCCGTTGACGGCGCCGTCCACCACGGGACTGTCGATGGTCCGCCGCAGCCAATCTGCCAGCCACCGGCCAAAGCGGCCCACAGAATCGACGATGGGGTCGATGACGACCTTGTCGTCAAAGACGAACGCCGCCTGGGCCAGGCCGATGGTGGGCCGCACGATAAAGCGCATGTAGGCCTCGTCAAAGTAGTACTTGTTCTTGAGCAGCGTATAGACGGGGCCGAGGGGCCTTTCCAGGGGATCGACGGGAACCGTCAGGGGCTTGCGCCCGTAGATGGCCCAGGCGATGGCCCAACCGAGCAGCGCCACCCCGATAGAGATGCCGGCCACGAGGGGGTTGAACTCGCCGTGGGCCACGTGCTCGCCCAGGATCTCGGCCTCTTCCCCCACCATCTGGTAGAACTGGTTTGCCCAGGGCGTGCCGGCCAGGCCCAGGAGCGTGGCAAACACGGCCAGGATAGCCAGGGGCCAGGTCATACTTGGCACGCTTTCGGGTGCGTTGGCCGCCGCCTCGGTCCGCGGCCGGCCGGCAAAGGTCAGGAAGACCTGCCTGCCGGTGTAAAAGGCCGTCAGGAAGGCGGCGATGGTCAGCAGAAGCCAGACGATAAAGCCCCAGTTGGAGCTGACGCCAAAGTGCCCGCCGTGCATGAACGCGTTCCACGCATCGGCCAGGATCTCGTCCTTGCTCCAGAACCCGGCCCAGATGGGGATGCCCGTCAGGGCCAGGGCGCCGATGATAAAGGTCCAGCCGGTGGCGGGCATGCGCCGCAGCAGGCCGCCCATGTTCATCATGTCGTTGGCGTCAAACTCTTCCTTGTGCTCGTGCGACTCGGGGCCGCCGGCGTGATGGTGGACGTGGTGGTAGCCGTGCTCCAC
>JAAYZQ010000483.1 GCA_012514775.1 Anaerolineaceae bacterium
GACGGCTAAAGCCGTTACTACGAACCTTCTCCCTGCTGGGAGGGACCCTGGGGCTCGCCGGCCAACCCGGCGGCGGCCGCCCGGTCCAGGAGCCAGGTGACCTGGCCCGCCACGGGGCACACCCGCTGGGCCGGCAGGCTGCCCCCGCCCTCGCCCAGGACCGCGGCGACGATGCCGGCCTTTTCGGCGCCGCCGGCCAGGAAGAGGACGTGCCGCGCGGCATTGATGGCCGGCAGGGTAAGGGTCACGCGCCACGCCGGCCTGCCCTGGTAGTTGGCCCGGGCGACGGCGACCGTCTCACTGGTCTCTTCCAGGAGGGGAGAGCCGGGAAAGAGGGACGCGGTGTGGCCGTCGCTGCCGAGGCCCAGGATCACCAGGTCCAGCCGCGGCAGCGGCCCGCAAAAATAGTCCTCCAGCTCCAGTTCGTAGGCCCTGGCCGCTGCCTCGGGCTTGAGCTCGCCCCGCACGCGGTGCACGTTCTCGGCGGGGATGGGCACCAGCCCGATAAAGGCCTGCTGTGCCAGGCCATAGTTGCTTTCCGGGTCGTCGGGGGGAACGAGGCGCTCGTCGCCCCAGAAAATGTGTACCTGTTCCCAGGGGACCCGGGTTCGATACGGCGCCTCGGTCAGGAGCCGGTAAGCGCCCCCCGGCGTCGAGCCGCCCGCCAGGGCCACGCTGAACCGGCCCCGGGCCTTTACCGCCTCGCGCGCCATCTGCACAAAGCGCTCCGCCGCCTCCCGGGCGAGGGCCTCCGCCTCCGGCACCACCACCACCTCCGCCCCACCATCTCCTCGCTGCGCCATAACCTGCGTCATGCCACGCTCCTCCTCACGCTCCCTGGCCCCGCCGAAGCTTAGCCCGGCCCCGGCAGCCCCGAATCCACGCGCCCACACCGCATCGCCCACCCCACCGTCTGGGTCTTCAGCAGGCCCTCGGCCTCCGCCGGGCCCCACGAGCCCCGGTCGTACGGGCTCGGGGGCGGCACCTCCGGGCCCTGCCATCTCTCCAGGATGGGATCGATGAGCCCCCAGGCCAGCTCGATCTCGTCGGCCCGGGCAAAAAGGGATGCGTCGCCTTGCAGCGCATCCAACAGCAGCCGCTCGTAGGCCTCGGGCACCTTGCCCTCGAAACCCTCGGCGTAGTGAAACTCCATGTCGACGGAGCGGGTGCGCATCCGCGTGCCCGGATGCTTGGCCTCGAAACGCAGGTGGATCCCTTCGTTGGGCTGAAGGCAGAGCGACAGCATGTTCGGCGCGATTTCGCCGCCCGACGGCCGGGGAAAGAGCAACTGGGGAACGCATTTGAAGACGACGGCGACCTCGGTCACCTTGGTCGCCAGGGCTTTGCCCGACCGCAGAAAGAACGGCACTCCCTGCCAGCGCCAGTTGTCCACGTAAAAGGGCAGTGCCGCAAAGGTCGGCGTCCGCGAGTCGGGTGCCACGTCCTCCTCGTCGTGATAGCCCCGGTATTGCCCCCTGACGACGGGCTCGCCGGCCCGCGTGGCGCGGATGACCTTGACCTTTTCGTCCCGCAGGGCGTCGGCGTCCCACACCGCCGGCGGCTCCATGGCCGTCAGGGTCAGGAGTTGCACCAGGTGGTTCTGGAACATGTCGCGCAGCACGCCGGCCTGGTCATAGTAGCCGCCGCGCCGGCCCACGCCGTCGCTCTCGGCCACCGTGATCTGGATCTGGTCCACGTATTTCATGTTCCAGATGGGCTCAAAGATGGCGTTGGCGAAACGGAAGGTCATGATGTTCTGCACCGTCTCTTTGCCCAGGTAGTGGTCGATGCGATAGATCTGATCCTCGCGAAACACCTCGTGGATCTGCTCGTTCAGGTGGTGGGCGCTCTCCAGGTCGCGGCCGAAGGGCTTCTCGACGATGACCCGCGTCCAGCCTGGGCTACTGTTGAGCCCCGCCTCGCCCAGCTTGCGAATGATGCCCGGCCCCAGGGAGGGCGGCACCGCCAGGTAGAACAGCCGGTTGCCCTCCGTCCCGTTCTCGGCGGCGTCGAGCTCCGCCAGGCGTTCGGTCACGCGCCGGTAGGTGTCGGGGTCGTCATAGTTGCCGCTCAGGTAGGAAAAGCGCTGCCCAAAGTTCTCCCACTGGGCGCAGACCTCGTCGTTGTGCCGGGCATACTCCGCGATCCCTTCGTACAGGTGCTCCCGATACTCCCCGTCGCTGAACTCGCTGCGGGCAACCCCCAGGACCCGGGTCCTGGGCGACAGCAGGTCGTCGCAACACAGGCTGTGCAGGGCGGGCACCAGCTTGCGCTGGGTCAGGTCGCCCGAGGCGCCCAGGATGACGATGGCGGCCGGCGGTACGTTCCGTTCGTTGTCCTTCACAGACCCTCCAGTTCTCGCAGCAGGCGGTCGAGGCCGCCCACGACGTCCTCGCCCAGGTGGAAGCGGATGACGCGGCGGCCCACGGCCCGCAGGGCGCCCTCGTCGCCCAGGGCCTGGGCCATGGCCAGGGTGCGGAACGACGCCGACAAAGCGGGCAGCTCGCCGTCGCCGGGGATGGGCACGTCCTGGGGGCCGCCGGCGGTAAACTGCACGAACAGTCCGCGGCCGGCGTCGCCCTTGTGGAGCTGGCCCGTGGAGTGCAAGAAGCGCGGCCCGTAGCCCACCGTCGTGGCCAGCTTCAGGCGGTTTCGTAGCCGAAGGCGCAGGGCCTCGAGCGCGGCCTCCACCTGGGGCATCTGCGGCAAAAAGGCCTGCAGGGCGACGTAATCCCCCGCCTGGGCGGTGGCCAGGAAGGCGGCCAGTGCCTGCCCGCTGAGGGGCGCCGCCTCGCCCTCGGGCAGGCCGCCGGTTTCGGCGTAGCTGGCCATGGCCCGGCGGGCGCGCTCCTTGGCCGCCTCCACGTCGGGCTGGAAGAAGGGGTTGACACCCAGGCGGTGGCCGGCCACGGCCGTGGCCATCTCCCACAGGAAGAACTGCTCCCCCAGGTCGTAGGCGTCGCGCAGGTGCAGGCGCACCACGGGATGGCCCACCTCCTCCAGGGCGCGCAGGGGCGCGTCGTAGGTTTCGTCGCCGGCCACCCGCAGGTAGACGAACAGCCGGTCGTTGCCATAGTCCGCCGGCGTACCCAGGGGCTCGCCCACCACGGGCAGGATGCCCTTGCCCTCCTTGCCGGTGCTCTCGGCCACCAACTGCTCCAGCCAGTCGCCGAAATTGGCCAGGGCCGGCGAGGCCAGAAGGGTCAGCTTGTCCCGCCCGGCCGTGGCCAGCTCGGCCATGACCACCCCCAGCCAGGCGGCCACGTCCACGCCCGGTTCGGAATCGTCGCAGGGCCGGCTTTCGGCGGCGAGGGCGCGGGCGCGCTCCAGGAGGGCCTTCACGTCCACGCCCACCAGGGCCGCCGGCAGCAGGCCAAAGAACGACAGGGCCGAATAGCGCCCGCCCACGTTGGGATCGTTCAGGAACGTGGCCCGGAACTCGTGCGTCCTGGCCAGCTCCTCCAGGCGCCCGCCCGGATCGGTGATGGCCACAAAGTGGTCCCCGGCCTCCCCGGGCCCCAGCGCCCGGGCGGCCCGGTCGTAAAAGAAGCGAAAGAGGGAGAGGGTCTCGATGGTCGAGCCCGACTTGGTAGCGACGATGAACAGCGTGCTCTGCGGGCCAAGCCTGCCCGCGTGGGCCAGGATGGCCTCGGGCAGGGTGCTGTCCAGGACGGCGAGGCGAGGCATGCCCGGCCGGGCAAAGACGTTGTTCAGGACCTCGGCGGCGCGGCTGGCGCCGCCCATGCCCAGCAGCAGCACGTCGGCGATGCCCTCGGCCCGCACCGCGGCGGCAAACTCCTCCAGGCGAGGGACCTGCTCCACCATGACGTCGGCGGTGTGGAGCCAGCCCAGGCGGTTGGCGATCTCGGTCGGGTCCGGCTTCCAGACGGTATAATCGTGGGACCAGATGCGGGCCACGATTCGCCGGGCGGCAATCTCGTCCAGGGCCCGGTCGACGGCCTCCTGGTGGGCGCCCAGGTTTGCCGGGCGCCGCCACTCGCTCCGCAGGCGGGCGAGGGTGGCCATGAGCGAGTCGAACGAGCTGGCAAAGGCGGCCACACCCTCCTCCTGAAGCCTGGCCGTGACGGCGTCCACGTCCACGCCCGCCTCGGCCAGCCTGGCCATCTGCTGGCGGGATTCTTCCATGCCCGCTTCCAGGCTGAGGGCCACCGTCCCGTGGTCCAGGAAGGCGCTGAGGGTGGCCGGCGGCAGGGTGTTGACCGTGTGCGGGGCGATGAGGGTGTCGACGTAGAGGGTGTCGGAATAGGCCGGGTTCTTGGTGCCGGTGCTGGCCCACAGGGGCCGCTGCACCCGGGCGCCCATGGCGGCCAGGCGCTCCCAGCGCTCCCCCCGAAAGATCTCCTGGAAACAGGCATAGGCCAGGCGGCCAGTGGCGACGCCCGTCCTGCCCTGCAGCGCCCGGAGGCCCTCCAACCTGGAATCCGGCACGTCGGGCCCGGCCGCCAGCTCTCGCTCGCCCTCGACCAGGAGCTTGCCCACGGCGGTGTCGATGCGGCTCAGGAAAATCGAGGCAACGGAGGCGACCCGGGCCAGGGCGCCGCCCTCCGCCGCCAGCCGCTCCAGCCCGGCAAGGTAGGCCCCGGCCGCGGCGCGATAGTGGTCCAGGGCAAAGATGAGGGTGACGTTGACGTTCACGCCGGCGGCGATGAGCGCCTCGATGGCGGGAATGCCGGCAGGCGTGGCCGGGACCTTGATCATGACGTTGGGCCGGTCCAGCGCGGCGAACAGCCGCCGCGCCTCGGCCACGGTACCGTCGGTGTCGTGGGCCAGCCGCGGGCTGACCTCCAGGCTGACAAAGCCGTCGGCGCCGTCGCTGGCGTCATAGACCGGGCGCAGCACATCGGCGGCCTCGCGGATGTCCTCCATGACCAGGGCCTCGTACAGCGCCCGGGTCGACGCCGCCCGGGGCAGCAGCTCCTGGAGGGCCGGCTCGTAGTCGTCGCTGCGGGCGATGGCGGCCTCAAAGATGGTGGGGTTGGAGGTCACGCCCCGCACCCCCTGGTCCACGATGGTTTGCAGCTCGCCGGAACGCGTGAAGCCGCGCCGGACATAGTCGACCCAGATCGACTGCCCCAGCTCGGCCAGGTCATGCAGCTTGGTCATTGCAGGCCTCCTTGTTTTCGCGTGGCTACCCGGACCCTTCGTCCTCCAACGAGGAAAAGAGCGAGTTCAGCGCCTCCGAGAGGGTCGGATGGGTAAAGACGGCGTCGCGCAAGGCGGTGTAGGGCAGGCCGCCCATCATGGCCACCTGGATCATGGCCATGATCTCGCCGCCCTGGTAGCCGAGGATGGCCACCCCCAGGATCTGACCGGTCTCGGCGTCGACCAGCGCCTTCATGAGACCCCGCGTCTCGTCGACCTCCACGGCGCGGGCCACCCAGGACATGGGTATCCTGGCCACGCGGAACCGGCGCCCGGCCTCGCGGGCCTGCCGCTCTGTCAGCCCCACCCGCCCCAACTGGGGGTCCGTAAAGACGACGTAGGGCACGGGCCGGTCGTGCACCGTCCGCTCCCCGCCTTCCAGGAGGTTGGCGCACAGGATGCGATAGTCGTCGTACGACACGTGGGTAAAGGCCGGGCCGCCCTTGACGTCGCCCAGGGCATAGATGCCCGGGACGTTGGTCTCCAGCCGCTCGTCGGCCACGATGTATCCCCGCCGGTCCACGGCGACGCCGCCGGCGGCCAGGTTCAGGGCGTCGGTGTTGGGCTCTCGTCCCGTGGCCACCAGGAGGTGCGAGCCGCGGAGCACCTGTTGCCCGTCGGGCGCCTGGACGTGAAGGCTGATGGTGCCGTTCTCCTGGCGCGCCTCGCGTGCCTCGGCGTTCAGCAGCACCTGGATGCCGTCCTCGCGGAGGATCTCGGCCACGGCCTCGGCCACGTCCGGGTCCTCTTCGCTCAACAGTTGCCCGCTGCGCTGGACGATGGTCACCTGGCTGCCAAAGCGACAGAACATCTGGCCGAACTCCAGCCCGACGTAGCCGCCGCCGAGGATGATGAGATGCTCGGGCAGCTCCTCCAGCTCCATGATGGACGTCGAATCGAGGAAGGGAGCATCTTCCAGGCCGGGCAGATGGGGCACGTGGGGCCGGCCCCCGGTGTTGAGCAAGATCTTGTCCGCCGACAGGTGCAGGCTGCCGCCGTCGTTGAGGCTCACCGCCAGGGCCTTGTGCCCCGTGAAGCGCGCCTCACCCATGATGAGGTCCACGCCCTCTGCTTCCCGGATGCGGCGCTGGAGGTTCTGGCGAAAGCCCTCGACGATCTCGGCCTTGCGCCGGCGCACGGCGGCCATGTTCACCTTTACCGGGCCGGCGTGCACGCCGTACGTCTCGGCGCGCCGCGCCACGTGGGCCACGCGAGCGCTGGCCACCATGGTCTTGGTCGGCGTGCAGCCCCAGTTGATGCACGAGCCGCCCACGTACTGGCGCTCCACCAGGGCCACCTTCCAGCCGGCCCTGGCCAGGGCCGTGGAAAGGGGCACTCCCGATTGGCCCGCACCCACGATCACGGCGTCGTACGTCCTGCTCTCTGTCACCATCCGGTCGTCTCCTCCACGTCAGGCTCTGGGCTCCACCGCGGCCCATCCTTCCGGCCGCCTGGAGCGTAGAAGTGGTAGTTATTATCTAAAATATCACAACTGGGAGCCTTTGTCAATACGCTCCTTTTGGACTATTGGTCTGTCAACCGTGAACTGAGGGGTCGCCGTAGGTGAAAAAGCGGCTGAAGCCGCTACTACGAACCCATCAAATCACGCTTGACGCAGTGCTAGCTTCTCGCCGAGCAGGCATAGCGCCGCACGAGGGACTGCACCTGCCCCTCATCCCACGACAGGAAGGCGCCGCTCCACGATGGCGGCGCGTAAAAGGCCAGCACGGCCAGGGCGCAGCCCGGCACGGCGGGCGGCAGCAGCTCCCCCTGGCGGTGGTAGGCCACAAAACGCTCGTACTCCTCGCGGGGCATGCCGGCAGCCCCCTCGCTGCGAATCGTGGCCTGCATGGCGGTGTCGACGACGCCCGGCCGGAAAGAGATGGCAGTGACGTCCGGCTCCTCGGCGGCGACCATGCGCGTCAGGTGGGTCACCGCCGCCTTGGTCAGGCAATAGGCCCCCCAGCCCGGCACGGGGCTCACGGCGGCCCCGCTGGAGACATTGATCACCCGGCCCTTGCGCTCCCGCAGGTGGGGCAGGGCTGCCCGGGTGAGGATCACGGGCCCCAGGACGTTGATGGCCCAGGTTTCGTTCCAGGCGCCCGCCTCCGCCTCGGCGATGGGGCTCACGGGCCCCAGGATGCCGGCGTTGTTGACCAGGGCGTCCAGCGCCCCGAAGCGCTCTATCGCGGCGGCCACGATGCGCTCGTCGTCCTCGGGCCGGCTCACGTCGCCCGGGACGGCCAGGGCCTGGCCGCCCGCCTCTTGCACGTCCGCGGCCACGGCCTCCAGGTCGCCGGCCGAGCGGGCCGTCAGGACGACGTTGGCCCCCAACTGGCCCGCGGCCCGGGCCGCGGCGGCCCCCAGCCCACGGGATGCACCTGTGATGAGAATGGTAAGCTCGCTCATGGTATTGCTCCGTCAGTTATCACAAAGGGCCTGCCCAACCATTCCTGGTTGGCAGGCCCTCTCTCCGTCGAGACAGCCGTAGCGGGACAGCTATTCGTTGATCCAGCCGTCTATCGCCCGCTCGTAGCTCAGGATCTCGTCCTCTGTAAAATAGAGGGGGATCTCGTAGGCGGCCGTGTCGGGGCCATCGGAGCCGTGGACCAGGTTGCGTCCGATCTCCAGGCCGAAATCGGCACGGATGGTGCCCGGCGCGGCCTCGGCGGGGTTGGTGGCGCCCATGGTGCTGCGCACGATGGCGATAGCATTCCGCCCCTCCACCACGGCGACGACCACCGGCCCGCTGGTAATGAACTCGATGAGCCCGGCGTAAAAGGGCTTGCCCTGGTGGACGGCGTAATGCCGGGCCGCCAGCTCCGGGCCGATCTGCACGAGCTTCATGGCTGCCAGCCGGAGCCCCCTGCGCTCCAGCCGGGTGAGGATGGGGCCGACGAGTCCCCTTTGCACGGCGTCAGGCTTGAGAATTACGAGTGTGCGTTCCATCCAATCTCCCTTGTAGGATCTAGCGCTTGAGAAGGACTTGCCTGGACTGCCGGTACATCTCCAGGGCGCGGTCCAACTGGTCTTCTTGCATGTAAACGTCGCCCAGCAACTGGTAGACGCGGGCGCGGTCCACGTCCTCGTCCAGCAGGCGCTGCAGGTCCTGGAGGACGTCGGGCAGCAGCTTGCGGGAGGCGATGAGCTTCTCGTAGTGGCCCAGGGCCGATTTCCACTCCTTCTGCCCGGCACACATGCGCGCCACTTCCAGCCGGAGCGGGTGGTTTCGAGGCCGGGCCTGGAGCTCTTCTCGAAGCTCCCGGAAGCGCTGTTCGGCCGATGGCGGCGCCGCCTCTGGCACGGGTACCTGCGGGGCAGGCTCCGGCGGCCTGATCTCTTGCGCCACCGGGGCCTCGACCGCTTCTTCCGGAGCCGGTTCCGGCGCCTCGACCACCGGCTCGGCGCGGGCTGCCGTCCAGGCCGGAACCTCTTCCGCCGGCTCTTCCGGCGCTGCTTCGGGCTCGACGGCCGGGGCCTCGGCTTCGCGCTCGCCCAGCGACTC
>JAAYZQ010000484.1 GCA_012514775.1 Anaerolineaceae bacterium
GCTTCCATGCGGGTGATGATGGCGTTCGACTTGGTGTCGATGACGCTGCCGAAGATCGTCACCAGCCCGCCCAGCCGGGCCAGGAACTCGCGCAGCACCTCGGCGATGAACTTGCCGACTTCCCACAGGGTCGAACCGACCGCCTTGACTTCCACGGCTGCCGACATGACGCCGAACTCAATGGCCCCGACGATCTTCTGGAGGGACTGGGCGAACGAGCCGCCCTTGATCTGGTTCAGGAAGTCGCCCGCTTCGCCCAGGAACCCGGCGTCGAACAGCCCGTTGAGGGCTTGCTTGCCCGCCGCCACCCCGGCCTTGACCGAGTCGCCCAGCGCGGTGCCCACCGCCCGCAGCTTGCCCCGGAACTCGTCGGACGCCAGGAAGTCCACGATCTGCGCCGCTTCCGGGCGGATAGCCTCGAACACGCCGCCGAACAGTTCCCGCAGGTCGATCTGCTGGATGTCCTGCAGGGATGACTGCAGCCCCTGCCACGTCTGAGTGGTGCGTTCCGCCGCCCCGGCAAAGCGCGTCTCCAGGAAGTTGACGATGGACTCCAGCGCCTGGCCGACCGGGACCGCCCCGTCCTCCAGCATCTCGGCCATCTTGGCCTGGGTGACGCCGAACGACTCGGCCAGGATGTTCTTGACCGGCAGGCCCGCCATCGCCAGATCCCGGATTTCCCGGCTGGTGACCTTGCCCTGCGCCTGCATCTGGCCCAGGTTGAGCATGATCCGGTTGATGTAGTCGCCGGACAGCCCGGCCCCGGCTGAGAAGTCGGTCAGGGCCGCCGTCAGCCGTCGGGCCTGCCCCTCGGTGAACCCGAACGCCTCGGCCATGCGGAACGCCGCCGCGACTTCCGCGGACGTGAACGGGCTTTTGACGGCCAGCTTCTCGATCCAACCGATGAGCCGTTTGGCGGGTTCCTCGGCCAGCTTGAGGGCTTCGGCCATGTCACTCGTGACGCCCGCGCCGACGATCTGGGAGGCGGTCAGTTGGCGCAGGCCCAGCGCGAGCATCTCGTAGTCCCGCACCGCCGCATAGGCGTCGCCCATGACCTGGCGGGCGGTGTTCCACAACCCGGACAGGATGCTGCCCAGCGCGTTGGCGGCGGCGTGCAGGCCGCCCAGGACCAGCCCCGCGCTCAGCGTGCCCTTGAACACCGCCGCAATCGCGTTGACTTCCTTTTCGGTGGTCCTGCGCAGCCCGGAGACTTCATCTCCGAACTGGCGCAGCTTCTTCTGCCCGTCCGCGGTTTCCGCCGTTACGACGGCGCGCAGTTTCGCGGCAGTTGTCGCCATGTGTCTTTTCCCGTCTCAGTCCCGCCTGGCCAGGTCCGCCTCGGCTTCCCGTTCGGCGGCCTCACTCACCAGCGCCCACTCTTGCCACACCAGCGGCTGGCCTGCCAGTTCCCACGGTGGCACCCGCAGATAGCGTGCCGCCCGGAGCAGGGGATACCACTCCGGGCATGCGCCCATCTGCCCCCCTGTTATGAGGAAGCGCCGGAGGTCGCGCTGGACGGTTTTCCCAC
>JAAYZQ010000485.1 GCA_012514775.1 Anaerolineaceae bacterium
CGCAGCGCACGGGTCACGGCCTGGCGCATGGCCCGCTTGTGGGAGACGCGCCGCTCGAGCTGCTCGGCGATGCTCTCGGCGACCAGATACGCGTCGAGCTCGGGCTTGTCGATCTCCTCGACCTCGAGGCGGATGCGCTTCTTGGTCATCTGCTCTAGCTTGGACTTGAGCTCGTTGACGCCGGCGCCCTTGCGGCCGATCACGATACCGGGTTTGGCGGTATGAACGGTGATCGACACCTGGTTCGGGAAGCGCTCGATCTCAATGTTGGAGACGCCGGCGTGGCGCAGCTCCCGCCGTATTCTCTCGCGAATGGCGCGGTCTTCCACTAGCAGGTCGCCGTATTCTTCACCTTCAGCGTACCAACGGGTGTTCCAGTTCTTGATGACACCCAAACGGAAGCCAATTGGATGAACCTTTCGCCCCAAATCGTCCCTCCTTCGATTCCATCCCATCGGCATCGCCGCCTGGCCTGAGCCTTTGATGAATCAAGGCTCTACTTTTGCGGCGCTGCCGTCTTTTCCTTGCCTTATTCTTTCTCTTCGAGCACGACGGTAATGTGCGAAGACCGCCGCAAGATCGGCTTGAAGCGGCCACGCGCACCGAAGCGCCGCCACTTGCGGGTGGGGCCTTCGTCGGCGAAAATGGCGGCCACGAACAGGTCTTCCCGCGACAAGCCGAAGTTCTCTTCGGCGTTGGCGATGGCCGACCGCAGGGCCTTGGCGACGGGCCGGTTGGCGGCCTGGGTCCCAAAGCGAAGCTGGGCCAGGGCCTGGTCGGCATTCATGCCGCGCACTTTGTCCACGACGAGGCGGACTTTCTGCGGCGACAGGCCAACGTACTTCGTCACTGCTTTTACTTGAAAGGCCATGCTTACCTCCTGGCTGTCTTCTCTTTGGCGACGTGGCCGCGGTAGGTGCGGGTCGCCGCGAATTCACCCAGGCGGTGTCCCACCATGTTCTCGGTGACGTAGACTGGGATATGGTGCCGGCCATTGTGCACGAGAATCGTGTGCCCGACCATCTGTGGGAAGATGGTGGACGCCCGAGACCAGGTGCGGATCGCCACGCGCTTACCGCTCCGGTTCATCTCTTCGACTCTCTGAAGTAGCTTCGGATCTACAAAGGGTCCTTTTTTCAGCGACCTCGACACTGCTTTCCTCCTCGCATGATCATGGCAACTGCCCTGACCGATCCTTACTTGCGGCCCTTACCCTTGCCCCGCCGGCGCACGATGTACTTGTCGGTGGCCTTGTTGCGGCGGGTCTTGTAACCAAGGGTGGGCTTGCCCCACGGGGTCTTGGGCCCGGGCATACCGATGGGGGAGCGGCCTTCGCCGCCGCCATGCGGATGGTCGCGTGGGGTCATGGCAGAGCCACGCACGGTGGGGCGCCAGCCGAGCCAACGCCGGCGGCCAGCCTTGCCGATCTTGATATTGCTGTGGTCGGGATTGCCGACCTGCCCGATGGTGGCGCAGCAGCGTATGTCGACGAGGCGCATCTCGCCGCTGGGGAGGCGCAGCAGGGCATGAGCGCCTTCTTTGGCCATCACCTGGGCGGATCCGCCGGCGGCTCGCACGAGCTGGCCGCCCCGGCCGAGGTGCAGCTCGACGTTGTGTACCTGGGTACCCAACGGGATGGCTGACAGCGGCAGGGTGTTGCCGACTCGAATCTCGGCGTTGGTGGCGGACATGATGGTGTCGCCGACTTTGAGCCCGATGGGGGCAATGATGTAGCGCTTCTCACCGTCGACGTA
>JAAYZQ010000486.1 GCA_012514775.1 Anaerolineaceae bacterium
CCGCGCTGCCGATGAGGATGTTGGGCGGGTCGCCGATGAGGGTTGCCGTCCCCCCGATGTTGGACGCCAGGATCTCGGAGATGAGGAACGGGATGGGGCTGATCCCCAGGTTGGCGGCGACAAAGAGTGTCACCGGCGCCACCAGGATGACGATGGTCACGTTGTCCAGGAAGGCCGAGCTGATGGCCGTGACGATGGACAGGACGATCAGGATGCGAAAGGGCCTGTCGCGCCCCAGGCGCACCGCCTGCACGGCGATCCACTGGAAGAGGCCGGTCTCGCGGAGCAGGTTGGCGATCATCATCATGCCCGCCAGGAGAAAGATGACGTTCCAGTCGATAGAGATGAGGGCCTGGTCCTGGGGAAGCACGCCCACCAGGATCATGGCCATGCCGCCCAACAGCGCGGCGATGGTGCGGTGCATGCGCTCGCCGATGATGAGCCCATAGGTGATCAGGAAAATGCCGGCAGCCAACCAGGCGTCGCTCACGCAGCTTGCTCCTTGTCCTGGACCCCATCGGGGCCCTCGATCCGTCCCACGCAGCAGGACAGCAATGTCAGCAGGTCGATATAGCCGATGACGTGGTAGCGCCCGTCGACCACGGGCAGGCCGGGCAGGCGATGGTCGTGCATGCGCTTGAACGCCTCCTTTAGCGTGTCGCCCTGGGTGATCCACACCGGCTCTGACATGGCATCGCCCGCGGTGCGCAGGCTGCTCTTCCGGGCAAAGTCCATCATCTCTTCCATGTCGGTAATGTCCCGGAGAAACTCCTCGGGCATGATGCGGAAAAAGAGGTCGTTGGCCAGGGAGTGCAGGTCGAGGACGCCCACGAGCCGGCCGTCGGCCTCGGTGACGGCGGCCACCTGGACGCCGGGAACGCGGAGCATGACCTCGGCCACGTCTTCGAGGGGCGTCTCGCGCAGGACGGTGGCCGCCTCCCGGAGCAACATGGGCAGCACCTTTTCTATGGGGGTATCTCGCCGGACGACCCAGTCGGGCTGCACGGCGGCGGGCAGGGGGGTCGGCGTCTCCCGGCGGCGTGTCTTGTGCAGGCCCTTGACCTGGGCCACGGGCACCACCAGGAGCAGCCCGCTGTGGGGCTCGTCAAAGTTGCCCAGGGCGCGCTCGGCTTCGGCGATGGCCCTGGCCAGCAGGTCGGGGTCTTCGATGCCGGCCAGCAGCGTGCGCTGCCCCGAGTCCTCCGAGTCCAGCAGCCGCTCCAGGCCGCCCAGGCCCACCCGGCTCAGCCAGGTGGTCATGCGATACGCCCCCGTGCTCCTGAGGATGGTCGCCCCCGGCACGCCGATCTTTTGCCAGGCGTGCAGCAGGTCGGGCAGCTTGGCGACGTTGTGCACGACAATAATGACCAGGAACCCTATCCTGTTCTCCATCTGTAACCTCCTTTGGCTCTCTGGTTTTGGATGCCATTGACCGGCACCCGGTGAGAGAGGGCCGGCACGTCCGAGAAACGATTCCCAATTGTACCACAGGCAAGGCGAGTTGCCAATAAGGGGCGGGTTTCTTGGCGCGGCTGTTCCAGATCGGGCGCGGCAACCGCGCCCCTGCGCAACGTGGTGTGGTAGGGGCGGGGTCGCCCCGCCCTCACCTTGCCAAATGCGATGGCGCGGCAACCGCGCCCCTGCGCAACCCGGTGTGGTCGGGGCGGGGTCGCCCCGCCCTCACCTTCGCTATGGCAGGCCTACGTCTCGGCGACCTCCCGGGGCGCGCTGCGGACCAGCTCGGCGACGCCTTCGACGCTGTCGGGGGAGCCCAGCAGGATTAGCTCGTCGTCGGCAAACATCTGCACGTCGCCGCCCGGGTTGGTGAGCATCAGGGTATCCCGGCGAATGGCCAGCAGGGTAACGTCGTATTTCTGTCTCAGGTCGAGTTGTGCCAGGGTCTGGCCGACCACCGGCGACGTGTCGGGAATCCGCAGCCGGTAGACCTGGACATCGGGGAGCTGGGCCTGGAGATCCGGGAACCGAATGGACTCCAGGGCGTGGGTGCGCAGGTCATAGTGGCCGCTCAGCTCGTCGACGACCGTCCCCGACCAGAGGGGCACGCCGCCGAAA
The DNA here is from genome assembly GCA_012514775.1 of Anaerolineaceae bacterium. The sequence continues at coordinate 2,074 of JAAYZQ010000486.1, forward strand.
TAGGCGGCGCGGCCGATCATGTGCGCCGCCACCGGCGCGGTGAGGAGCACGAAGGCAATCGTCGCCAGGGCGCGGCTGGTGATGCCCAGCTCGCCAAAGTAGATGGCGGCGGCCAGGAGCGTGGAGCCGACGCCCAGCGTGGCGACCTTGGTCGTCGTCGACATGCGCGTGTACAGGTCGGGCATGCGCAGGATGCCGATGCCGGCCACGAACATGAACACCCCCCCGATGAGCAGCAGAATGGCGCTCAGGACCTCTCGCATGCTCACACCCTCTTTTCCAGGTAGCGGGCAAAGGCCACCGTTCCCAGAAAGGCCAGCAGCCCGAGGACAATGGCGACGTCGAGGACCACGGGCCGGTCGGTGATGATGGCATAGACGGCGATGATGCCGATGGCCAGC
>JAAYZQ010000487.1 GCA_012514775.1 Anaerolineaceae bacterium
GCGATGAATCGCCGGCTACGAACCTGCCCGTTCGTAGTACGCGCTTCAGCGCGGCTCATAGGCGATGAATCGCCGACTACGAACTGCCCGTTGGTAGTACGCGCTTCAGCGCGGCTCTGTGGCGATGAATCGCCCACTACGAACCTGCCCGTTGGTAGTACGCGCTTCAGCGCGGCTCTTGGGCGATGAATCGCCCACTACGAACCTGCCCATTCTGTGGCGATGAATCGCCGACTACGAACCTGCCGAGAGGGGGAGCACGAAAAAGACGGTGGTGCCCTTGCCCGGCACGCCCTCGCTCTCGGCCCAGATGCGGCCGCCGTGGAGTTGCACCAGGCTGCGGGCAATGGCCAGGCCCAGCCCGCTGCCCGCCGCTTCCTCGTGGCTGCGGGCCCTGTCGGCGCGCCAGAAACGGTCAAAGATGCGCGGCAGGTCGTCCGGCGGCACGCCCTCGCCCGAGTCGGCGACCCAGATCTGGACGCCCTCTGGTCCTTCTCCATCTCCGACGGGGGCGGCGCCCAACGTCACCCGGCCGCCGGACGGCGTGTGCCGCAGGGCGTTGGTCATCAGGTTGCCCAGCACCTGTCCCAGGCGCTGGGGGTCGGCGTGGAGGGGCTGCAGCGCCTGCTCTGGCGCCTCCACCCGCAAGGTGACGCCTGCCTCCGCCGCCTGGGGGGCAAAGGCATCGCGCACGTCGGCCAGGAGCTGGTGCACCTCCAGCTCCTGGAGGTCGAGGGGCAACTGGCCGGCGTCGGCCAGGGTCAGCAGGCGCAGGTCGTCCACCAGGCGGCTCAGCTTCTGGGCCTCGTCCAGCATGAGGTCGATCTGCTCGGGGGTAGCCAGGTAAACGCCGTCCCGGAGGCCTTCCAGGTTGCCCTGGAGGACGGTCAAGGGCGTGCGCAGCTCGTGGGCTACGTCGGCCAGCAGCTCGCGGCGCTGCCGGTCGGCGGCCTCCAGGGCCTGGGCCATCTGGTTGAACGACAGGGCCAGGTGGCGAAATTCAGGGCTGCCCTGCACCGGCACCCGGGCTGAAAGGTCGCCCTCGGCCAGGGCGCCGGCGGCTTTCATGGTCTCGCTCAGCGGGTTGGTAAAGCGGCGGCTGGCCAGGTGACCCACCCGTCGCAGGGCCAGGAGCAGCAGCAGGACCGCGCCGCCCAGGTAGGCCATAAAACGCAGCGGGTGCAGGTCCTCGAGCACGCTGCCGAAACTCGGCCGGGCGCCGGTGAACAGGAGGAACACGGCGGCCCCCAGCATGAACAGGATGGCGCAGGCGAGGGCGATGAACACGCCAAAGACGATGGCAAACCGGATAAAGAGATAACCGCCGCTGGGCTGCCGCTCTCCCCAATATTTCCTGGAGCGCGGCCAGGATGGGACGGGCCAGGCCGGGTCGTGCTCCTCGCCCCACCAGGCCGGAGGAACCGGCCACTTCTTGTCGTGCCACTGCCGGTACCCCGGGTCGTCGCGGACGAAATCTTGCCACCGCGGAGCCGGCTTCTTGCAGCGCCCGTGCGGATGCCGGCCCGTTCGCGCCTTTGCCGGCTGTTCCCGGTGGCCGGTGCTGCCGGCGCCACGGCTTCGCGGATCCGGCCCCGACGGCTCCTCCCTGCCGGTACCCTTGTTCACCATCGATCCTTTGCCTTCCCTCCCCGATTACCGCTCGCCAAAGCGGTAGCCCACGCCGTACACCGTCTGGATGTAGCGCGGGCGGCGGGGATCGGGCTCGATCTTGCGGCGGATGTTCTTGATGTGCGAGTCGATGCTCCGGTCATAGCTCTCGAAGGCCACGCCGTGGACCGCCTCCAGGAGCTGCTCGCGGGTCCAGATGCGGCCCGGGTGGCGGGCCAGCGCCGCCAGCAGCTCGAACTCGGTGGGCGTCAGGTCCACCGCCTGCTCGGCGACGGTCGTGGCCAGCGTGGCGGTATCCAGCTCCACGTCGCCGGCGCGAATAACCGTCGCCTGGCCCATTTCGCCCCGGGCGCGGCGCAGGTTGGCGCGCACCCGGGCCACGAGCTCGCCAGGGCTGAAGGGCTTGGTAACATAGTCGTCGGCGCCCAGCTCCAGGCCCACGATGCGGTCGGCCTCTTCGACGCGGGCGGTGAGCATGATGATCGGCACGCCGCTCTCCCGGCGCAGGCGCCGGCAGACGTCCAGCCCGTCGACGCCCGGCAGCATCAGGTCCAGGACGATGAGGTCTGGCCTTTCCCGTCGGGCCATGGCCAGGGCGGTTTCGCCGTCGCCCGCCGTGAGAACGCCAAAGCCGGCGCGCTCCAGGTAGTCGCGCACCAGCTTCACGATACGGGCCTCGTCGTCCACCACCAGGATGGTCTGGGCCACGTCAGCTCTCCCCTCGCCGCGGCGGGGCGTCGGCCACGGCGCGCACATAGATTGCCGTATCACCGTCGTTCACGTCCCGGCGCCACCCCGGCTGGCCGTCAACCCGCTGCAGCAGCTCCGCGTCGCTCCTCACGTCGAGGATCAGGTAGTGGACGTCGTGTGCCGCCAGGCTCTGCAGCCAGTCGGTGGCGCTGCCCTTGCTCTGGAGGTCGAGATCGTCTGCCATCTTGTCCTTTGGCGCTCCCGGCGGGGAGTATCCCGCCGGGAGCAGCCCTCCTCTATTCCTGCGGGCCGCTGTAGCCGGCCTTGGCCTCGCCAGCGTCCGGCGCGTCAGGCGCTTCGCCCTCGTCTGCGGGACGCTCCGGTGCGGGTCCCCACCAGGGCGGTGGTCCCCAGAACGGGCGCCCGTGCCGGCGCCAATGGGTGTGGTGCTGGGGGCCACCGGGCTGGCCTTCCGGTCCCTTTCCGGCGGGTACCGGAGCGCAGTAGTGCGGCCACCAGTGGTACGGTCCCCAGAAGAATCTCCGGGCCAGGCCAAAGAGCAGGAGCAGCAGCAGGCCCAGGAAGGCCACCTTGAAGAGCGCCTTGACCCCGGAGAACAGGACACCCAACGGGCAAAAGTCGCAGGTGGCCGGCGTCTGAACCGCCCCCTCCCCGGCCGCCGGTGGTTGCACATACCCCGGTGCTACGCGCGCGGGCGCGAACAAGACAAATATTGTCGCCCCGGCCAGCAGCAGGCACAGGAAGAGCAGCGACAGACACCCCAGGCCGACCCACAATCCCTTGCCTCGAACTCGTTCGTCCATTTGTTCCTCCTTCTTGTTTGGTACCCGCAGGATACCGGGCAACTATGGAGGAAATATGGACGGCTCTGGCAGGGATTGTGGAGATTCCGGGGGGTCGGCTACTCCTCCCCGTCGGCCATGGCATTGGCGGCAGCGGAAGCGATGGCCCAACTGACTACCCCCCAGGAGCCACCCCCCAGGAGAATGCCGAGCAACAGCGAGCGAGCGGTCAGGGGGGCCAGGTTGCCGGCGACCAGGCCGGCAACGGTCAACAGGGCTCCGATAAGCCCGACGACCAGGCCGATCCTGCCCGGCGCCCCCAACCGTTCCCAGAAAGCTTTCATTGGCTGCAACCTCCTGTTCCCATTGATGCCATTATACTCCGGGGCCCGGGAGATGCCAAATCGATGGAGAGGTTGTCACCGGTGCCGCCGGCCGTTGGGCGGGGCCGGGCAAAGAAAAACCAGCAAGCCCTGTGGCAGGACTTGCTGGTTTGAATGGGGGGGAATGCCGGGCCCGGGGCTGTTGGCGGCGTGCGCCGGGCCCGGCGTGGTTCGCTCTGTTACCAGGTAATCATTTTCTCCTGCGACCACCAGCTTTCCAGGTCGGGCTTGTGCTGTAGCACCCACTCGATGTAGCGCTCCACACCCTCCTCGATGCTGACATTCGCGGCAAAGCCGAGCACCTTCTTTGCTTTGCGGACGTCCGCCTGCATCTTGTCAATGTCCGCGGGTCGCCCTTCCTGGACATAGATGGGATCGAGGTCCAGGCGGTTCAGCTTTTGCAGGACCAGCTCGCAGATCGTCGCAACGCTCACGTCCTGGCCGCGGGCGAGGTTCACGCAATCACCTACGAGTTCGTCACACTCCCCGGCCATGAGGATGCCGCGGACGATGTCGTCGACGTAGGTGAAATCGCGAGTCTGCTGGCCGGTGCCAAAGATCAACGAGCGCTGTCCCGCGAGGGTGCGCATCACGAACCTGGGGATGACTTCGGCCCTTCGTCCCTCGGTATGCTCCCGTGGACCATAGGTGTTGAACAGCCGCGTGATGACGATGGGCAGGCCATAGGTCCTCCAATAGCTCTTGGCATACAGTTCGCCGGCGGCCTTGGCCGCTCCGTACACGTTTGTCGGCAAGAAGGGGTGGTCTTCGTTGATGGGAAAGTAGAGCCCGGTGCCGTACACCTCTGCCGTCGAAACGTAGACGAACCGCTCAATGCCGTTTTGCAGTGCCGCCTGACAGGTTCGCAATGAGCCCGTGTCATTGACCTCGTGCGATCGGCCTGGATTGTGAAGTGAGTTGCGCAGACAGAACACCGCCAGATGAAAGACAACGTCGACTCCGTGCACAAGTTCCGTCATTCGCTCAGAATCACAGATATCCACCCTCTCGACGCGAACCTGCCGTCTGCCTCGATGGTGGGCGATGTTCTCCTCCTTGCCAAAGGAGAAGTCGTCCACAATGATAACCTCGTTGTCCGCTTCTACCAGCCGGTCCACAAGATGGCTCCCAATGAACCCGGCCCCACCTGTGACCAGGACTCTTTTTCCTGCTATCTGCATTGAATATGCCCTCCCTTTTGAAGTAATGAAACGAGCCTGCGATGGACGATGTCAATTGTCAACCTGCACCACGCGCCCGCAACACCGCCAGCGGAGTCAGGGCAAGTACCTTGAGATCGAGCCAGAAGGATTGCTGGTCGATGTACATCAAGTCCTGTTGGATCATCTCCTCATAGTCCGAGCAACAACGCCCGTTTGTCTGCCACAGCCCGGTCATGCCGGGCATCGCTCCCATGCGTTGGGCCTGGCGCCGGTCGTACATCTCGGCTTCGTATACAGTGGGGGGCCTGGGACCCACCAGGCCCATGTCGCCTTTTAGCACGTTCCATAGCTGGGGCAGCTCGTCCAGGCTTGCCTTGCGCAGGAATCTGCCCACGCGGGTGATGCGCGGATCGTGGGTCATCTTCTTGAGCTGCTCCTCCCCGGCCAGCAGCGCTGTTACGGTCGTCTCGTCGTTGGAGAGCAGGGCCTTGGTGAAATCGCGATGAAGACTGGGGTCTGCTCCATGGAACATGCTGCGGAACTTGTAGAAGGTAAAGGTCCGCAGCTCCCAGGTAGCGCTGCGTCCCATGCCCCTGCGCCGCAATCCCACGCGAGGCTGCTTGAAGATAGCCGGCCCGGGTGAATCAAGCCTGATGAGAACGGCAATCAACGCCATCAAAGGCGACAGGACAACCAGCAAGGGGGCAGCCACGCAAAAGTCCAGGACCCGCTTGCTGGCAAAGTAGAGCCGCCGCCGCTCGTTCCTGCGCGCAACCTGCAGCAGATCCTCGTCAGTCGGCCAGGCCACGTTCAGGTTCGAATCCTGTCGGGCTTCTGGAAAGCGTTTCATGGAATTCACCTCCTTTCACGGCCATAATCACGTAGCGAAGCTACCGGACAAAAAGCCTCGTAGTATAGTCCAGGAGGCTCACGGCATCCAGATCGCCGGTGATGCTCAGCACGCTCCTGGCGCCATCCGGCCAGCGCCAATATCGAATGAGCGGGCCCGGCGACGCTTCGATCAGGCTGATGAGGTCGACGTCGCTCGCCATGCGATCCAGGACCGTGGCATCCAGGTAGGTGGCGCAACGCGGCGCGGTCTCACCCATGTCGAGAATGTACCCCTGTTCGCGCAAGAAGGTTACCCTGTGCGGGGGCGCGTTGGCGGGGAGCCCGAGGAAGGGCCGGGGCTCGGCCGGTACCTGCAGGCTACGGGCCCGCAACTGTCGATAGACGTCGTCCCACGGTTCTGAGCCGGCCGTCGCCAGGCCCTTGACCAGAATCGTGGCCCTATCGGAACAGGCAAAGGACACGTTCAAGCTTGCATCTGCGGACGAGATGCTGGCATCGAAAGCGTCTTTCTCCCGCCACCAGCCACTGATGTCCCTGAGCCGGGCGAGCCACACCCCGGGTCGCAGGCGGGCCGCCTCGTCCAGGACCGCCGCGAAGGCCCGCTGGCAGGGCTCTCCAAGCTCGGGGTGATACATGAGGACGAACATTTCGCCGCGCTCGTGCGTGGCGCGCAGGACGCGGATCCAGACTTCGGCCAGGCCTTCGTAGCCGAGCTGATGGCCGTCGTGGAGTGTCAGGTCGTCGGGCAGGGTAACGGGGATCTCGATGATGTGAGCCCGTGACCAGGGTACGGATACGGCATCTCGCGAGGACAGCGGCCTGTAGACCCGTTGGAGAACCTCGTGAACTGCCTGATTCTTCACTCCATCGCCGTCCGGCAGGCTCGCGTCCCACTCGATGGCCCGGTTGCTGCTGTAATCGAACAAGCCCGGAGGCAGAAGAGCCGGCAGGTCCTCGGGACAACCAAGATAAGGACAGCGGAAGCCACGCCATTCGATGCCGTGCCGGTCAAAGGCGGCGGTGGCTCGCACCAGTTGCTGGCGCCCCTTTTCCAGGGGATAGGCACACAGATCGACGTGATCAAAACCGTGCACCGCAATCTCGGCACCGCGCTCCTGCAGGAGGCGGATCCAATCGGGGTGCCTCTCCACTACCCGGCCGGGTGTGGGAAAGGTGGGCGCGCAACCGTATTCCGCGAGCAGGGCCACACAATTCGTTACTCGCCGGATCGCTTTGACCGGTGTGATCCCGTATCTCTCGCGCAAGGCAACAGCCCGCTGGCGGATGTAGGCGGGATCCCGCTGAGCGTACCATTGGAGCAGCTTCACTTCGAGTCCCCTTTCCGTGCCAGGCAAAAGAGCCAGGACGTCAGCTTGGCACCCCCGAACAATGGCGAAGCGCGGACACTGAGGGCCAACGCCAACCTGGCAGGGCCCTTTCCGGCGGCCAGTCTCACCAACGCACCCGTTGTGCCTGCGCTCCTCACGATGCGAAAGCCCGCCTCTCGCATAGCCTGGTCGATGAAGCCTGGATGATGGGCCGTGACCATGAGACTTGCCTCGACAGGGTCCTTTTTAAAAGGATTGTAGGTTCTTCTCCTACTGAGCCATCGGATCATGCTCAGGACATCCCGCTTGTTGCGATAGTTGAGGACAAACTGCCCGTTACTGGTCAGCACACGGTTCACTTCGCGCAGGCAGCCCCCAGGATCCTCGACGTGATGAAAGACACGGACCATGAGGCCCGTGTCGAAGGAACCGTCGCGAAAAGGCAGGCGGTGCAGGTCAGCCACGACACGTGCCCCACAGCGGCCCGTCCTTTCCGCAGCCTGCGACAGTAGCGATGCGCTACTGTCCAGCAGGACCGCATGCTCAAAGCGATCCATGTAACAGTCGGCCAAACGCCCATACCCACAACCTATGTCCACGACTCGATAACCTGTGGCCGGCAAGATCCGTCGCAAAACCGAGTGCTCAATCTGGTCCACGTTGAGCCAGTGTGTACCGCTCCAATAGGACTCGTAGTCCACGTTCTCGTACAAGTGGTACAGATTCTCTTGCCTGGCCTGAATCTCCTCCCGATTGGCGATTAGTTGCTGCAGCCACTTGGGATGGACAGCGCTGTCGTGGGGCAACCTCGTCCCTTTACCTGACATTTCATAGCACCACCTTTCGCACTTTTCGCTTTGCCTTGCTGTTCGTCTTCTGAAGGCATAGC
>JAAYZQ010000488.1 GCA_012514775.1 Anaerolineaceae bacterium
ACCCGTTTCAACGGGTTTTCGGTATCAGCCAGGCGTTTCAACGCCTGGCAGGCAGGGCGGCTGAACAGTAACCATGCGGGACCCTCTCTTTCACGGGGCCGGGGGCCCGGCCTTGCCCCTGGCTTTCCGCCGCAGCCGGGCGTCGGCCCTCGCGTGCGCTTCCAGGATCAGCCGCGTGGTTGCGGCGTTCTCGCCGGCGGGCGCACGCCGGTTGACGGCCTGTGCAGCGGAGCCTCTTCGCTTCTTGCCGGATTGTACTGCAATTCGGGGGAGAATGCAAGGGCCTTCGACGGGCCCCGCCCATTCCGGAGCCCGATTCTCCAACCCGACCCTACCTCAACCCCAACCCAATCCGTAGGCCACCCAAAGCGCCTCGTGATATAATGAACGTTGTCCCTCGTGTGCGCTGCCAGCAACGCGACGCTAACCCCGCTCAACAGCGAGCCAAACAACGAAAGACAGCCAACCGGGCCTGCCCGCGCCGGTGCTGCCGACCGGCGACCGGGCATGATTCACACTGGAGGTTAGAATGGAAAAGGAACGCCGGCCAAAAGGTACCTGGGTCGAGGAACCCACCGAGATTGACGAGCACAGCAAGCAAAGACAGCTGGAGAATTTCACCGAAGACGGCATGGGCGAGCACCTGACGACGGATCAGGGCGTCCGCGTGAGCCACACCGACGACTCGCTGAAGGCGGGCGAGCGCGGGCCGACGCTCATGGAGGACTTTCACTTCCGGGAAAAGATCACCCACTTTGACCACGAGCGCATCCCGGAGCGCGTGGTCCACGCCCGGGGCTCGGGCGCCCACGGCTACTTTGAGCCCTACCAGTCGATGGCCGAATACACGCGGGCCAGGTTCCTGCAAGAGCCGGGGCAGAGGACGCCGGTCTTTGTCCGGTTCTCCACCGTCGTCGGCTTTCGCGGATCGGCCGACACGGTGCGCGACATCCGCGGCTTTGCCTGCAAGTTCTACACCGAGGAGGGGAACTTTGACCTGGTGGGCAACAACATCCCCGTCTTTTTTATCCAGGACGGCATCAAGTTCCCCGACCTGGTACATTCCATCAAGCCCGAGCCGCACAACGAGATGCCCCAGGCCAGCGCCGCCCACGACACCTTCTGGGACTTTGTGGCGAGCACGCCCGAGACGGCGCACACGATCATCTGGCTGCTCTCCGATCGGGGCATTCCCCGCAGCTATCGGATGATGGAGGGCTTTGGGGTCAACACCTTTCGCTTCGTGAATGCCCGGGGCCAGGGCCGCTTTATCAAGTGGCACTGGAAGCCCACGCTGGGCCTCGCCCAGCTCGTCTGGGACGAGGCGCAAAAGATCGCGGGCAAGGACCCCGACTACCACCGGCGCGACCTGTGGGAAGCCATCGAGATGGGCAACTATCCCGAGTTCGAGCTGGGCGTGCAGATGATCGACGAGCAGGACGAGCACAAGTTTGATTTCGATGTCCTGGATGCGACCAAGATCTGGCCCGAGGAGATGGTGCCGGTCATGCCCCTTGGCAAGATGGTCCTGAACCGCAACCCGGACAACTTTTTTACCGAGACGGAGCAGGTGGCCTTTCACCCCGGCAACCTGGTGCCCGGCATCGACTTTTCCAACGACCCCCTGCTCCAGGGGCGCCTGTTCTCCTACCTCGACACGCAGCTCATCCGCCTGGGCGGCCCCAACTTTCACGAGATCCCCATCAACCGCCCCCTGGCGGCTGTGCACAGCAACCAGCGCGACGGCTACCACCGCATGACCATCAACAAGGGCCAGGTGGCCCACTCGCCCAACATGATCGACGACAACCATCCCCGGCCGGCCTCGGCCGAGGAGGGCGGCTACGTGCACTACCAGGAAAAGGTGGAGGGCCGCAAGGTCCGTGGCCGCAGCGAAAAGTTCCAGGAGTTCTACCGCCAGGCGACGCTGTTCTGGAACAGCATGACCGAGCCCGAGAAGGATCACATCGTCGAGGCCTTTCACTTCGAGGTGGGCAAGGTGACCCGCCGCGAGATCCAGCAGGCCATCGTCGAGATGTTTAACCGGGTCGACGGCACGCTGGGCCGGCGCATCGCCGCCGGGCTGGGCCTGCCCGAGCCGGCCGAGCCGGGGGGGACGGGCGTCACCGAGTCGTCGCCGGCGGTGAGCTTTGCGAGCCACCCGGCCCCGGGGCCCCAGGGTCGCAAGGTGGCCGTCCTGGCGACGGACGGCTTTGACCATCGCCAGGTGGTGGGCGTCCTGGAGAACCTGAACCAGGCAGGGATCAGCGTCAAAATTGTCTCGGACCACGGGGGCACCATCGCCGGCGACGGCGGCGAGCAGCTCCAGGTCGGCGAGACCTTTGTGACCACGGGCTCGATAATGTACGACGCCGTGTTCGTGGCCGGCGGCAGGCAGAGCGTGGGCACGCTGCGCATGGACGGCGACGCCGTGCACTTCTTGAACGAAGCGTTCCGCCACTGCAAGCCCCTGGCCGCGGCGGGCGAGGGCGTGGAGCTGCTGCGCGAGTCGCAGGTCCGGGGCGTGGAGTTGGCCGGCGGCGAGAACGGGGGCCGCCTCGTGGCCGACGAGGGGGTCATCACCGGCGGCGGCGGCGACCTGGCCGCGCTCCTGGACGAGTTCAAGGCCGCCATCGCCCGGCACCGCTTCTGGGGGAGAAAACAGAAGGACCACGTGCCGGCCTGACGAGGGGCGACGCACAACCAGGACCGCCGGCCCGATGGGCCGGCGGTTTTTGGTGCGCCGTGCAGGATTCGACCCTGCCACCCGCTGCTTGCAGGGCAGCCAGCATGCGTCGGTGCGAGGGTTTGCCAAACCATCCGCTCTGTGCTAACATTCGTCCCATGCACAGAACAAGGGAGGCCGCCATGCTGCGTTTGCTTCTCGTCACGCTGCTTTGCCTGTCGTTGCCGGACGTCGGCGCCGCGCTATCGCCCGCGCCAGCGGCGGCCGCCCAGGACATCTATACCGACGCGCTGGCGGTCGGGTGGAGCGACTGGTCCTGGGCTACGGTGGACCTGCAGGCTGCTGCCCCGGTGCACTCGGGCAGTCGCAGCATCGCCGTGACCTATGACGCCTGGCAGGGGCTGTATCTGCACTACCCCGAGTTCTCCACGGCCGGCTTTTCCCACCTGCGCTTTTTCATTCACGGCGGCAGCTCGGGCGGGCAGCAGCTCAACGTGTATGCGACCTACGCGGCCAACGGTTCCCAACAGAATGGGCCTTCGGTCGCCATATCGCCGCCCACGGCCGGTGCCTGGAGCGAGGTGCGCATCGCACTCGCCGACCTGGGCGTCGCCGGTATCCCGCTAACCGGCCTGGTCTGGCAGGACGCAAC
>JAAYZQ010000064.1 GCA_012514775.1 Anaerolineaceae bacterium
ACGCTCCTGGGCGACCTGATGGGCGACGCCATCCTGAGCGCCACGGGCGCCCACTGGGAAGAGGCCGAGCCCGACTACTGGAACATGAACACCGACGTGCGCACGACGGCCATCGTCCTGTGGGCCATGTCCCGACTGGATCCGGAGAACGACCTCTTGCCCAACGCCGTGCGCTGGCTGATGGCCGTGCGCGAGGAGGGCCACTGGGAGAGCACCCAGGTCACCGCCTGGTCGCTCCTGGGCCTCACCGAGTACATGCGCGCCAGCGGCGAGCTGCGGGGCGACATGAGCTACAGCGTCTATCTCAACGGGCAGGAGTGGGCCACGGGCCAGGTGACGGAGGAGAACATCGACGAGGGCCAGGAGCTCCAGGTGGGCATCGCCCGCCTGCTGGCCGACGAGGCCAACCGGCTGGTGATCCAGCGCCAGGAGGCGGGCCCGGGCCAGACGGGCGAGGGGCAACTCTACTACTCGGCACAGCTCCGCTACTATCTGCCCGTGGAGCGCGTCCAGGCCCTGGACCGGGGGATCGTCGTGGCGCGGCAGTACAGCCCCGTGGACAGCCCGGGCGAGTTCGTGGACAGCGCCCAGGTGGGCGACGTCATCCAGGTCAAGCTGACCCTCATCGCGCCTACCGACCTGTACTATGTCGTCGTGGAGGATCCGCTGCCCGCCGGCTGCGAGGGGGTCGACCTGAGCCTGAAGACCACGTCCGTCGTCGGCCAGGCCCCCGAGCTGCGCAACCTGACGGCCGAAGAGGAAAATGTCTGGCTGCGCCGCTACGGCTGGGGGAGCTGGTTCTTTAGCCAGACCGAGCTCCGGGATGAGCGGGCCGTCCTCTTTGCCACCTACCTGCCCCGGGGCACCTACGAGTACGTGTACAATATCCGGGCCAGCGTGCCGGGCGAGTTTATGGTCATCCCCACCACCGCCTACCAGATGTACTGGCCCGAGGTCTTTGGCCGGAGCGATGGCGCCAGGTTTACCGTCCGGGACGCCGAATAGCAGCCGGCAGCGCTTGCGTGCGTGGTGCGCCTTGGGGCGTGCCACGCACCGCTTGCCGGGCGCCGGCCCGGGTTTGCCCGCCGGCAATAGTCCCAAAGGGCTATTGCCGGCCACCGGGATCGATGGTATAATACCCTTGCGTCGTGGCTGACGTCCTGCCGTTGTGGCGCCGAAGGAGGCCAGAAAGGAGGTGGCGCATGATCCTCTTGCCACGAGAGGAAGGGCAGGGGCTGACCGAGTACGGCATGGCCATTGTTCTGGTTGCAATTGTCGTCGTTGCAATTCTTATTCTGCTCGGTCCGATAGTTGGCAACATGTTCAGCACTGTTGTCCAAAGCATCTAAAAAACGCCTTTCAGCCACTGCCCGCGCGCGAGGGCTCCTCCCCAGGGGATGGAGCCCTCGTCCTTTTTCATCTAGCAAACTCGCCAGATTTGAATCCCACCGGCTCTCGTGGTATAATGTCCTACGGACAGATGGGTGAGCCGTCGCTGGGCAGCGGATTGTTGCTCAGAGGAACTTCCCGACTCCCAGCCCGGCCGGAAGGCCGGGCGAGGTCGCCCCACGAAACAGCAAGTGGGGGCAGGCCGGCGAGAGCCGCGTCCTGACTACAACCGCAACAGAAAGCATTCCCGCCGCTCTCCTTCGGGGGGGCGGGCAAGGGGCGAACCGGTGGGGTAAGAGCCCACCAGCGGTCACGGCAACGTGGCCGGCTAGGCGAGCGTGCGGCCGGGAGCAAGGCGAGTGGGCCGGGTCCCCAGGGATTCGGTCTCGTCGCAGCGGCGACGGTCAAGCCGGGTAACGCCCGGACAGCCAGGAGCCGCCATCCCGTGGGATGAGACAGATGACGGCACGGCCGGCGGCGGCGAGGATCCGCGGATGCTCGCGGCGCTGGCCCCACAGAATCGGGAGTATGATCCCATCTGGACCGGTGAGGCAGCCGACGTGGCGGAATTGGCAGACGCGACAGACTTAGGATCTGTTACCCTCCGGGGTGTGGAGGTTCAAATCCTCTCGTCGGCATGAGCACGTGGTGAACCAGATCTATGGGCCCGTGGCCTAGCGGGAAGGCGTCTGCTTTGCACGCAGAAGATCGCCGGTTCGAATCCGGCCGGGTCCACCTGAACAGAAAGCACGGAGGGGGCAGCGACGATGCAATCGCTGCCCTTTCCTGTAAGTCAGGAGGATGCAATGGCAGAGACAACAGCGCGTACCGCTCTCTTTGCCGGCCTCGTCCAGGATGAAGACGGCAAGCCGGTAGATACGGTGATGGTGGGCGATGTGCCCAATTACGTCGTCGAAGTCGAAGGCTTCCGCCGGCACGTGGAGGCCGAAGTCGTCGACCGCCAGGTCATCGACCTGCTCCGCGAGCAGTTCATGGAGCACCGCGACATTGCCACCGAGGCCATGCTCCAGATGCTGGGCAAGGACGACCTGTTTACCAAGGCCATGATCGACGCCTCCATCAAGAACATGGACCAGATCATTCACCAGGGCCTGCCCGACGGGGCGCGGGCATGGCTGGGCATGCTGGGCTTTCGCGTGATCCTCGATTCGCACGGCGAGGTGGTCGAGCTGGAAATGCCCGAGCAGGCTGACGAGTTTGGCGAGTGACAGGAGGGAGAGCCGATGGCCAGGCGCTGGGAGTATTGTCTCTTGGCTTGCACGCCCATGACCGGGCTGGACGACGAAGGGGTGCGCTGCGCCTACCAGATCATTGGCCCGGAGGGGAGCACGACGTCCGAGCTGTACGTCAAGGAATCATTGCCGCTGGTGGCCATCGAGCGCCTGCTCAACATGCTGGGCGCCGATGGTTGGGAGCTGGTGGCCTACGACACGACCACTAACCGGGGCGTGTTCAAGCGAGAAAAGGCCTGAGGGAGGGCTGAATGCTGCGCGACGTTCCATCACGCGGGAGTGAAGAGATCGAGCTGTACCGGCGTACCTATTATTCTCTGCTGCGGTCCAGCAGCGACATCCGTGTCCGCTCGCTGGAAGAGACCCACTCGGCCATGAACTCCAGCTTGCACGTCGGCGCCGACCGCCCGACCCCCGACGTCTCGGCTTTCGTCTACAGCGTCATGCGCCTGCCCCAGTGCCTGCCCCAGGCGTCCCTGGTGTTGATGGGCCAGTCGGACGAGGTGTTTGCCCGGCGGGGGTTCCACGACGTGGAAAAATGGGAACAGGCCACGGCGCTATCGCGCCGCCGCAAGATGTTCTTTGACGGCCAACACACCCTGGCGGCCTTTATCGCCAGCGTCTCTGACATCGACGACCTGATCCCCATGCTGACCGCCTACCAGATCGAGTGGAACAAGCTCCACGACCGGCTGTCGGGCACGGACATGCTGCAGCGTATCGAGGCCCACGTCTCGGGAGAAAGAGCCCTGGCGCCCGATGATGTGGGCGACGTGGCGATGGCCCTGGGCATCTCGGCCGACGATTTCGTCAAGCTCCAGGCGGCCTGGGGGCCGGCCCTGTGGCCCAACCTCCTCCAGGCGGGCCGCGAGCGCAAGGACATGGCCCTTCGCCTCCTGGCGGGCTCGCTGACCGACTACCGGCGGGCGACGGACGGCTGGTGGAACACCATCTCGAAGGCGGTCCATCGCTCCCTGCCGGGCGACCTCTTTGACCGGCCGGTCTATTTCGTCTCGTCCAACACCCACAGCTTTGTCAACCTGCTGGGCGGCTATGCCCGGGCGCGGGAGCAAGAGCTCGCCGCCTACCTGGAGGCCGAGAACCCCGAGAACCTGTGGCACCATTACCAGGGGATCAAGAACTCGCGGCGCCAGGACAACCTGGAAAACCTGCTCTACTACACGCTGGCCAGGTACCTGCGCCACGGCGACGAGGCCGAGCAGGCCGCCAGGCAGGCGGACATGCAACAGCACTGGGGCGAAAACGGGCTGCTCCAGGTGGAGAACCCCCTCTACCTGGACGTGGCAGCCCAGGTCATCGAGTTCAAGTCCCTCTGCCCGTCGGCCTTTGACAGCCGGTTGCAGATGGACGGGCTGGACGCCCTGCGCGAGAGCGATGCCGTGATCTTTAACGTGGACTATCCCCTGGGCATGGCCGCCTACCAGATCCTCAGCCAGGCGGCTACCAACCTGGGCGAGCTGCAGGGCGTGTACCTGATGGGCAAGGCGGCCACGCTCAACGGCCAGGTGGGCGACGTCATGATCCCCAACGTGGTCTATGACGAGCATTCCCAGAACACGTATCTCTTCAGAAACTGCTTCGTGGCCGCCGACGTGGCGCCCCACCTGACCCAGGCGAGCGTCTTTGACAACCAGAAGGCGGTGACGGTGCGGGGCACCTTCTTGCAGAACCGCGATTTCGTGAGCGTCTTTTACAAGGAGGGCTACACCGACATCGAGATGGAGACCGGCCCCTACCTGAGCGCCGTTTACGAGGACATCTATCCCGTGCGCTACCCCGTCAACGAGATCGTCAACCTGTTTATCAACGCGCCCTACGACATTGGCGTCATCCACTATGCTTCGGACACGCCCTACAGCCGGCGGCAGACGCTCCTGTCCAAGAGCCTCTCCTACTTTGGCGTCGACGCCACCTACGCGGCCTCCATCGCCATCCTGCGGCGCATCTTTGCCCAGGAGATTGCCCACGTGCGCAAGCAGCGCGGCGCCTGAGCGCCGCGCTGCCCGATACGATTCCTCTCCCTGGGGCGAGCCACGCCCTACAGCGCGTCGCGACGCGACACCTCCCAGCCTCCCAGCATGGCCACCGCCAGCCCGCCCAGGCTGCCCAGGGCCAGGGCCGTCCAGGGCTTGAGCCCCTCGCTCAGGTCGTTGACCAGGATGGCCGGCAGGGTCCAGGGGTACCAGGGCCCGTACTTGCTCTGAATCACCATCACGGCCACGACCACAAAGGCGATGCCCGCGGCGCTGGCCACAACAAAGCTGGGCCAGCGGAGGGCGATCCAGGTGTGGATGGAGATGATGAGCCACGAGGCCAGGTACGACAGCCCCGCGTAGCGCAGGATGTCTGCCCAGGGCACCGGCTCCTCGAACCCCAGGCCGGGGGCAATGAGCCACAGCGCCAGGCCCGAAAGCCCCGTGAAGGCGGTCAGAGCGACCATGCTCAGCCCGATGAGCATCATGCCATTCAACTGCTTGGCGGCATAGATGGCCCCCCGGCGGATGGGCAGCGCGTACAGGTGCTTCCACTGCTGGTTGGCGTGCTCCAGGTTGGCCAGGAGGGCGGTCTCGAGGGTGATAAACAGGGGCAGCATGAGCACGCTCCACAGGAACATGGTCTGCCGCACATAGCTGCCCCAGGTCTCCTGGGGCGCCTGTTCGTAAAACACCCTGCCATCCAGCACCACGGCCATCTGCAAGGCAATGATGACCAGGGGCGCCAGGGGCGCCAGCCACAGGCCGAGGGTGCGCTTCATCTTGAGCCTTTCGGCTGCGGCGACTCGAATGAATTCCATTGTAACCTCCTTATCCTTTCGCCTGCTTTGCTCAGGCTTGTGTCAGCTTCAGGAAAATGTCCTCCAGGCTCGGCTTCTCCAGGCTGAGCTGGAAGACGTTGACGCCGGCCGTTACCAGTTGGGCGTTGATCAGTGCCGCGTCCGACTGGCCGTTGACCGCCACGGCCAGCCGGTGGCCGCCGTTGGCCTGGACGTTCCAGCCTGCCTGCGTGAGGAGCTGTCGGGCCCGGTCCGGCTGGCCGACGCCCACCACCACCTGCTCGCTCATGCGGGCATTGAGTTCTTCCAGGGTGCCCTGGAAGCACAGGCGCCCCGCCTGGAGGATGCCGATGTGGCTGGCCACCTGCTCCACCTCGGCCAGGAGGTGGCTGGAAAGAAAGACGGTCACCCCGTGGGTCTCGGGCAGGCGGCGGAGCAGATCGCGCATCTCGTGGATGCCGGCCGGGTCCAGGCCGTTGGTCGGCTCGTCCAGGATGAGCAGCTCCGGCGAGTTGAGCAGAGCCAGGGCCAGGCCCAGACGCTGCTTCATGCCCGTCGAATACCCGCCCACGCGGCGGTGGGCGGCGTCTTCCAGGCGGACCGTGTGCAGCGCCCAGCCGATCTGGGCCCGGGAAGCGTTCACGAGGCGCCGGGTGACCTCCATGTTCTCCCAGCCGGTGAGGTTGGGGTAGAGGGAGGGCGCCTCGACGAGGGCGCCCACGCGGCGCAGGAGCGCGCGGCCGTCGCCGGCCATGGGCCGGTCAAAAAGCTGCACAAAGCCCGCGTGGGGGCGGATGAGGCCCAGCAACAGGCGGATGGTGGTCGTCTTGCCCGCGGCGTTGGGCCCCAGAAAGCCATAGACACAGCCCGTGGGCACGTTCAGCTCCAGGCCGTCCACGGCGGTGACGGAGCCAAAGCGGCGCGTCAGGCCCGAAGTGCTAACCGATAGGGTCGTCATGGGACAAACCTCCTTGTCAAACTGAGGAGATTCTACCCCCTGCCTGTCGCGCCCGTATCGCGCTCCTGTCGCAGTTTTGTCGCAACCGGGCCGCCGTCCCTCACCTGCTTGACAAATCGCCTTGCCGCGGCTATCCTACGGCCAGAGGTGGGAGGGCAGATGCAAGAGGAGGGAACAGGCGTCGGGCGGCCGCGCGAGAGGGCTTTCCTTCGCCCCCTCCGCGTCCCCTGGCTGCCCCTCCTTGCCGTCCTGGTCGCCGGCGCAGCCCTCCGTCTCTACGGCCTCAACTGGGATGGCGGCCAATGGCTGCACCCCGACGAGCGCCAGATCTATTTCGTCGCCCTGGGCCTGGGCCGGCCGGAGAGCCTGGCCCAGGCCCTGAGCGCCGAGAGCCCCCTCAACCCGGGCTTTTTCGCCTACGGCTCGCTGCCCATCTACTTGCTGCGCCTGGCCGCCGGGCTGCTGGCGCCCCTGGGGCCGGCCCTCGGCATGGGCCAGTCTCCGGACGACAGCCTGCACCTGGTCGGGCGCCTGCTGGCGGTCCTTTTTGACCTGGGGACGGTCTGCCTGGCCTACACCCTCGCCCGGCGCCTGGCCGCGGCGTCCGGCCGCCCGGAAGCCGCCCGGGGCGGGGCCCTCCTGGCAGCGGCCCTGGTGGCGTTGGCCGTGGCGCACGTGCAGGCCGCCCACTTTTACACCGCCGACGTGCCCCTCACCTTCCTGGCGATGCTGGCCCTCAACCTGGCCTGCGACGTGGCGGGCGGGGCGGGCCGCGGGCGGCAGGCCGCGTTGGGGGTGGTCGTAGGCCTGGCCCTGGCCACCAAGGTCAGCGGCGCTCCGCTCCTGCTGCTGTTGCCCACGGCCTACTACCTGCGCGCCGGCAGCCAGGAGCGCCGTCCTCGCGGCCGGTACCCGCTCCCCGACCTCCTCCTGGCGCTGCTCCTGTGCGCCCTCACCTTCCTGCTGGTCCAGCCCTACGCCCTCCTCGACTGGCGGACCTTTCTGGCCGACACGCAGCGCGAGGCACAGATCGCCTGGGGCCGGCTGGACGTGCCCTATAACCGCCAGTACGCCGGGACGCTCCCGTATCTCTATACCGCCTGGCAGGTGGCGCTCTGGGGGTTGGGCCTGCCCGCGGGCCTGGCGGGCTGGGCCGGGCTGGCTGCCCTGCTGCTGCGCTGGCTGCGCCGCGGCGCCCCGGCCGACACCCTGCTCCTGGCCTGGGCCGGCCCCACGTTCCTCGTCACGGGCCTGCTCTACGCCAAACCCCTGCGCTACGCCCTGCCCCTGGTGCCGGTCCTGTGCGTCCTGGCGGCCCAGGTCGTGGCAGGCATGGGGGACAGGCGGCTGGCCCGGATGGCGGGCTGGGTCCTGGGCGGCGCATCGCTGGCCTATGCCCTCCTCTTTGCGCAGATCTATGCCCGGCCGCACCCGTGGACGGCGGCGTCGGCGTGGATCTACCGGAACGTGCCGGCGGGCAGCGCCCTGGCCGTGGAGGACTGGGACACGGCCCTGCCCCTGCCCCTGGACCTGGACGGGCAGCCCCGGCGCATCGAGGAATACCACGTGCGGGTGCTGCCCGTCTACGACGAGCCGGACGGCGCGGCCAAGGCGCAGGCCCTGGCGGCCGGGCTGGCCGGGGCCGATTACGTGGTGGTTGCCAGCCGGCGGGCCTACGGCGCCCTGGCCCGCCTGCCGGAGCGGTACCCCGTGACGGGCGGCTACTACCGGCAGCTTTTTGCCGGGGAGCTGGGCTTTCGCCCGGCCGGCGAGTTTCTCCGCGGGCCGTCGTGGCTCAACCCCCGCGTGCCGCCGCTGCCCGGCGCCGCTCCCCGCTGGCTCCTGCCCGACGAGAGCCTGGTCGTGTACGACCATCCCCGGGCCATGATCTGGCGCAACGAGGAGCGCCTGCCGGCCGGCGAGCTGCTGCGGCGGATCGGGGTCGAGTAGCGCTGCCGGCGGGCAGGCCCGATCGCGTTGTCGGGCTTGGGGACCAGGCCAAAGGGGGTCTAGAGGGAAGGGCCTTTGTACCTGGTGCCCGGCTGCCTCAAGGGCCCGCCTCGCCCGTCTCTGTGGCCGTTGGCGTGGGGGATGGAGTGGGGGTCTCTGCCGGCGTCTCGGTGGGCGAGGGAGTCTCGGTGGGCATAGGGGTCTCGGTGGGCGGAGGCTCCGTGGGCGCGGGCGTGGCGGTG
>JAAYZQ010000489.1 GCA_012514775.1 Anaerolineaceae bacterium
CCTCTCGCCACGCCTTTCGGTCTTGCGTCTCGGCCAGGTGCTGCAGACGATGCGCCAGGGCATAGCGCCGCGCCTCGTCCTCCGGCAGGTTAGCCCAGTTCCCGCAGCCCATGGCCAGCACGCGATCAAGGTCCTGGCGTTCGTTCGTCGAGAGTCGCTCGAGCACATACTCCTGGAAGCGCGTGTGGAAGAAGCGCCAGGGGGCGCTCTCATCTACTCCGGAGCGCGGCTCGAACAGCCCCTCGGCCAGTCGCAGAGCCGGTCGCAAGTGCCTGTGCAGATCGACGGAGGAGTAGGCGCCAACCGGCATCTTTGCCTCCAACCGCAGCAGGGCATCCAGTTGGTTCCACGACACCGGCTCGCGCGCTGTCGCCAGCAGTCCCAGCGTCAGGCGCAGCAGATCTTCGAACGAAGAGTGGAACTGCTTGGCCGCCTGCACCATCATCCAGCGCCACTGGTCCGCCAGCCAGCCATCCAGACCGCGCGGGATGCTGTCAGGGTCCGCCTGCCAAGCCTTCAGCCTGAGTGGATCCTCCAGGTAGCGTGTGGCGGCCGCGAAGCAGCCCTCCGAGGCTTCCACAAGCTTTGACACAAACTCGGCTGGCAGGTCAAGAGCGCGCCTGAGGTTCTCTTCTTCCAGGTACTTGCGGATGTCCGCCTGATTGTCCGACGCTCCCGCCTCCAATGTAAGGGCGTGACACAACGAATGGTCGCCCAGCCAATCGAGATGCTCGCCTGGTCGCGAGGTCAACACCACCACGACGTGGGGCGGTAGCATGCGCGGCAAGAGGCCGGGCAACGCCTCCCGCTGATGGCGGCCCAATCGTCCGAAGGCCTCGTCGAGGCCGTCCAGCCACAGCACCAGGGGATGGGCATCGTCGAGGTGCGGCGCTGCCCTCTGCAGCGCGTCGAGCAGTGCCTCGGCGGGCTGCTTACTCGGCTGCGACTCTTTGTCCTGCGACAGCGGCAGCGCCCGCAGGCGACACACCTGTGCGCAGAGCGACTGAAAAATGCGGTTGGGATCATCCCAACCGGGCATGTCGCGCCGGATAAAGTGGTACACCGCGTCCTGGCGCTGCCGCACCGCCTGGGCCACGATGGCGCTTTTGCCCATGCCCGCGGCTGCGGTCAGCAGCACGTACGCCGGGCCATTGCCCGATGCGGCCTTGGCGATGGCGGCGTCCATCTGGTCCAGCAGCCATTCGCGTCCGACCAGAGGGGGGTGGCGTTGGAACTCGGCGGACTGGTCGAGCAGGTAGCGCCAGCGCGTTTGGGCATCCGCTTGCAGGTGGTCCAGGGCTTGGCACAGCGTTTCGGCGTACACCACATGGATGCCGTCGTGCTCGTTGTCGCCTACGCCTTCGAGCCCCTGCTGGTCGGCTGCAACCACCAGGGTATGGATGCGAACCAGGCGAGAGTCTCGGATGGCGGCGACTTTATCGCGCATGCCCTCCTCGTCGACGCAGGTCAGAGCGCCGTCGGCATCGATCGCAGCACTGATCGCCACCCCCGACAGGTCCAGTTCAGACAGGTCGAGCAGGTTCATTCGAGCTCCTCTCGCGGCTGCATTCTTTAGCAGGTGTATCCAGTTATATTACTCTAGCACACTTACTTGGCGCAAGTCAAGCAACTTGTCACAGGCAGGCTCATCCCGGCGTATGCATAGTGTCTGGTACAGAAGCGACTCATCAAGGAGGTTGGGTTCGATGGCGGTGGAGACGGGCATGCTATGGCAGCTATTGGTCGTAGGGCTTCCCGAACAGGAGGTTCCGGAGGACGAGCAGGAGGTGCTGCGCCGAATGTGGGAACAGGAACAGGCCGCGGCCAGACCGGTCGCTGAACCGCCGGCTGTGCTGTTCCGCCCGAACAGTGGACGGCGGCGCGTGAGCTATAGCTATGATTGACGCTGGGTACCATCGCTCAGGGCAAGAGATCGGTACGCTGCGGAGGAGTCTGTGTTGACTGTCCTGACGGTCCCACGAACGTACCTGAGCGGGATGATGCGCCACAGTGTGCGGCAGCCTGGGGAGATGCTCTGGGTGCCCACCGGCCAGCACGCCAGCGCTGAACGCATGGAGTGGCTGGCACGAGAGGCGATTCCGTTGCCCGCTCAGCGCGATCAGCCGGGCTTGCTGGCCTGGGGCGCCGCCTCACCCGACGCCTGGAGCGCTCGGGCCATCCCGGAGCACGCCGACGGTTGGATATGCCTGGGGATGGATGGGCTGGCGGGACGCATCTGGGGGGCTGTGCGGGTGGGGTCGCAGCAGGTTCCACTGCAAGAGGTGCGCCTGGTGGGTTCGGGCATGTACCGTATAGGAGGCCCGACACTCGATCGACCCGCCTTTGGGTCGGTGCCTCCGCACCCGGAGCAGGCTGCGTTTTGGTTCGAGCGTTGGTCGCGCACCATGGGGGCTCTGGGCAGACAGGCTTGGCGACGGCTGACCAGGTTGCAGGTAGCCATCGTGGGCCTCGGACGGACGGGATCTGCTGTGGCAGTGACCCTGGCGCGTCTGGGTGTCCGCCGCGTTTTGCTGGTTGACCCCGACACCGTCGAACGGCACAACCTGGGAGAGATGGACGGCGTCGACGAGCAGGATA
>JAAYZQ010000490.1 GCA_012514775.1 Anaerolineaceae bacterium
CGCCGGCGCCTGGTTCGACATCCTGTCGGCCAATGCGTTCGGCTTTGATCGGCCGCCGGAGGACGAGCCGCACCCGGACGTGCTGAACCTGCGGCGCGTCGAGCTGCAGCGCGAGATCATGGAGCGTTACGGCGACGCGGGCAAGGCGATCTGGATCAACGAGTACGGCTGGAACGCGGCGCCCGCGTCGTTCCCCCGGGAGCTGCTGCCCTGGGAACGGGTCGGCGAAGCGCAGCAAGCGGAATACACGGTGCGCGGCATTGAATGGGCCAGGTCCCACTGGCCCTGGCTGGGTGTCGTCAACATCTGGTACTTTCGCCAGGTCGGCGACGTGCCCCTCGACAGGGCGGCCTACTATTTTGCCCTCGTGGACCCCGAGTTCAAGGCAAAGCCCGTCTATGACGCGGTGCTGAACGCCACGCGTGAATAGCAGCCTGTCGGAGAGCCCGTTCGTAGTGTGCGCTTCAGCGCGCTTGTGAGGCGATAAATCGCCCACTACGAACCTGGGGCGATAAATCGCCCACTACGAACCTGCAAGCAAGCACCCCTCCGACAACCTGCTGGCAACCGGCGTCTCAGCGTGCCGGGCGCTGCGGAATGCCGGGAATCGAGTAATTTGCAGGGGCGCACCGCCGTCCGCCCCGCGAGCCCGCCCCTTACTGCCGGCGCCTGGCCCGCCATTGCAGGCCGGCGTATCCGGCCAGCGTTCCCAGCCCGGTCAGCATCAGGACGATGGTCGACGATTCGGGCACAACGGGAGTATCCGGCGGCACGGCGGTTGGCGTCGGCGTCACCTGCGGCCCGGGCGTGGTCGTCGAGGTGGGTGTCGCCGTGAGCCTGGGCGTGCTCTTCGGCGTCGGCGATGGCTGCTGCACGGAACAGACGTCGCTGCTCAGGAACCGCAGCCCTTCCGCCGACGTCATCTCGCTGTCGAGCGTGATGGACGGCACGTCGTCTCCAAGGAGCGCCGTAAACGTGACCTGCCCGGCGGCACCGGGTGCCAGGCTGCCGAGCTGCCACGTGATCAAGCCCCCGGACATGGTGCCCCCGTCGCTGGCGGCTAGGAACTGGGTCCCGGCGGGCACGTTCGTGACGAGCACGACGCCGGTGACCTCCGCGCCGGCCTCGGAGGGAATCACATAGTCGAGGGTAAAGGTCGCCTCTTCCCCGACGACGGCCGGCGACGCCGGGCAGAGCACGGCGAGGTCGAGGGCGACCACAAGAGTCGCCGCGATCTGATCGTCCGACACGCGGTCGTTGTTATCACCCACCTGGGCCGACAGCCAAAGCTGGGGGCAGGCGACCTCGTCGGGGAAAAGGGTGGCGCGAGAGAAGGCAAACTCGACGACGCCCGGCACCGTCGTGCCGTACACCGCCAGCCCATTGAGGCCCATTGTCGTCGGGGCGACGACGCCGGGCACGATGGCCTCGCTGTTCGAGATCTCGGCTGTCGGCCCGGCGGCCCCCTGCGCGCACTGGAAACCAAGCTTGTACGCTTCCGAGTTGCCCAGGCCGAGGCCATCAATGAAAGGTGGAGCGACGAGGGGCCCCTGGTCGGGCCCGTGCGTGCCTACGCCGGGGTCGTCTGCGGTGCCTGTCTGGCTGTCCGAGTCGCCCGCGCGTCCATCGACGTCGATGCGAAAGTACCAGGTGTCGTCAGCCGGCTGGTAGTGGGCCCACAAAGCGATGGCGTCATAGCCGGAGCGGGCAAAAGTCGGAGCCTGGTGAGGATGGAGCTGACTGTCGGTGATAAACACATCCAGGCCGTCATCGGCCATCTGCCAGCCGGCGTCCCAGTCGCCGCCGGCGCCGTCCAACACGATGGATCCACCCTGGGCCGCGACCGGCCCTGCCCCGGAGAGGGACAGGACGGTCAGGCACACAACGGCGACCGCGATCGCACCCTGCATCTTTGACCTATTACGTAGCAACATCATTGGCTCCTTTCGTCCAGCGAGGCGGTTGTGGATGCCCAGACGAGGCAAGTATAGCAGAGAAATGAATTTAAGACAACTTTCGAGGCTCCTGCTGGAACAATGGAAGGAGGCCGGATTATTTGAAGGAGTGGCAGCGGTTTTCACGTGCATTGCACCAACGGCAGATGCAACGCACGTGAAGACGGCGGCGCCCACGCTGCCCGGAGCAGCGGGCCGGCTACCCCCTTCACCGCTACCCCAGGACGGCGAGCACGTGGTTGCGCTCGCCCAGGTCGGCGGCGGGGACGAGGTTCCCGGGCAGGGGGCGGCCGTTGAGGGACAGGCTGCGGACGCCGCGGCAGACGCCGTCGGGGTTCCGTACCTCGACGTCGACGGCGTGGCCGCGGAACAGGCGCCGTGCCTTATAGCCCGGCCAGGTGCTGGGGATGCAGGGGTCCACGCGCAGGCCGTCGAGCTCGGGCCGCAGGCCCAGGATGTACTGGGTGGCGCTGTAGTAGGCCCAGGCGGCGGCGCCGGTCAGCCACGAGGTGCGGGCGTTGCCGGCCCGGGGCGAGTAGGTGGAATAGGTGGTCTGCCCCTGCACGTAGGGCTCCATCTGGCGGATCTCGGCGCGGTCGTTGTAGGCGGCGGGCATGGAGGCGCGATAGGTCCGGTAGGCCCGGTCGCCCTCTCCCAGGAGGCAGTCGGCCATGACGCCCCAGCCCTGGGTGTGGTTAAAGATGCCGGCGTTTTCCTTGACGCCGGGGTTAAAGACCACGGCGCGCATGACGTCGATGGGCGTCCGGACAAAGGGCGGCGCCGACAGCATGAGGCCGTAGGGGGTGGCCAGGCGCTCGTAGACGGTCTGCATGCAGCGCGCGGCCTGCTCGGGCGTGGCCGCGCCGCTGATGACGGCCCACAGCTGGGTGTTGAGGTAGACCTGCCCCTCGGCCGCGTCGCGGGCGCCGTACACCGTGCCGTCCTCGCCGATGGCCCAGATAAACCACTCGCCATCCCAGGCGCAGGCCTGGATGCTGGCGTCGAGCTCGTCGCGGCGGGCCAGGGCCCAGGCGGCCTCGCCGTCCTTGCCCAGCCGCCCGGCGATCTCGGCATAGGTGGTGAGCCCCAGGCGGAGCTGGAAGGCGACAAAGAGGCTCTCGCCGTGGTAGCCCAGGCGCAGGCAGTCGTTCCAGTCGGCGGCCAGGCCGCAGGGCAGGCCGTGGCGGCCGCGGCGCTCCAGGTTGAACTCCAGGGCGCGGCGCAGGTGGCCCAGGACGGTCGCCTCGCCCTCGTCGGCGTAGGGCAGCACCTTGTCGTAGAACGACAGGTCGCCCGTCTCGCCCACCAGGGCGGGAACGGCGTTAAAGAACCACAGGCAGTCGTCGGAGCGGTACTCCTGGGGGTCGGGGCCCTGTTCGTGGCCGGGGCGGTGCTCGAAGGGGCGGACGATGGGCATGGCCCCGCCGTTGGACAACTGCCCGGTGAGCAGCAACTCCAGCCGCTGGCGGGCCAGGTCGGGGATGGCGGCGGCGACGCCCAGGATGTCCTGCACCGAGTCGCGAAAGCCCAGGCCGTCGCGCTCGCCGTTGTAGACCAGGCTGGCGGCCCGCGACCAGGCAAAGGTGACCAGGCAGTTGTACAGGCCCCAGACGTTGACCGTGTGGTTCAGATCCTCGTCGGGTGTGTCCACCTCCAGGCTGCCCAGGCGGGCGTGCCAGTGGTCCTTGAGCTTTTGCAGCTCGAGGGCGGCCCGCTCGGGCGAGGAGAACTCGGCGACGTTGATGCGGCCGACGGTGCGGGCGTCGCCGATGCCCAGGAGCACCAGGAGGTCGCGGCTCTCGCCCGGGGCCAGGACGAGGTCGGCTTGCAGGCAGCCGCAAGCGTTGTCGCCGTAGGCGTCGCTGCCGGAACACTCCCCGCGCTCGACGGCCAGCGGGTTGTGATAGCCCCGGTAGGGGCCCAGGAACGCCTCGCGGCTGGTGTCGTAGCCGGCCAGGGGCGCGCCGGCGAGGGCCATCCAGGCGTGGCTGGCGGCGTCGTGCAGGTAAAAGCCCCCGCCCTCGGGCGTCAGGTTGTCATGGATGGCGATGCGCAGCAGGCCGTGCTCCAGGCTGCCCCGGACGATAAAGAGGGAGTACTGGAGGTTCACCTGGTCCTGGACCGTGTCCCACTGGTTGGTGAACTCGCAGAAGGTAAAGGCCGAGAGCCGGCGGGGGCGGTCGCCCTCGTTGGTTACACGCAGCCACCAGTACTCGAAGGCCCGCCCCAGGGGCACAAAGTAGGTCACCTGGCTGGCGATGCCGTCATAGTGCGACTCGATGGTCGTGTAGCCCGTGCCGTGGCGGCAGGTGGACCGGTAGCGGTCCAGGGGCTTGCCCACGGGCTGCCACGAGGCGGACCAGTAGTCGCCATTGTCGGCGTCGCGCAGGTAGAGATAGCGTCCCGGCTGGTCGGCCGGGACGCCGTTAAAGCGCAGCCGCAGGAACCGCCCCCGGGCGCCGGAGCGGAAAAAGCCATAGCCGCCGGCGTTGTTGGTGATGATGGCGCCGTACTCGGTGGAGCCCAGGTAGTTGCTCCACGATTGAGGTGTGTCGGGCCGGGTGATGACATACTCCCGGGCCTCGTCGTCGAAATAGCCGTACCTCATGCAGCCTCCCTGGCTCGTCAATCGTCGGGCGCGCCGGCGGCTTTCAGCAGGCGCAGCGCCCGCAAGGTCACCCACTTGTTTGGCTGGCGTTTGGGCCCAAACTCTACCCAGGTCTTGCCGGCATAGTCGTATTCCAGGGGCCAGCGTCCCTGGGCGTCCTGCTTGTCACGGATGAGGGCCAGGGCGTTGGCCAGGCGGGGGTCGTCGCCGCAGCCCAGGGAGACCAGGGCCTCGGCGAGCTGCAGCAGGTCGGTCACGTAAAAGACCGGGAAGCCAAACTTCCACCAGTTGCCGCTGGGCTTGGGGGCCCAGCCACAGGGATAGGCCGCCGTCGCCGGGTCGGTGCCCAGGAAAAAGTCGAGCCCCTGGCCGATGGCCCGCTCCACGAGGGGCGTGCGGCGCGCGGTCGGCCAGCGGCCGAAGGCGAGCATCACCTTGACGCCGCCCCAGGCGCAGGGCAGCTTGTTGTTGGAGCCGCAGGCAAAGAGGGGGCCGCACTTGCTGGCATAGTAGCGCAGGGGCGCGTGCCGGTCGGTATTGGGGGCCAGGCCCTCACCGGTGGTGGTGCGGGCCATCCATTCGAAGGCGGGGTCCAGGCGCTGGGGGTCGCAGCCCAGGGCAAGCAGGGCCCAGCACAGGTTGCCCTGCAGGCAGTCGGCCGTGCTGGAGGGGGTGCCTCCGATGCCGAACTGCCCGGCGGGCAGCAGGCTCTGCTCCAGCATGGTTTCAGACGCCTGCGCTACCCGTGGGTCGACCTCGGTTGAGGCGCCCAGTTGCGCCAGGGTGATGAGCGACCAGACGGTGCCCCGGTACTTTGGGTAGTAGCCTGCCCCCGGCTCCACCCAGTAGCCTCCGGGCTCCATGGCCGCCAGGATGGCGGCGATGGGCCCCTGGGCGTGGGCCTCCTGGCGGGCGGCCAACAGCTCCGGGTCGTCACCCGGCCGGTCCAGGAGGTCGCGCAGCGCCAGGTAGCGGACCCCCGGGGAGTCGGGCTCCAGCAGCCACGACAGCGAATCGCCCTTGAGTTGTCCTTGCCACGACATGGTCACCTCCCGTTCTAGCCTTGCCCGCGCCGGCCGGGAACCGGCACGGGCGGGGTGGCGGTCAGCCCGCGATCTGTTTGGCCCAGGCGGCGGCGCGCTCCACCTCGCCGTTAGCCAACGGACCCTCTTTGCCCTTGACGAAAAAGCCGCCCGGCGAGCCGACAGGGGTCCCGCCCTTTTCGCCCAAGGCGGCCTCGATGCGCGGGCCGGCGTAGCCAAAGATGCGCACCCACTTGGCGGTGAGGCGGGTGTCAAAGCCGGCGACGCGGATCCCGGCCAGGGAGTTGGCCGGGAGCTGGTCGAGAAAGCCCTGGGTGGTCTCTGTCGGCCGGCCGCCATGGGTGGGCGCCCCGACGACGAGGAGGTCGCCCGCCTCCAGGCCGGCGACGCTGGCGCCGGTCACGTTTTGCAGCTTGACCTCGCCAGGCAGGGCGGCGGCGATGGCCTCGGCGATGATCCGGGTGTTGCCATAGACAGATTCGTAGATCACGACGGATTTCATTTGTGTTCTCCTTTCCCCTGGAGAGACGGACATGCCTGTCCTCCCTCTTTTTCCCTGTCCGGCCGGCCCAGTATACCACAAGATCTAGCGGACGTCACGTCGCTTAATCGGTGGTTGATCCGGCCGGCCGAAAGACCGGCACGCAGCCCGGCATCTGCCAGGATATCACGATCCCGAGCGGCCGGCATCCCCCAAAGAGGGGATTCGAGCCGGCAAAAAAGGACCGCCGGAGGGGCGGTCCTTTCCTACGATTGGGGGAGAAGAACCGGCACATTTGTGGTAGCGCGCCTCCGTGGGGCCGACACGCCTATCAGCTCGCCCGGACGAGGAGCAAGGGCTTGGTGCCGGCGCGCAGCACGCGGTCGGCGACGCTGCCCAGGGCCCAGCGCGCCAGGCCGGTGCGGCCGTGAGTGCACATGGCGATGAGGTCGACGTCGTGGGCCTCGGCGTACTCGACGATGCACGCCGCCACGGAGCCGACCGACAGGGCGGTGGTGGCGGCGAGCCCCTCCTCGGCCAGTTGGCCGGCGACGTGGTCCAGGTAGGCCTGTGCGTCCTTCTCGGCCGTCTCCAGGGCGCCCTGAATGGGCAGGTACCAGTCGCCGGTCATCGAGCTGGAGACGTAGGCGATGGGCACCTGGAAGAGGATCAGGTGCGAGTCGAGGGCCCGCGCCACGGCCGAGACCACCGGCAAGATCCCCTCCGCCAGGCGCGAGCCGTCCAACGGCACCAGGATCCGGCGGCAGAGCGTCGCCTCGTGGGCCCCGGCGCGCCCCGCCTCGCAGGCGCGCATCAGGAGCAGGGGCACGGGCGCCGCCTGCAAGACCCGCTCGGCCACACTGCCGTGGGTCCACCGCTTGAAGCCGCTGTAGCCGTGGGTGGCCATCACGATGTAGTCAATGCCCGAGGTCGAGACATAGTCGAGGATGGCCTCCGGCGCCGGTCCCTCCCGGAAGGCGTACTGGGCCGTGAGGCCCCTGGCGTGCAACTCCACCACCAGCCCCCGTAAATAGTCCTCCGCCTCCATGGCAAGCTGGAGCAGGAGCGACCCGGCCTTCATGCCCGCCCTGCCCAGGGCGTCCTGGGCATCGGGCTCGATGGAGACGGCGCGGAACAGGACCATCTCGGCCGGCAGCCCGCCGGCCAGCATGGCGGCGCAAGGGATCGCCTGCTCGGCCAGCTCCGAACCATCCAACGGAACAAGGATGCGGGTAACCATACTTCACCTCTCTTCCGCTTCCGAACGTTCGTGGCCTCGACCCGGCATTCCGACGTGTTGCGTGGGCGCTGTGTGGTGACGGTACGTCCACTTTCATTATAGGGTAGCGGGGGCCGATTGTCAATAGCCACCGGACGAGAATGGCCGTGAACGGCGGCGAGCATTCCGGCGTTGATCTACTGGTGAACAGCACTACCCGCCGTCCATCAAGTCACACAACGAGAGTGGAGAATGTTCGAAACAGCCGACTCGCCCTATCCTTCGATCCGGACACCTCGCCTGGTGCTGCGTCCCTTCCGGGCGGCCGATGCCGAGGCGCTGCAGCGCCTGTACCAGTCGGACGACGTGCGGCGCTATATGCCCATCCCGTCGGCCCCGTCGCTGGAACAGATGCAGCGCTTTGTCGCCAGGCAGGTGGCCCACTGGGAAAAGCACGGCTGCGGCCACTGGGGCCTGGTGCCGGAGGGCGAGGAGGAGATCGCCGGCTGGGCGGGCTTGCAGTACCTGCCCGAGCTGGACGAGATCGAGGTGGCCTACGCCCTCGACCGGCCCTTCTGGGGCAAGGGCTACGCCACGGAGGCCGCCCTGGCGTCCCTGCACTTCGGGTTCACCCAACTGGACCTGGACCACATCATCGCCCTGGTCCACCCCGACAACCTCGCCTCGCGGCGCGTCATCGAGAAGTGCGGCATGACTTATGTCGAGACGATCTCGCTGTGGGGCATGGAGCTGATGCGCCACCGGTGCACCGCCATCCGGTGAGCCGGGCGCCGGCGGGGTGGCACACCCGCCGTTGGCAGAGTCGTTCCAAGCCGGCCCTCCCCGAAGGCGATCGCCACCTTGACCGGACCCTGAAATTCGCTCGCAAACCCCTTGACACACCCCGCACAATATGATATAATCTACTCGTGTAGACTATTCGAGTAGACACTTCGAGTAGATTGGGATGAAGACAAGGAGGCAACGCGTGCCGCGATCAAGACCGGTCACCCGAAAGGACGTCGCTGCGCGAGCCGGCGTCTCCGTAGCCGTGGTCTCTTACGTCGTAAACGATGGTCCTCGCCCCGTCTCGCCCGAAACACGCGCCAAAGTCGAGCAAGCCATCGAGGAGCTGGGTTACTATCCCAACGAGCTGGCACGCAGCCTGCGCCGCCAGCAGAGCTTTACCATCGGGCTGCTCATCCCCAACCTGACCAACCCCGTCTATGCCGAAATTGCCCGCAGCATGGAGGACGTGTGCACGGAGGCGGGCTACCTGGTGTTGCTGTGCGACAGCGCCCGCGATCCGATCCAGGAAAAGCGGTTCGTGGAGATGCTGCGGGCCAAGCAGGTCGATGGGGTGGTCATGATTCCCTCGACCAACCCCCTGGAGCTGGTCGAGCTGTTGCGCCAGGCGCGCATTCCAAACATCGTGTTGGAACACGATCTGCCCGACGTGGACTGCATCGCCAACGACGACCACACCGGTGGGCAACTGGCGGTGCAACACCTCCTCGACCTGGGTCATCGCCGCATCGCGCTCATTCGCCGCGTGCTCTCCAGCGCGCTCAGCTCCGAGCGCTTTGCCGGCTATCGCCAGGCCCTGGAAGAGGCCGGCATCGACTTCGATCCGGCCCTCGTGGTCCAGAGCGAAGCCGGCCCCGCGGCCGGCTGCAAGGCAATGCAGCAACTGCTGGCCCTGCCACAGCGGCCGACGGCGGTCATTA
>JAAYZQ010000491.1 GCA_012514775.1 Anaerolineaceae bacterium
CGAATCGCCAGGCAGCCAGAAGGTAGTCTAAGCCTCGTCGAACGCCTTCTGGAGATCCGCGATGACGAGCTTTTTCATTTTGAGCATTGCATTGGTGGCGGCCAAAGCCTTCTTCCTGTCCGGGTTACCCAGGAGGTCGCCCATTTGCCTGGGGACGATCTGCCAGGACAACCCGAACCTGTCCTTGAGCCAGCCACATGCCTCGGCCTCGGGAACCGCGGACAGCCTGTTCCAGAAATAGTCGACCTCCTCTTGGTCCTCACACTCCACGTAGAACGACACTGCCTCGTTGAACTTGAAGATCGGGCCTCCGTCCAGGGCCATGAAGCGCTGGCCAGCTAGCTCAAAGATGGCGGTGATTACCTTGCCCTCCAGCTCCTCGCCCCCAGGAACCTCCATGCCTTTCTCGTAGCGCGTGATGCTAATGATCCTGGAGTCGGGTCGCTTGTGGGGTGAGCCGTTAAAGACAGAGACGTAAAAGTTGACAGCTTCTTCGGTTTCCTTGTCGAACCACAGCGATGGCACAATCTGCTGACTATCACTCATCCTGCTGACCTCCTGATTGCTAATCTACCACTGGCGTGGTGTGGCCGCCCAACTTTGGAGTAGACCGAACGATTCCGGCCTATTCACCGGCTTCCTGGACTGAATGGGTTCGGTACTCTTCGCGGCAAATGTCACTTCCAGGAGTCCTCAGCCATTCTCCAGGCAACCGCACGTGAACAAGTTTTGCGCCAGTGCAGGTCTGTGAGTATATACCCAGCCAGAGACTTTGTCAAATTAACATCATGTAAATGACGCAAAGTTCGATTCTTCTCCCGGCCCTGGCCGAGCGGCGATCAGAGGGGGGCACCCGATGTGTACAACGATATCAGAGCGGCAACACTGGCAACCTCGATCAGGCGTGGGGTGCAACGAGTTGTTGGGCGCAGCCCTCTTGCGCCAGTACGAATAGGTAGCCGCTTCACTCGCTCAAGGGTGCGCCACCGCTCGTACGAATCGTCGAACCTCGGCGTTGAACGCGGCAGGTGCCTCCACATTCGCCAGATGACCTACGCCCGGGATCACCGCGAGCTCCGCAGTTGGGATCTGCGCGCGAAGGTCTTTTGCGATGTGAAGTGGCGAGCGCTCGTCCAGCTCTCCGTACAACAAAAGAGTTGGTACGCGGATTTGAGGCAGGACATCCCGTAGGTCGGCCTCGGCCATCGAATGCGCCATCGCCCGATATCCGCCCGGGTGGACGAGCCCACTGTTATCGGCCGCCATGCTCATCACTTCCTCGATCAGCTCTGGCGTCGCCGCGGTACTAAAGACGCCGGGCCATCCCTTCGACAACTCCTCCCGGGGAAGGTCTGCCTCGGCGAGGACGCTCCTGTGTCGGACCGCGACCTCCTCAGGCGGCAGTGAACCCGCCCACCCTGCGTATGCAGAGGCAAGAATCAGCGACGCAGGAACTGCGGAGTGTCTGCGATAGAACTCTAGCGCCACAGAACTACCCCAGGACAACCCAAGAACGTGCGGGTAATCCACGTTCAATTCGCGCAACCAGGTTAACAGTGCGTCCGCGAACTCGGCTAGCCGCCACGTTTCTGGTACGTCCGTGGAATGGCCACAACCCGGCGCGTCCCAAGCGAGCACCGTGAACTCGTCGGCAAGGCCTTCCAACTGCCGTGTCCATGCACGGCTGTCTTCAACGCCCCCGTGCAGCAGCACGAGCGGGGGTCCAGAACCGGCCTGTCGGTACGCGATCCGAAGGCCCGATACCTCGATCTCTCGTCTATCCATGATGACAATATCATACACTCGACATCCTATTCCGTCAAGCGAAGAATTCAGGCCTTGGCCTGCGCCTCTGGCTCAATACCGGCGACGAGCGGCGCTGTATCGCCCGCTTCCCTATCCCTATCCGGCACACTGTCGTACGGTTCCACTGCCGCGGTTTCACGGAGTGGTGGCTGGCTATGCGGCCGACCTGTTGGTAGAGGAGGGCGCTTGGCGCCGGCTGCTGCCCCCCTGCCTCTACCGGCCAGCGGCCGAGTCTCGGAGGTCAGCCGCTCGATGATGGGGATAAATTGCAGCGCCCACCTGGCCTTTATAGCCAGCCTCGGAGGTTGGCCATCATGGCGGCGTCGGCTGCCTCCAGTATGGCCGCCAGCTCGGACGCCAGGGCCGGCTCCGATTCGATGAGGCTGTACGATTCGGTCGGGTCCCTATGGAGGTTAAAGAGGAACGGCCCCTGGCGCAGGGGCCAATAGGCAGCGTTGTCAGTGGTGTAGCGCCGGTAATATTTCCACTCCTGCCGGCGCAGACCCACCAGATTCCGTATGTCGTAGAACAATAGCGTGTCGTGCAGCGATGCCGATGCGCCGGTCAGGAGGGGTAAAAGGTCCCGCCCATCGACGATGCGGTCCTGGGGTAGCGGGACGCCGGCAAGCTGCAGGCAGGTGGGGAACAGGTCCAGGTTCATGGCCGGCTCTGGCGTGCTGGTGCCCGGGGGGATGACGCCCGGCCATCTGGCGAGGAAAGGGACGCGGAACCCACCTTCAAAGATATGCAACTTTCTCCCCCTGGCCGGACCGGGATCGCCTTGCCACCAGGGGCCATTGTCACTGCTCAACATCACGAGCGTCTTGCCCGCCAATCCCAGCGCGTCGAGTGTATCCAGGATCTGGCCCACGCTCCAGTCCACCTCGTTAACGGCGTCCCCATAGAGCCCTGCCCTTGACCGGCCCCGGTAACTGTCCGAGGCATGGATGGGCTCGTGGGGCATGACATGGGCCAGGTAGAGAAAGAACGGCCTGTCCCTGTGGGCGCGGATAAAGGCCAGCGCCTCGCGGGTCAGATGTTGGGTCAGGAGGTTCTGATCGGCCGGCGCCGGAATGGCAACCTGGTCGTCTCGGTAAATGGCGTAGGGCTGGTCGTCGTTGCTCCACAGCGCCCCATAGAACGAGTCAAAGCCCCTGTCATTGGGCAGATGGCCGTGTCTGCTGCCCAGGTGCCATTTCCCCACAAGCCCGGTCCGGTATCCCCGGCGCTGAAGCACCTCCGGTAGAAGCACCTCGTCCCCGGGAATGCCGGTCACGCTGTAGGAGTAGCGACCCAGGACGTCCATGACCAGGTTCATGGCATCGTGGGTGGAGAAGAGAGGGTTGGTCATCAGGGTTCGAACGGGGTAGCGACCGGTCAACAGCCCGGCCC
>JAAYZQ010000492.1 GCA_012514775.1 Anaerolineaceae bacterium
ACATCGCCTCGCTGGCGTTGGGCATCGTCGAGGGGCGCGCGTTCCCCCTGTGGGGCACCCAGTCCTCCGTGGGGGTGTACCTGCCGCCCCTGGCGGATTACCTCTACGCCCTGCCGCTGGTGCTGTGGAAGAGCCCCCTGTCGGCGGTCCTCTTTACCGGGCTCCTGAACCTGGCCGGCGTGGTGCTGACCTGGTGGACGGCGCGGCGCTACTGGGGGGTCCTGGCCGGCCTCGTCGCCGGGGCGCTGTTCGCCGCCAACCCCTGGGCGGTCTTCTACTCCCGGCAGATTTGGCAGCCGGACCTCATGCCGCCCCTGGCCATGGCCTGCGTGGCGACGGGATACGCCGGGTTCCTGGAGGGGCGGCGCTGGGCCGTCGGCGCGCACCTGGCGCTCCTGGCCGCGGCGACGATGACCCACTTCACCGGCCTGGCCCTGGCCCCGGTATCGGCGGCGCTGTTCCTGATCGGCCGGCGGCGGCTTCCTTGGCGGGAGGTGGCCGGCGGGGTGGCCCTCGGCGGGCTCCTGGCCGCCCCCTATGCCCTGTACCTGTGGCGCGACCGGGCGGGGGTGCTGGCGATCATCGGTAGCGCCACGTCTGATGGCGCCGTGGCCGACTCCACGGCGGCCCACTATTGGCGGACGATGCTCACCGGCGACGGCGCCCACGCCCTCCTCGGCGCCGCCGCGGCAGACTGGGGGACCGGCTGGTTCCTGGTCGAGCGGCTCGCGGCGGGGGCGGTGCTGGCGCTCCTCGTCGGCGGAGCGCTGGTCGGCATGGTGCGATTCTTCCAGGGCCGACGCGACGCGGCGACGTGGGCCGCCCTCCTTGCCGCGCTGTGGGCGGCGATGCCCCTGGTGCTCTTTACCCGACACTCGACGCCCGTGCACCTGCACTACCTGGCGGTGGCGCTGCCCGCGGCGCCGCTCCTGGCGGGGGCGTTGGTGGGTGCGGTGGGGGGCCGGGCCCGCGCAGCGCTGGGGGGGCTCGGCGGGCTGGCGGCGGCCGCTCAGGGGGCCCTGAGCGTGGCCCTCCTCGTGGCGCTCGGGGCGCAGGTCACGCCCGGTGGGTTCGGCTTTCCCCTCGGCCAACAGGTCCGCGCCGCGGGAGAGGCGCGGGCGCTGGCTCCCTCCGCCGTGCTCCTGGTGCCCGGGGATAACGCCACCTCCGACGAGTGGGCCGCCGTGCTGGGGATCCATTTCTACGGTGTCCCCCACCGGCTGGTGGACGGCACCCGCGCGGCGCTCTTTCCGCCGGAGGACGCCGCCCTGGTGGTGGCCCCGGGCGCCGAGGCGGGGCTGGATGCCTACGCGGTCTTTGGCGCGGTCGAGGACCTGCAGGAGGTGCCGGGCCGCGCGGGCGAGGCCCCGCTAACCGTCGGCCGGCTGCGGGGCGGCGTGGCGCCGGATCTCGTTCCCGTCGGCGAGCGGGCGCTCTTGGCGAACGGCGTGGAGTTCCTCGGCTACCGGCTGGAGGGCACCCTGGCGCCGGGGGAGACGGTCGTCTGGCGGATCGGCTGGCGGCTGGCGGAAGCGTGGCATAATCCCGGCCGCTCCTACCACATGTTCAACCATCTGCTGGACGCCGACGGCGCCCGGCTGGCCCAGGCCGACGGCGGCACGCTCCCCACGCACGCCTGGCAGGTGGGCGACCTCGTGGTCCAGTCCTTCGCCCTCACCATCCCCGAGGACGCCCCGCCGGGCCCCTACGCGATGCGGGTGGGGATGTACACGTTCCCAGAGATGGAGAACCAGCCCCTCCTGGACGTCGCCGGCCTCCCCGCGGCGGATTCCGTGCTCCTCGGGCCCCTGGAGGCGCGGTAGACCCGGATCTGCTGCGTGGAGAACCAGCATAGTGCCGCGTACGTGCGATATTCCCGGCTGATCAACAAACGACCTGCACTCGGGCGGCAGGTTCCTGGCCATCAGGGCAGGCCGCGTCCCAGCGGGCTCCCCAATTCCACACTGTGCCCGCCGGGTTGAACCTTCCTCGGCAGACGACGCGGCTATTTTGGCCAGCGGACCTCCGCTGCAGAGTGGCCTTGAGCACGTACGTCGCCCCTGCAGAGGAGCGGTGCGCATCATCGGCTGAGATCTAGGCTCAGCAGACGTATGTTCATATAGTCCCGCATCTGTGTGCCGAACCGCCTCAACTCATTCAGGAGTTGGCCCTGGCCCAAGGACGGATCGTGCAGCGCGACTTGCACTCTCTGGAACAGATGCAGATCCACGAGCGGGGGCGAATGCTGTAGATAGGAATCTATCACCTTGTGCTTGTTGAACTCGTATACGCCTTGCTCTATCATCAGATATCTTCTCATGTAGCCCAATATACAGTTGATGCATCCCGTTATCTTGAGCTTGTCAAACATCGGGTACCCAAACTCGTTGTCCAACCAGTTCTCCATGATAATGGCATCGCAGATGAGGTCGTCCCTGCTGGGCATGGGCACATCCGCAAGTCGATAGGACTTGTAGACCTGCTTCCCCTGTATCTTGAGCCTCGCCACCTCCACGGAAAACTCGAAATCCTCTACGCGGCTTCTATCGTAGGGCGGGAACAGTTCGTGTTCGCGCATCATGATGGAGCCGAAACCCTTGGGGATGTCGAACTCGTGCCAGTACCTGGTGGCGACTACATCGATCTCTTCCTGCGTTATCGGCGCGTCGTTCTGCACGATGATGACGGTATCGACATCGCTTCGACCAGGACAAAAGTACCCACCACCAAGAGAACCGATGACGTAGACGGCGAGAACGCCGCCCTCGTCGTTCTGTGTTATCTCGCGGACAAACTGTGCGACGATCCTCCAAGCCATGGCTTCGGTAATGATCGTGACGCTCATCGATATTGCCTCCAAAGGCACCGGAGTACTGCTGCCGTGACTGCTCTGAAGGCGGAGCGCGCACCCCTGCTCCGTCGCGCCACAGTGTTCCCTCATCGTCAGGCGGTCACGACGTACCCATCCTCGGCCTGGAGGGCGCGCTGCCA
>JAAYZQ010000493.1 GCA_012514775.1 Anaerolineaceae bacterium
CTGCCTCACCAGTTCCTGCCAGGAAATGGGGCGGTCCCGGTGGCAGGCAAGGTAAAGCAGCAGGTCAAACTCCTGGCGGGACAGGGGCAACGGCGTGTCGCCGCGCCGGGCGCAGCCCGCCTCCGCATCCAGCACCAGGTCACCCACGATCACCAGCCGATCCCTCTGCAAGCCGGCCAGTGCACGCCGCAGCCGCTGCCTCAAATCCTCGATTTCGAACGGTTTTTCGATATAGTCTGACACCCCAAGGTCCCGAAGGGCCCTGACGGCATCCGGGACGACGCCGCGAACGGTCATCAAGACGGCCCTCATGCTCGGGTCGAGGCCGCGAAGGAGGGGCAGTAGCTCCAGGCCGGACATCTCGGGCAGACGAACATCCAGCAAAGCCAGGTCAAAGCGCTGCGCCTCACAGAGGGCAAGGACCTGGCGCGGTGCAGCCGCCGCCGCTACCCGGTATTCGGGCTCGAGGAGATCGACCAACAGCCTCCGCATGTCGGCGTCGTCTTCTACAATCAGGATGTGCGGTTTTGTCTTCATCGTAGCTGCCATCCGCTCCGCATCCTGTACCTTGTTCTCGAATCCTACCCCGCTGCTCATGAGAAACAATCGTGGCGTTGCCTTGCGCCACCGAGGATACCACGGCTGGCACTGTCTGTCAAATCCGCCGGAACGGCCTTGACCCTTCGGATCTGAACTGGGATAACGGCGCTCCTCGCCAGATTTGACGGCTCTCCTCACCTGTGGCATACTGCGTTTCGCAGGCTCAAACTGGGTTTTGAGGAACGAAACCGGAACATGGCGCAACCCGACGACCGCTACTTTGTGTCCGCGCTGGCACGCGGCATGCAGATGCTGGAGGCTTTTGCGGGCGAGCGGCAGCAGTTGAGCCTCACGGAGGCCGCCGCCCGGGCCGGCCTGGAAAAGAGCACGGCCTTTCGTTTTATCCACACCCTCGAACAACTCGGCTACCTGGAGCGCGACCCGGAGACGAGGTTGTATCGCCCCAGCCTGAAGCTGCTGCGCTTTGGCTTTGCCGCCCTCGACAGCCTGGAGATGGTGCAGGTTGCCCAACCCTTCCTGAAGGCGCTGTCCGCCCGCTGCGGCGAGACGACCAACATGTCGGTCCGCGACGGCGACGAGATCGTCTACGTCGCCCGCATCAAGACGCAGCGCATCCTGAACGTGGGGCTGGAGATCGGCTCGCGGCTGCCCGCCTGGTGCACGTCCATGGGCAAGGCGCAGTTGATGGACCTGTCGCCCGCCGAGCTGCGGGCGCTCCTCGGCGAGGGGCCCTTTCCGGGGAGCGGGCCCAACGCGGCGGCCGACCTGCACGCCCTCCTCGCCGACCTGGAAGGGGTACGGCGGCGGGGCTATGCCGTCAACGACGAGGAACTGGCCGCCGGCGTGCGCTCCGTAGCGGCCCCGGTCCGCGACCGGGGCGGCGCCATCGTGGCGGCCATCAACATCTCGGTGCCCGGCGCCCGCGTGTCGCGCCAGGAGTTGGACACCCGCCTGGCGCCCATGGTCCGGCAGGCCGCCTGGGACATCTCCCGGGCGCTGGGGGCGGACGCAGGGCCGGGCGGCCCGGCCGTGGACGCCTCGGTGTGAGGGGCAGGCCGCCGCGCCGGGGCAGTCCGGCGCCGGGTGACCACCCAACGTGGAAAAGGAGCAAGCCATGACAGATCTGGTGCTGGTCAACGGCAAGGTGTACAGCCAGGACCCCGACTATCCCCGCGCCACGGCCGTGGCCCTGCGGGCAGGGCGCATCCGCGCCGTGGGCAACGACGACGAGATCCGGGCGCTGGCGGGGCCCGGCGATGAGGTCGTGGACCTGCAGGGCCGCCGCGTCCTGCCCGGCTTCCACGACTGCCACGTGCACTACCAGGACTGGAGCCTGGGGCTGGAGCAGCTCAAGCTGGCGGACGCCGGCTCGCTGGAGGAGCTGCGCCAGGGGGTGGCCGCCAGGGCCCGCGAG
Organism: Anaerolineaceae bacterium; assembly: GCA_012514775.1. Next base: position 1,976 of record JAAYZQ010000493.1, read on the forward strand.
CTGCCGGCCGGGAGCTGGATCCTGGGCCAGGGTTGGGACGAGACCCACTGGGACGTGGCGCGGACGCCCGTCGCCGCCGACCTGGACGACGTGGCGCCCCATCACCCGGTGGCCCTGTGGCGCAGCGACCTGCACCTCGCCGTGTGCAACGCCGCCGCCCTGCGGGCGGCGGGTATCGACGGTAACACGCCCGACCCGCCGGGCGGGATCATCGACCGCGACGCGGAGGGCCGGCCGGCGGGTGGGCTGCGCGAGCGAGCCATCGACCTGCTGACGGCCGTTATCCCGCCGCCCACCGAGGACGAGACGGTGGCCGCCATGCGCCAGGGCTTTCCCCTGCTCCACCGCCTGGGCCTGACGGGCGTCCACGACTACCGGCTCATGGATGGCCACGACGGGCCGCCCGCCTTTCGCGCCTACCAGCGGCTGCGGGCCGAAGGCGCGCTGGCGCTGCGCCTGTGGATGCACGTCGCGGGCACCCACCTGGACGAGGCCATCGCCCTGGGCCTGCGCAGCGGCTTTGGCGACGACTGGCTGCGCGTCGGCCACGTCAAGATGTTCACCGACGGCAGCCAAGGCGCGCACACGGCCTGGATGCTGGAACCGTACGAGGACACCGGCGGCCACGGCCTGCCCCTGCGGCC
>JAAYZQ010000494.1 GCA_012514775.1 Anaerolineaceae bacterium
ACAGCCAACAATGCGCCGATTTGCCGCGCGATTCCTTCCGTGTTATAATCGTTTTGATTACGCAGTCAAAGGAGCGTGCGATGACGAGCGAGAACACCCTCGTGGAGAAGGCTCTGTTCCCTCGCCTGGTCGTTAAAAGCGGCGGGCGAGTGCTGCGCGAGATCGAGATTCGGGGTAACCTCTCCATTGGGCGCGCCGAGGAGAACGATCTGCAGTTGATGGATCCCAAGGCCTCGCGCCTCCACGCCGAGATCCAACGAGAGGGCCTCACCTTTGTGGTCAGAGATCTGGACAGCGCCAACGGCACCCTGGTCAACGGCATTCGTCTCACGGCGCCCCACGTGCTGCGTCACGGCGAGCGGATTGGCATTGGCGACACGGAGTTGGTTTACCAGGAACCCGGCCAGGCCTTCAAAGACACCATGCCCATGGCAGGTGCTTCGGCGGCCGCCCGCGAGGCAGCGGATCGGCGGGTGGCACGTCCTCCGGCCGGGCTGGGCCAGGCCCGCGGCCCGCGCTCCATGAGCAGGGGACTCATGACAGGCCTGATCCTGGCCGGCGCGCTGCTCCTCCTGGCCCTGGCTGCTGCCGTGGTCTATTTCGTGGCCCCCGACGTGTACGAGAGGATCGGGCTCGTCAGCCCCGCTTCGCCGACGGCTTTGCCCGTGGCCGCCACGAGCGCCGCGACCCAGGCGCCGGCCGTGACCGAGACCGGCGCGCCGGTTGCCACGCCCGAGCCGCCCACGGCGGAGCCCACCGGTGACGGGGCCCAGGAGATGGCCGACCTCCTCATCCAGGCCGAGGCGCTGACGCGCCGGAGCAAGTTCGAGGATGCGGAGGCCATTTACGAGGAGCTGTCGGCCCGGGCGCCCGAAGACGCCCGTCCCGAGGCCGGGTGGGCGTGGGCCTTGATCCTGGACGATCGCGCCCAGGATGCCCTGCCCCACGCCCAGAGGGCCGCGGAGCTCGATCCCGAGGATGCCGGGGCCGCCGCCATGCTGGGCCGTGCCTACCTGGACCTGGGAGACGGCGCCGAAGCCCTCGTCCACGCCGAGAAGGCGGTGGAGCTGCAGCCGGCCAACGCCCTGGCCCTGGCCATCCTGGCCGAGGTGCAGATGGCCGCGGGGCAGATGAACGAGGCTGTGGAAAACGCCGACCTGGCCCTGGTCCAGGACATCAACAACGCCGAAGCCCATCGCGTCCGCGGCTGGCTCTATCACCTGGCCAGCAACGACATGGGGCGGGCCGCCAGCGAGCTCCAGATCGCCGCGGGCTTGCAGCCCGAGCTGTGGCTGCGGCGGCACGATCTGGGCGTCCTGCTCCTGGAGGCCGAGGATTACGTAACATCCATCATGGCCCTGCAGGATGCCCTGGCCATCCGCCCCAAGGGCACCACCTACGCCGCCATCGGCGAGGCCTACTACCGGCTGGGGCAGTACGACCAGGCCCGCGCTTCGCTGCAACAGGCTCTCTCCGACAAGCCGGAGGACCTGGCGACCCAAGCCAGGCTGGCGGCCACGTATGCCCATCTGAACCGCTGCGAAGAGGCCGCCACCTATTACGAGGCCGTGCTGGAGGGCCAGCCGGACGATCCCCTGGCCCTGGAGGCGGAGGCTCTGTGCCAGGCGGGTGAGCCGGTGCCCACCCCCTCGCCCACCGTGCCGCCGGCCGCCGGGCCAACGCCCGTGGCGACGACCGCCGCGGCCGCCACCAGTGCCGTCCAGCCCACGGCGCGACCGGCGTCGCTCAGCGGCCGGATCGCCTTCCCGGCCTGGAACCGCGAGCGGGGAGGGTACGATACGTACGTGGCCAACGCCGACGGCAGCGGCCGCGCCCTCGTCGTCGAGTACATGCACCAGCCGGCCTTTAGCCCCGATGGGGCGTGGCTGGCCGTGAACGGCGAGCGCGGGGACTATATGAACATGTTTCTGGTCAAGCCTGATGGCAGCGGCCTGAAAGAGATATCCGCGAACCACGAGGACGAGCTGGCCGACTGGTCGCCTGACGGCCGGAGCCTGGCCTTCAGCTCGACCCGCCACGGCGACAAGCAGTCGCGGGTGTACGTGGCCGACGAGTTGAACCTGGCTGCCGCGCGCAAGCCCGACGTTCGCCCCCTGAACTTTGGGCCGGACGACGTGCGAGGCGGGTCGCCGGCCTGGGCAGGCAACGACCAGATCGTGTACAGCGGCTGCGACGTGACCCAGAACCCGGCGCCCTGCGGCCTGTACGTCATGTCGTCGGCGGCGGGCGCCCACGCCACCAGGCGCATCACCGACCGGGGCGAGGACACGGCCCCCGACGTCCACGGCAACAGGGTCGCCTTCATGTCCAACCGCGAGGGCAACTGGGAGATCTATGTCGTGAACACCGACGGGTCGGGCCTGCGGCGGCTGACCAACAACGCGGCCAACGATGGGCTGCCCGCGTGGGCGCCCGACGGCCGGGCCATCGCCTTTGTCTCGGACCAGGAGGGTGGTTGGGCCGTGTGGGCCATGAACCCGGACGGCTCGGGCCGGCGGAAGCTGTTTCCCATCGGCGACGGCGGGCTCGTGACCGAGTGGTGGCGCCAGCAGATCAGCTGGGCGCCCTAGGGCCCGGGCCGCGCTCAGCGCGGCCTATCGAGCTTACACTCAGGACTCGGTCAGGACGAGGTGCTCGCCCGGCAGCCCTTCGATGTGCACCTCGGCCCGCACGCGGCCCTGGGCGGCCAGGCGTGCCACCAGGCGCTCGACGTCGCCCGGCTGCCAGTCAAAGAGGCGCGCCACCTGCTGCGGTGTGGCCGCCACCACGGAGCGCAGGTAGCGGACGAGGATGGCCTCCCGCGCCTCGTTGCCGCCGATGTGGCGCGAAGCCTCGACGACCTGGGCAAAGTGCCGGGGCAGCAGGTCGTAGACGTAGCAGTAGCCCCAGCGGTTGGCGTCCGAGATGGACACCTTGGAGATGCGAAAGTCCATCTGCAGCTCGGCCAGGGCGCGGTCAAAGCGCCCGGCGTTGGCCTTGCCGCCCAATCCCGCCTCGCGGCGCAGCCGGCTGGTGGGCAGCGCTCCCTGGTCCAGGAGCACCTCGAAGACCTGCCTGGCCTCCACCGACAGCCGGCCGTCCTCGTAGTCCTGCAAATAGTCCTCGGCCAGGTTGCCATAGTTGGGCGATAGGGCGTAAAAGGAGGGTGCCAGGTCCAGCGAGATAAAGACCGGCTTCTTTCGCAGGAACTTGCCGTAGAGCACCTTGCCCGCGATTGGCAGGCGATCCTTCCAGGTCCAGGCCATCTTCAGGTTGCGATCTCGGTTCGTGCCCGGCAGCGGCCGGTCGTCGCCGCAGATGGCGCCCCACAGGGTGGGCAGCTCCATGTCCTTGTTGCCAAAGAGCAGGCTGATCCCAACGTCGTTCAGAAACTCGAGCGCCTGGTTTTCGTCGCGAACACGCAAATGGGGGCGTTGGCGATAGCGGATGGCCCGCTCCTCGCGCAAAACGTCAACTGTCAGCAAACCTCATTCCTCTCGCAAGGCGTATCCGACGCCGCGCACTGTCTGCAGCAGGCGCGGCTCGCCCTCCGCTTCCAGCTTGGAGCGGAGGTAGCGGATGTACACCTCGATGATGTTCGATTCCCCGCCAAAGTCATAGCCCCATACCTGCTCGTAGATGCTGTCCCTGGTGAGCACCTGTCGCGGATGGCGCAGGAACATCTCCAGCAGGTCGAACTCTTTGGCCGTGAGGTTGACCAGGCGGTCGCCGCGGCGCACTTCGCGGGTGACGGGATTGGCGACGACGTCGCCAAAGCGCAAGAGCTGCGCGTCGGCGGACGGCTGGCGGCGACGGAGCAGGGCGCGGACGCGGGCGAACAGCTCGTCGAAGGCAAAGGGCTTGACCAGGTAGTCGTCGGCGCCGGCGTCGAGGCCCGCCACCCGGTCGGGCACGGCGTCCCGGGCGGTCAGCATCAGGATGGGCAGGTCGCTCCAACCCTCCGCTCGCAGCCGCCGGCACACCTCCAGGCCGCCCAGGCCGGGCATCATGACGTCCAGGATCACCAGGTCGGGTGGATCGCGCCGCGCCTGCGTCAGCCCGCTTTCGCCGTCATAGGCCACGTCCACATGATAGCCCGCGTACGACAGCCCGCGCCGCAGCAGGTCCACGATTTTCGCTTCGTCGTCGATGACGAGAATTCGCTCTGGCACGGTTTCCTGGCCTCCGTCGCATGAATTACGCAAAGATATTATACCAGGAATAACGCGCAATTTCCAGCTTGTGCTGTCCGTTGATCCAGGTTATAATGTCCGCAGGATCGCTGTTCCACGACGGTAACGGTGACGCTCAACAAGGTCCCCCTCAGCATTCTCGCTCTACAGACCAAGGGGACCATACCAGTCCAGTTTGACAAAGGCAAGCGAATGTGCTATCTTTTTGCCGGCAATTGGCGCTTGCCAGGCAGCCAGAGGGGCTGCGCCGGTGACGTAACCGGTTCCCAATCAAGGATGAGGAGCGAACATGCCCGCTGATTATGGGCCGATCTTGATCTTTGCCATCGTGGCCGTCGTTCTGTCGGCCATCGCCGTCCTTGCGCCCGCACTCCTGGGCCCGCGGCGCCCCAACGCCGTCAAGCTGGCGCCCTACGAGTCGGGCAAGCTGCCCGTGGGCCCGGCCCGGCGGCGCCTCCTCGTCCATTATTACCTCTATGCCGTGCTCTTTGTCGTCTTTGACGTCGAAATCGTTCTGCTCTTTCCCTGGGCCACGGTGTTTCGGGACCTGGCGCCCCGCTGGATGGGGCTCGTAGAGGCTCTGGTCTTTGTCTCTATCCTGGTCTTTGGCCTGGTCTATGCCTGGAAGAAGGGAGGCCTGGAGTGGGAATAGAGACCGCTCTGCCCGAGGGTGCGGTCGTCACGACTACCCTGGAAAAGCTGGTAGACTGGGGCCGGGGCCGCTCGCCCTTTCCCCTGCTCTTTGGCCTGGCATGCTGCGCCATCGAGATGATGGCCGCCGGCGGGCCGCGGCACGACATCGCCCGTTTCGGCGCCGAGGTGTTTCGGGGCACGCCACGCCAGGCCGACGTCATGATTGTCTCCGGGCGCGTCTCGCAAAAGATGGCGCCCGTGGTCAAGCGCCTCTACGAGCAGATGCCCGAGCCCCGCTGGGTCATTGCCATGGGCGCCTGCGCGTCCAGTGGGGGGCCCTTTGAAAACTATGCCATGGTCCAGGGGGTCGACAAGCTGATCCCCGTGGACGTCTACGTGCCCGGCTGCCCGCCCAGGCCCGAGGCCCTGCTTTACGGCCTCATGCAGCTCTATGAGAAGATCCAGGGCGAGAAATTCGCCGACTACCGATGACAGTTTCACGAGACTGGCAGCCGGCGCCGCCCGCTGCCCCTGGTCTGGAATCCGAGATAGGCATGCACGCGAACGAACTGAGCCAGTTGAGGGAACGCTTTCCACAGGCGATGCTGGCGGACGACAGCGCCCTGCTCGACCGCGGGGACAAAGGCTACGGCGACGCCGTGCTCGTCGTAGATGCGGCCCAGATCCTGGAGGTCTGCCGCTACCTGCGCGACGAGCCGGGCCTGGCCTACGACCTTTGCCTGTTCGTCAGTGCCATCGACCGGTTGAGCCTGGGGCTCGCGCCGCGTTTCGTGGTGGTTTACGAGCTCTACTCGCTGCGCCACGACCGGCGGCTGCGCCTCAAGGCACCCCTCGCCGGCGATCCGCCCGCCGTCGACAGCGTGAGCTCGGTGTGGCCCGCGGCCGACTGGCACGAGCGCGAAACCTACGATCTGTTCGGCATCCACTTTCGCGGCCATCCCGAGCTGCGCCGCATCATGCTGCCTGTCGATTGGGTGGGCCATCCCCTGCGCAAGGATTATCCCCTGGGGGGCGAGCCGGTGCAGTTCACCGTCAACCAGGACCATCCGGCCCTGGCGCACCTGGGAGAGCAGGTGCTGCCCGCGCCCCCGGCCGAGTCGTACGTGCCGCCCTGGTTCAGCGGCCGCGACGACACCATGATCATCAACATGGGCCCCCAGCACCCGGCGACCCACGGCGTGCTGCGGGTGGTGGTCGAGCTGGACGGGGAGCGCATCGTCAATGCCGCCCCCGACATAGGCCACCTCCATTCGGGCTTTGAGAAGATGGCCGAGAACCGCACCTACCAGCAGTTCGCCACCTACCCTTCGCGCATGGACTATGTGGCGGGCATGTCCAACGACCTGTCGTACATCCTGGCCGTGGAAACGCTGGTCGGCGCCCAGGTTCCGCCCCGGGCCGAGGCGGTGCGCGTCATCCTCCTGGAACTGCAACGCCTGGCGGCCCACCTCATCTGGATCGGCACGCAGACCCTGGACCTGTCGGGCACCATCCACGCCCTGCTGCAGTACGCCTTCCGCGACCGGGAAAAGATCCTGGACATCTTTGAGATGGTGTGCGGGGCGCGCATCACGCCCAGCTACTTTACCACGGGCGGGCTGCGCCGCGACGTGCCGCCGGCCTTTGCCCCGTCCGTCCGCGAGTTCGTGGACCTGTTCGACAGGCGCCTGGACGAGTACGAGGTGATGCTCACCAACAACCCCATCTACCGCTCTCGCCTGGAGGGGGTGGCGGTCATCGACGCGGGGCAGGCCATCGGCCTGGGCTGTACCGGGCCGCTGCTGCGCGGCTGCGGCGTGGCCTATGACGTGCGGAAGGCCCGTCCCTATTGCGGCTACGAGCAATACGACTTTCAGGTGCCCACGCAGCCCGGGGGCGACGCCTATGCGCGCTACAAGGTGCGCGTGGCCGAGATGCGGCAGAGCACGCACATCATCCGCCAGGGCCTGGAGCGGCTGGCGCGCATTGGGCCGGGACCGGTGAAGGATCCGAATCGCAAGCTCACCCTTCCGCCCCGCGATGAGCTGGACCACAGCATGGAGGCGGTGATCCACCACTTCAAGCTGGTCACCGAGGGTTTCTCGCCGCCCCCGGGCGAGGTGTATTGCAGCGTGGAGAACCCCAAGGGAGAGTTGGGCTTTTACCTGGTGTCGGACGGCGGGCCGCGGCCCTATCGCTGCAAGATCCGTGGCCCGTCCTTTTCCAATATCTCGGCGTTGCGGGCCATGGCTCCCGGCAGCTTCTTGTCGGACATCGTGGCCATGATCGGCAGCATCGACATCACCCTGGGCGAGGTGGACAGGTAGCCGGTGGGGCGCGTGCGATCTGCCATGGGAACTGTGAGTGGGAGGAATCGTTGCTGTCTGAAAAGGTAAAGGCTGCGATCCTGGCGGCGGCGCAGGAATATCCCGACCACCGGTCGGCGGTGATCCCGGCCCTGCACCTGGCCCAGGAGGACCAGGGCGGCTGGCTGCCCGCCGAGGCCATCGACGAGGTGGCGGCCCTGTTGGGCTTGCCCGCGACCGCCGTGGGATCGGTGGCCAGCTTTTACACGCTGTTCAACCGGCGGCCCGTGGGCCGGCACCAGATCCACGTCTGCACCAACATCTCGTGCTCGCTCCTGGGCGCGGAACACATCCTGGAGTACCTGGCGTCCAGGCTGGGCATTCGCCCCGGCGAGACGACGCCTGATGGACTCTTCAGCCTGTTTGAGGCCGAATGCCTGGGCTCGTGCGGAACGGCGCCCATGATGCAGGTCGACGACCGCTACTACGAGAACCTGACCGAGGCCGCGGTCGACGACATCCTGGACGCGCTGCGGCGTGACGGCCAGTAGGGGTTCGAGAGATAACCCAGAAAGGACGGTGAGCCATGACCCAACTAGGATTGGAAGAAGCGCTGGACATTGCCATGGAGGCCGAGCTCAAGGCCAAGGCTTTTTACTCCCAGGCGGCCGTGTACGTGCAGGATGAGCGGGGCCGCGACCTATTAGGGCGGCTGGCTGCCTTTGAGCAGCATCATTACGAGAAGCTTGCCGAGCTGGCCGACTCGCTGCGGAAGGACGGCCAGTTCATTGCCTACGAGATGCAAACCATGGCCGCCTTTGCGCCCGTGGTCGTCGTGGGCGAGACGGCCGGGACCCTGCCGGACGGGCTGAAGGACGAGGTCGCCGTCCTGACCAGGGCCATCGAAAACGAGAAGTCGGCCGAGGAGCAGTACGTGGTGCTGGCCGAGAGGACGTCCGATCCGACAGGCCAGGCCATGTTCCAGAGCCTGGCCGGCGAGGAGCGCCTGCACCAGCGCATCCTCGAAGACGAGTTCTTTAGCCTGAGCAACAAGGGGACGTGGGCCTGGTCGGGGCTCTATGGAGAGTAGGTCCGGGAACCGGGAGCAGTGATGCAGAGCAACGTGCTATTGCGCAACGTCGGCGTGCCGGGCGCCCACGAGATCGGCGTCTATCTCCAGGGCGGCGGCTACCAGGCGCTGGAGGTCACCCTGGGCCAGTACCAGCCCTCCGAGGTTGTGGAGGTGGTGCTCCAGTCGGGACTGCGGGGGCGCGGCGGCGCGGGATTTCCCACAGGGCGCAAGTGGATGTTTCTGCCGCGGGGCGTCTACCCCCGCTACCTGGTGTGCAACGCCGACGAGGGCGAGCCTGGCACCTTCAAGGACCGGGTGCTCATGGAGCACGACCCCCACGGGCTGCTGGAGGGCATCGCCATCTCCAGCTTTGCCTGCGAGGTGGAGCGCGCCTTTGTCTATATCCGGGGCGAGTATAGCCTGAGCTACCGCCGCCTGCAACAGGCCGTGGCCGAGGCCTACGAGCGGGGCTTCCTGGGAAAGAATATCCTGGGCAGCGGCTACAACCTGGACATCTCGATCCTGGCCGGCGCGGGCGCCTACATCTGCGGGGAAGAGACCGCCCTGCTGTCGTCGCTGGAGGGCAAGCGAGGGCATCCCAAGCTCAAGCCGCCCTTCCCCGCGACCCAGGGCCTCTACCGCGAGCCGACGGTGGTCAATAACGTGGAGACCCTCTTTAACGTGCCGTTCATCGTGGCCCAGGGCGCCGATTGGTACCGCCAGTGGGGGACCGAGCGGAGCCCCGGCCTGAAGCTCTTTTCCGTGTCGGGTCACGTCCAGCGGCCGGGCGTCTACGAGCTGCCCCTGGCGACGCCCATGAGCGAGCTAATCGACGCCTTTTGTGGCGGGCCGAGGAATGGCGCGGCCCTGAAGGCCATCATCCCGGGCGGGTCGTCGACGGCCATGCTGCCCGCCCAGGTGGCCCTGGAGACGAACCTGGACTACGAGGCCCTGCTGGCAGCAGGGTCAAACCTGGGTTCGGGCGGAGTGATTGTCATCGACGAGAAGACGTGCATCGTGCGCCTGACCGAGCGCCTGGCAAGGTTCTACAAGCACGAATCGTGCGGCAAGTGTATCCCCTGCCGCGAGGGCACCGACTGGATGTTCAAAATCCTGCGGCGCATCGAGGCAGGCGCCGGGCGCATGGAAGACCTGGACTTGCTCCTGGACATCGCGGACAATATCGCGGGTAAGAGCTTTTGCCCCCTGGGCGATGCCTCCCTGGGCCCCGTGGTGAGCAGCATCACCCACTTTCGCGACGAGTACGAGTTCCACATTCGCGAGAAGCGGTGCATGGTTGGCTGACATGGCAGAGCAAACGATCAACTTGACCATCGACGGCGCGGCCGTCACCTGCCCCGCCGGGAGCACGGTCTACGAGGCCGCCACGGCGGCGGGCGTGCACATCCCCACCTTCTGCCATCACGAGAAGCTGGTGCCCGTCGGCGCCTGCCGCATGTGCCTGGTCGAGATCGAGGGCGCGGTGGCCCTCCAGACCTCGTGCACGACGCCCGCGCGGGAGGGCATGGTCGTCCGCGTGTGGACCTCGGAAGCGGCGGTCAAGGCGCGCAAGGCCAACATCGAGTTCCTGCTGACCAACCATCCCCTGGACTGCCCGGTGTGCGACAAGGGCGGCGAGTGCCCGCTGCAGGACCAGGCCCTCCTGGACGGGCCCGGGCGGAGCCGCTACGTCGAGGAAAAGCGCCACAAGCTCAAGCGCCATCCCTTGAGCGAGTTTATCGTCGTCGACCAGGAGCGCTGCGTGCTCTGCTGGCGCTGCATCCGCTTCCTGGACGAGTGGGCCGGCGACCACGAGCTGGACCTCTTTGGACGGGGCGCCGACACGCGCCTGTCCACCTACGAGGACCGGCCCCACCTGCCCGGGGGGGCGGCGCCAGGGATGACCAGCAAGTGGCAGGGCAACACCATCGACGTCTGCCCCGTCGGCGCTCTGACCAGCCGCGTCTTTCGCTTCGAGGCGCGGCCCTGGGAGCTGGAGAACCAGGCCAGCGTCTGCCCGCTGTGCGCCGTGGGCTGCAACGTCGTGCTGGGCGTCAAGAACAATGAGCTGCGGCGCATCACGCCGCGGGAGAACATGCAGGTCAACGATGCCTGGCTCTGCGACCGCGGCCGGTTTGGTCACGGCTTCGTGGACCATCCCGACCGGCTCCAAACGCCCCTCGTCCGCGAGGACGGGCAGTTGCGCCCGGCTGCGTGGGACGAGGCCCTGGCGCTCATCGCCCGGCGCATGCAAGAGGCCCTGGCCCAGGACGGGCCACAGACCGCCGGCGGCATCGCCTCTACCCGGGCCACCAACGAGGCCAACTATCTCTTCCAGCGCCTCTTTCGGGCGGCGCTGGGCAGCAATAACGTCGACCACCTGGGGCGGGTGCCGGCGGGCGCGGCGCTGCTGTCGGCCCTGCCTGCCCTGGAGCAAAAGGACGTCGTGCTCCTGGCCGGTTTTGATCCCAGCACCGAGGCGCCCCTGGTGGAGCTGTGGCTGAAAAAGGGCCTGCTGCGCCACGGGGCCCGGATATTGGCCCTCAACCCGTGGCAGATCGAGCTGGTCAAGTTTGGCGCCCAATGGATTGGCTACCGGCCGGGCAGTGGCCTGGTCGCGGTCCAGGGCCTGATGCGCGCCCTCGTCGAGGCCGGCGTGGGGAGCCGGCTCCAGCGCTCTTTGAACCTGGAGGAGCTGCGGGCGGGGCTGGAGCGCTACCGGCCCGAGGCCGTGGAAGGGGCCGCCGGCACGCCGGCCGCGTCGCTCCTGGAAGCCGCCCGCCTGCTGGCAGGTGCCAGGCAGCCCATCGTGCTCTATGGCCCCAACTGGCCCCTGACCGCCAGCGAGGAGGGCCGCGAGCGGGAGGCGGAAGCCATCGCCGTCGTGGAGAACCTGGCGCTTCTCCTGGGCGGTGTCGAGGCGGCCTTTGTGCCGCGGGACAACAACGCCGTGGGCGCCATGCAGATGGGCGCCGTGCCCGACCTCTTTCCCGGGCAGCAGTCCCTGGCCGACCAGAAGGTGCGCAGCCGCCTGGCCAGCTTCTGGGGAGGCAAGCTCTCGCCCGCCGCGGGCCTCGGCTTTGAGGAGATGATGGCTGCCGGGCAGCAAGGCAGCCTGAAGGCCCTGTGGATCATGGGCGCCGATCCGGCACGCGACTGCCCCGGCGCCGCCGGCTCGCTGGAGCGGATCCCCTTCCTGGTGGTCCAGGACCTGTTCCTGACGGACACGGCGCGGCTCGCCGACGTCGTCCTGCCGGCGGCCAGTTTCGCCGAGGTGGACGGCACTTTCACGAACATGACCGGCCGTGTGCAGGCCATCCGGGCGGCCCGCTATGCGCCCGGCGAGGCGCGGCCCGACTGGTGGATTCTGGCCGAGGCCGCCAGGAGGCTGGTGCGGCCCAAGAGCCAGCGGGCCTGGGCCTTTTCCTCGGCGGGCGACGTCCTGGCCGAGATGGCCCGCGTCCTGCCGGCGTTGGGGGCCCTGGACGGGCTGGCCATTGACCCCGGGGGGTGGCAGCCTGCCGCCCCGCCCCGGGCCGGGCGGCGGGCCTTTGTGCCCGTGGACGCGGGGCTGCCCGCCCGCGACGCCGGCGGGCAGTTGGTCCTCGTTCCCGAGCGGCTCCTGTATGACCGGGGCGTGCTCCTCAGCCGCTCGGAGCGCGTCCAGCGGGTGGTGCCTGCGCCGTGCGTCAGGGTGCACCCCGACGATGCCCGGCGCCTGGGCCTGGAAGCCGGCGACCAGGTGTCGGTTTCCTCGGCGGCCGGGCAGTGGACCGGCACGCTGGAGGTGAGCGAGGAGATCGTGCCCGGCGCGGCGACCATCGCCTCGGACGCCGGCGACGTGCCCGCCAGCGCGCTGTTCGAGGCCTGCGGCGTCCTGCCGCGGGTAAGCATCGCAAGAGAGGGAGGCCGATGAGAGGCTTCGAGATACGCCGCAGCCAGGCCGGGCCGATGCCTTGTGCGGGCGGCCCTCGCGGCTGCCCAATGCAGGGAGGGGACCGTGGACTGGGTCGGTAGCTTCTGGATCCCCCTCGTCAAGGCGGTCCTGGTGGTCGTGGCCCTGCTCGCCGCGGGGGCCTACATGACCTGGGGCGAGCGCAAGATCTGCGCCCGGTTTCACGTGCGCTATGGGCCCAACCGGGCCGGGCCCTTTGGCATCTTGCAGCCCCTGGCCGACGCCGTAAAGGCCATCTTCAAAGAAGAGATCGTGCCCGCCCACGCCGACCGCTGGATCTATATCATGGCGCCGGGCATCTCGTTCGCGGCGGTGCTCATAACCTTTGCCGTCATTCCCTTCGGGCCGGAGGTGGACCTCTTTGGCCGGCAGGTGGGGCTCTGGATCGGGGACATCGAGGTGGGGCTCATCTTCCTGCTCGCCGTGGCGGGGTTGGGCAGCTATGGCATCGTTTTGGGGGGCTGGTCGTCGAACAACAAGTACTCGCTCCTGGGCGCCCTGCGGGCGGCGGCGCAGATGATCAGCTACGAGCTGCCCCTGGGGGTCGCGCTGCTGGCGGTGGTGCTCATCGCCGGGAGCCTGAACCTGCGCGAGATCGTGGCCCAACAGGGCACGTGGCCTCTCATTGTCCTGCAGCCCGTGGGCTTTCTCATCTTTTTCATCGCCATCCTGGCCGAGAGCAATCGCTCGCCCTTTGACCTGCCCGAGGCCGAGAACGAGCTGATCTCGGGCTTTATGACCGAGTACGGCGGCATCAAATTTGCCCTCTACTTTATCGCCGAGTACACGGCCATGGTGGTCAACAGCGCCATCGTCACCACTGTCTTCCTGGGGGGCTGGAAGTGGCCGGCGGTCATCTCTGACCTGCACCCCCTGGCAGGCGTTGCCCTGTTCGTGGCCAAAGTGTTGCTGGTCCTGTTTCTCTACGTCTGGGTGCGGGCCAGCACGCCCCGGGTGCGCTTTGACAAGTTCATGCGCTTTGCCTGGAAGTTCATGCTGCCCCTGGCCCTGGCCAACCTGCTGGTCACGGCGGCGGTGGTGGCCCTGCTGTAGCGGCCCCGGTGTGAGGAAGGAAGGATGCTAAGAGATTCTGTTCTGGGCTTGTGGCAGGTCCTGCGGTCCATGGGCCTGACCTTGCGATTCTTTTTCTCGCGGCCTGTCACGGTGCAGTATCCCGACGAGCCGGTGCAGCTCTACCCGCGCTTCCGGGGGAGGCACCAATTGCTGCGCTACGAGGATGGGCCGTACGAGGGGTTGGAGCGCTGCATCGGCTGCGCGCTGTGCGCCGCCTATTGCCCCACGCAGTGCATCTATGTCCAGGCGGGTGAAAACAAGGACGGGGTGCGGCGCTCGCCGGGCGAGCGCTACGCCGAGATCTATGAGATCAACCTGCTGCGCTGCATGTTCTGCGGCTATTGCGAAGAGGCCTGCCCCACGGGGGCCATCGTCATGCGCCGGGAATTTGCCCTGGCGGATTATCAGCGCGAAAAGCTGCTCTATACCCAGGACCGGCTGCTGGAGCTCCCGACGCCGGACCATAGGGACGGTGCGGCCGAACCGCGGGCAGTGCTGCGGGACGACCAGCAGGTGCCGGCGACGGGATCGCGGGAGTGAACCGGGCATGGAGATGGTGATCTTCTGGGTGCTGGCCGTGGTGGCCGTGGGGGCGGGCCTGGGCGTGGTGGCCCAGAGGAGCGCGGTGCGCAGCGCGTTGTTCCTGCTGGTGCACTTTTGCTGCCTCGCGGGCCTCTACATCCTGCTCAACGCCCAGTTCGTGGCGCTGGTGCAGGTGCTCATCTATGCCGGGGCGGTGGTGGTCCTGTTCCTGTTCGTGGTCATGCTCCTGGGCGTGGAGCGGGCCGAGGAGCTGCCCGACCCGCGCCGTTTGCAGCGGGTCGTGGGCGGGTTGCTGGCCGTGCTCCTGCTGGCCGGCATCGCCTGGGCCTTCCTGGAGACCGGGCAGGGGCCGGCCGCGGCGCCGGGGATGGCCGGCTCGGTGCGGGCCATCGGCAGTGCGCTCCTGACCGCCTACGTGGTCCCCTTTGAGATGGCCGCCGTGCTGCTGCTGGTGGCCATCGTGGGGGCCATCGTCCTGGCCAAGTCGCGGTTGGAGAGGTAGAGCAATTATGGTTCCGCCGTCCTACTACCTGATCTTGAGCGCCATCCTGTTTGCCGTGGGCGTTGCCGGCGTGCTCATCCGGCGCAACGCCCTGGTCCTATTCATGAGCGTCGAGATGATGCTCAACGCCGCCAACCTGGCCCTTATCACCTACTCCCGGGTGCTGGAGGACGTGGAGGGGCAGGTGTTTGTGTTGCTGGTCATGGCCGTGGCGGCCGCCGAGGTGGCCGTAGGGCTGGCCATCGTCGTCGCCCTTTATCGCCACAGGGCGACCGCCGACGTCGACGAGCACGACCGCTTGCGGGATACTGCTACCTGAAGGTATCATGGCCAGACGCCAGGAGGGGATCGTGGACAACGCCGTACCAGGGCAGGTTCCGGGCAAAAGGAGTAGAAAAAAGGTCATCATCATCTCTGCCGCTGTAATCGGGCTTTGTCTGGTGTTGATGCTTTGCGGCGTGGTCTTTCTCGGCGGCAACATCATGGTGGCCCTGGAGCGAGACAATGTGGAGCAAGCTGTTCACCAGTTCATGCTCGCCATGGCGCGCAAGAACACGAACGCCGCCTACACTCTCTTTTCAGAGCGGGCGCGCGGAAAGCTGCCACTCTCCGCAGTGCAGGAGATGGCAGTAGGCGACAACTATGTCCTGTTCAACCGGTACGATAGACTGAAGGTATTGTCGCTCAACGTTGGCCCGGCGTTCAACTCGAATCCTGCATTGCCCCGAGGCATTGTTGCCAGGGCGGCGGGCAGTACCTGGTATACGGATGGATCCGTGGGCAGTTTTCAGGCAGTGCTCGAGCGTGTCGCCGGCGAATGGAGGCTTGCCGGGATCCATGTCACAGTGCCTCCAGAAAAGTTCGGCAAGCAATGAGGCTTTGACACGAGTTGCCGGTGGAGTCTTGCAGCATCCACTGGAGAGGTTGATTGAATGAATTTCGCCTGGCTCATCTTGGTTTTCCCGCTGGTCGGGGTGCTGGCCAACGCCCTCCTGGGCCGGTGGCTGGGCCGCCGGGTCGTGGCGGCCGTGGCCACCGGCGCTGTAGCGGCTTCTTTCGTCGTCGCCGTGCTCGTCCTGCTCGAGATGCTCGGCCTGCCGGCCGAGAGCCCCACGGGGGGCAACGGGCGGGAGCGCGTTGTGCCCCTCTTTTCCTGGATCGCCGCCGGTGACTTTCGGGTGGAGGCGCGCCTGCTCGTCGACCAGCTTTCCATCCTCATGACCCTCGTGGTCACGGGCGTCAGCACCCTCATCCACGCCTACTCGGCGGCCTACATGCAGGGCGACGTGGACTACAAGCGGTATTTCACCTGGCTCAACCTCTTTGTCCTGTCCATGCTGGTCCTGGTGCTGGGCGACAGCTTCCTGACGCTGTACGCCGGCTGGGAGGGCGTGGGGCTGTGCTCCTACCTCCTCATCGGCTATTGGTTCGAGCGCGAGGCGCCCGCCGCGGCGGCGAAAAAGGCCTTCCTGGTCAACCGCGTCGGCGACGTGGGCCTGGCCCTGGGCATCATGCTCATCTTTGCCACCTTTGGCAGCCTCGCCTTTGGCCAGGTGCTGCCTGCCGCGGGCGAGGTGCTCGCTGCCCTGCCGGGCACGGCCACGGCCATCGCCCTACTCCTCTTTCTCGGCGCCGTGGCCAAATCGGCACAGGTGCCCCTCCACGTCTGGCTGCCCGACGCCATGGAGGGTCCCACCCCCGTGAGCGCCCTCATCCACGCCGCCACCATGGTCACGGCCGGCGTGTACCTGGTGGCCCGCTGCCACACCCTGTTCGAGGCCTCGGCCACGGCCCTGGCCTGGGTCGCCTGGGTCGGGACCATCACCGGGCTGTTCGCCGCCACGGTGGCTGCCGTGCAGAAGGACCTGAAGCGCGTGCTGGCCTTCTCGACCATCAGCCAGTTGGGCACCATGTTCCTGGGCGTCGGGGTGGGGGCCTATGCCGCCGGCCTCTTTCACTTGACCACCCACGCCTTTTTCAAGGCCCTCCTCTTCCTGGGGGCGGGCAGCGTCATGCATGCCCTCGGCGGCGAGCTGGACATATTCAAGATGGGCGGCCTGCGACGAAAGCTGCCCTGGACCTTTGGCACCTTCCTGGTGGGCGTCCTGGCCCTCGCCGCCCTACCGCCCTTCTCCGGGTTCTGGAGCAAGGACGAGATCCTGGTGGCCGCCTTTCAGGGCGGGAACGTGGCCCTCTGGCTCCTGGCGACGGTCACCGGCGGCCTGACGGCCTTTTACGCCTTCCGGCTGCTGTTCGTGGCCTTTGGCGGCGCGACGCGCCTGGACAGGAAGGTGGAAAAGGGGCTCCACGAGGCGGGGCCGACCATGATCGTGCCCATGGTGCTGCTGGCCATCCTGGCGGCTGTGGGCGGCTTCCTGGGCCTGCCGGAGGGGCTCTTGGGCCTGGGCAACGCCATCGACTCGTTCCTGCATCCCGTCTTTGTCGGGGCCGAAGGCCCGGCGCCGGGCGCCGGCGCCGTCGACTGGCTGCCCATGGCCATCTCCCTCGTGGCGGCCCTCGCGGGCCTAGTGCTGGCCTATTGGCTGTACGTGCGCCGCCCGGGCCTTGCCGCCCGCTGGTCGAAGAGCAGCCCCTGGCTCTACGACCTGGTCCTGGCCGGCTATCGGGTGGATGACCTGTACCAGGCGGCGGTCGTCGGCCCGCTGCGCGCCCTGGGCGACGTCCTGGCCGGGGTCGTGGAGGCCAGGGCCATCGACGGCGCCGTTAACGGCCTGGCCCGGCTGGCCGGGCTGGCCGGAGAGGGGCTGCGGCGCCTGCAGAGCGGACTGGTGCGCCACTATGCGCTGGCCATGCTGGCCGGCGTCGTCCTGGTGCTCCTCTATTTCCTGTTGGCGAGCGTGCTATGATCAACCAGGTTGGCTTTCCCTTGTTGTCCATCACCATCCTGCTGCCCCTGGCCGGCGGGCTGGTCGCCCTCCTCCTGGGCCGCCGGCGGCGCCCGGTGCAAGCCTGGGCCCTGGCCGTCACCGTGGCCGACCTGGCCCTGGCCCTCGCCCTGTGGGGTTTTTTCGACTATGGCCGTGGAGAGATGCAGCTCGTCGACCACCTGGCCTGGATCGACACCCTGGGCATCGCCTACCACGTGGGCCTGGACGGCATCAGCCTGTGGCTGCTGCTGCTGACCGCCGCCCTGGGGCCGGTGGCCGTCCTCGTGTCGTGGCGGTTCCTGGCCGGCCGGCCCGAGGGGGAAGTGGCTCCCTATTTCTTTTTCCTGCTGGCCCTGCAGACCGGTGTCCTGGGCGTGTTTGCCGCCGTGGACCTCATCCTCTTTTACATCTTCTGGGAGGCGACGCTGGTGCCGGCCTACTTTCTCATCGGCCGGTGGGGCGGGGAGCGCCGGACCTATGCCACCTACAAGTTTGTGCTGTACACCATGGCCGGCAGCGCCCTGATGCTGGTCGCCATCCTGGCCCTGGCGATGCTCCACTACCAGGCAACGGGCACGCTGACCTTTGACCTGGCGGCGCTCCGCGGCACGCCCCTCACCTGGGCCGCGCAGATGTGGCTCTTTCTGGCCTTTGCCCTGGCCTTTGCCGTCAAGGCGCCCGTCTGGCCGCTGCACACCTGGCTGCCCGACACCTACGCCGAGGCGCCCCTGCCCGTGACCTTGCTCCTGGCCGGCGTCCTGTCCAAGATGGGCGTCTATGGCCTCATCCGCTTCTGCCTGCCCCTCTTCCCCGATGCCCTGGCGTTTTTGCGGCCCTGGTTCTGGGCCCTGGCCATCGCCGGCATCCTCTACGGCTCGTTGCTGGCCCTCGTGCAGCGCGACATGGTGCGCCTGGTGGCCTATTCCAGCCTGGCCCACGTGGGGCTCATCGTCGCCGGGGTGCTGGCAGGCAATCAGCAGGGGGTGCAGGGCGCCCTGCTGCTCTCCGTGTCCCACGGGCTGACCGTCACGGCACTGTTCGTGGCCGTCTATTTCCTGGAGCAAAGGCGCGGCACGCGGCTGGCAGCCGAGTTCGGCGGCATGTGGCGGACCACGCCGCTGTTGGGCAGCCTCTTTCTCATCGTCACCATGGCCTCCATCGGCCTGCCGGGCCTGAGCGGCTTTCCCGGCGAGTTTACCATCCTGGTGGGCACCTTTCGCGTGAGCCCCGCGGCGGCTGCCTTTGCCGCCCTGGGCATTGTCCTGGCGGCCTGGTTCATGCTCAACCTCTTCCGCCAGGTCTTTGCCGGGCCGGTGCACCCCGAGACCCGGCTGCTGCCCGATTTGCGGCGCGGTGAGGCAGCGCTCCTGCTGCCCCTGGTCATCCTGATGTTCGTCGTGGGCCTGGTGCCCAACCTCATCCTGCAGCCCAGCGATGCGGCCGTGGAGGCGACCCTGGTCCACGCCGACGAGAACCGCATCGTCCTGGTCGACCGGGGGAGCGATTAAGATCATGGACATCCCGATCCCGTCCCTGGACCTGCTCATCGTCGCGCCCGAGATCGTGGTGCTGGTGACCGCGCTGCTGGTGATGATGGCCGACCTCGTCCTGCCCGGCGAGCAAAAGCCGCGACTCGCGTGGCTCGCCCTGGTGGGGGTGGTGGCTGCGGCCGCCGTGTCCTTCTACCTGTGGGATGGCAGCAACCCGTCGCTGCAGGGCATGCTTGCCGCCGACGGCTATGCCCTCTTTCTGAACCTGGTGCTCCTGGCTGCCGCGGCGCTGGCCATCCTCCTCTCGCTGGATACGCACCTGCCCCGGGGCGAGTACTATGCCCTCCTCCTCCTGTCGACGGCGGGCATGATGCTGATGGCCGCCGCGGTCAGCCTCATCACCATCTTTATGGCGCTCGAGATCCTGTCGCTGGCCCTCTACGTGCTGGTGGGCCTGGACCGCGACGACGGGCGGTCGGCCGAGGCGGCCCTCAAGTACTTTGTGCTGGGGGCCTTTGCGAGCGGCTTCTTGCTGTATGGCATGGCGCTGACCTACGGCCAGGCGGGAACGACGTCCCTGGCCGGCGTCCGAGACCACCTGATTGCCCTGGACGGGTCCTTCCCGGCGCTCCTGGCCGCGGGCCTGGGCCTCATGGTGGCCGGCTTTGGCTTCAAGGTGGCGCTGGTGCCCTTTCAGATGTGGACACCGGACGTCTACCAGGGCGCGCCGACGTCCATCACGGCCTTTATGAGCGTGGGGGCCAAGACGGCAGGCTTTGCCGCCCTGGGCCGCGTGGTCCTGGTTGCCTTTGGCGATCAGCACGGCTCGTGGAACTGGCTGCTGGCCGCACTGGCGGCCCTGACCATGACCGTGGGCAACCTGGCGGCCCTTCGCCAGTCCAGCCTCAAGCGCCTGCTGGCCTATTCGAGCATCGCCCACGCCGGGTACATCCTGGTGGGGCTGGCGGCCGGCAACGAGGCGGGGATCGGCGGGGTGCTCTTCTATCTGTTCGTGTATGCCTTCATGAACGTCGGGGCCTTTGGCCTGGTCCTGGCCTCCGAGCGCCTCGCGGGCGCCGGCGGCCGGGGAGAGGCGGTGGCCGATCTGGCGGGCCTGGCTGCCGCCGGCCGGCGCTGGCCCACCGTGGCCATGGCCCTGTTCATGCTCTCGCTGGCGGGCCTGCCGCCCCTGGCCGGCTTCCTGGCCAAGCTCTACGTCTTTGGCGCCGCCGTGGAGGGCGGGCTGGCCTGGCTGGCGGCCGTGGGCGTGGTCAACAGCGTCATCTCGGCCTACTACTACCTGCGGGTGGTGGCGGCCATGGCCTGGCCGGAGCACGTGCCCGCCACGCCGGCCGGGATCGCCCTGCCGCGAGGCTTGCAGGCCGCCGTGGCCCTGGCGGCGGTGGCCGTGGTGGTCCTTGGGCTGTGGCCGGGGCCGGTGGTGGACCTGGCGCGGTTGGCGGCGGCGGCGATCTGGGGAGGGTAGTCAGCTCTTCCGGTTCCCGGCCGCCCGCAGCCGTTCCGGAAGCAATTGCCCGCGCACCTGGTAAAAGAGCCGCTCGTACTGATCGGTGACGGTCTCCCAGCTATAGTGTTCCTGCACGCGCCGGCTGGCACGGGACCGGTAGCCGGCTACCTTGTCCGGGTCGCGCAGTAGATCGGCCAGCACCCGGCGCAGGCTTTCGGCCCCCGCCTGCCCGTCGTAGCTCAACCCGGCATCGCCGATGGTCTCCAGGTTCTCGGGCGTGCCGTTGACCACCACGCAGTTGCCAAAGGCCATTGCCTCCAGCAGGGCCGGGTGCGTGCCCCCCACACCCGAGGTCTCCACAAACAGGTAGGCGTTGGAGCCCAGCTCGTGATATCCAGCGCCAAAGACGTATCCCGTGAAGACGATGCGTGGGTCGCCCTCGGCGCCGGCCTTGAGCCCCGCGATATAGTCTCCGGCGTAGGACGCATCGCCGACGATGGCGCACTTTACATCGGTCTCCAGCTCGCGAAACGCGCGCACCAGGTGGTGCACCGAGTTCTCGGGCACCAGGCGCCCGACAAAGAGGACGTACTGGCGCGGCTCCAGGCCAAAGCGGGCCAGGGTCTCGCCGGGCGGCACGGTGGGGACTTCGGAGCCGTAGGGGATATAGACCGGCTCGGCGCCCCACTGCTCGCGGTAGTAGGCCTGCACCTCCCGCGAGTCGGCCAGGCACACCGTGGGCAGGCGCGTGGCCATGCGGGCGGCCCATTGGATGTACCTCTTGGCCAGGGGCGGCCACTTTTCCCGCCTCCAGTCCAGCCCGTCGACGTTGAGGATCGTCGGCGTGCCCACCAGGTGCGGGATCCAGGTGACCGGGCTGTTGCCGGCGATGAAATAGACGGCCACGTCGTAGCGCCGGCGCAGGGCGTGCAGGCTGGAGAGAAAGGTGTGGACCAGCGTGTCCAGGTACTTGTTGGGGATGGTCGGCAGCTTGACCAGGCGCATGCCCAGGTACTCGTCGCCCGGGTAGTGGATGTAGTGAGGGCGGCAGTAGACGGTCACCTCGTGGCCGCGCTCCACCAGGCGCTGCCCCAGTTGCTCCACGCAGGTCTCAAAGCCGCTATAGCTTGCGGGGATGCCCCGCGTGCCCAGGAGAGCGATCCTCATCGGCGGCTCAACCCGGCGGCCCTGAGGCCGAGGATGCCCGGCGCAGCGTCCAGTTCTCGCGGAGGAGGAGTACCAGGCCCAGCACGACGAGCGGCAGGTAGGCGACCGCCTGCAGGACGAGACCGTAGACCAGGCCGGTCTCGGCGGGCACGCCAAAGAGCGACAGGGTCAGTTGGCAGAGGTAAGGAAAGACGCCCAGGTTCCCGGGCAGAGGGGGCACCGCGACGCCGCTCATGAGGACGACCACCAGCAGCAGGGCCTCGCTCCACCCCAGGTCGATCTCGAAGGCCCGAAAGACGAAAACGTTGGTCGCGACCGAAAAGATCCAGGCGAGGAGTGACCAGAGCCATACCCTCAGGCTGGTAGGAGGATGGCGCAGCGCTTCGAAGCCCACCACAGCCCGCTCGGCGGCGGCCTCGAGGCGCTCCCGCCAGGCCGGCGGCAGGGGAGCCAGCAGACGGCGCACGCTCTGCCATGCCGGGCGCCCAAAGTACGCCAGGACCAGAAGGCCGCCCAGGGCCAGGCCGGCCAGGGGCAGCACGACCGTGCCCGCGGCGTGCAGCCAATCGGGAAGCACGATGGATGTCGTCGCCAACCAGGCGGCGACCAGGAGATAGGCCAGGGCCAGCATGATGAGGTCCACCATCTTTTCGACGACGATGGTCGACAAAGCCTGGGAGCGGCTGGTGCCTTCGACCTCACCGACGTAGTACAGCCGGCCAACCTCACCCGCGCGGGCCGGCAGCAAGGTGTTGAGCATCTGGCCGATGCAAAAGATGGACCACAGCCGGGCCAGGGGCACGCGCTGCGGGAAAAAGAGCACCTGCCAGCGCAAGGTCTTGAAGGCTGTCCCGGCCAGGACCAGGACGATGGCCGGCCCGATCCACTGCCATTGAGCCGTGGCCAGCGCCTGCCATAGCGCCTGGGGCGACGTGCCCCGCACGGCAAGCCCAAGGCACACGACGCTCAGGGCCAGCCCCGCCAGCAGCCGCCACTCTCGCCGGCTCCAGCGCGCCAGCCGCTCCAGCCCCGATCCCTTTGGCACCTGGCTCACCTTGGCCGGACCTCCCGGCCGCGGAACAGGGCCCAGCCAAAGCACAGCGCCAACACCCCGGCCAGCAGCAGCCACGCAACGCGCTGCCATCCCGGCGCCACTCCCAGCCCGGCCCCCAGGCAGACCAGCGCCAGCCCCAGGGCAATGCCCGGGCTCCGGAGCGCCCCTGCGAGCGTGCCGTGGATGCCTGTGCCCCGGGTGGCGCTCCGCCAATCGAGCCAGCTCCAGTTCGCCACCACGATGGCCGCCCCCACGATCCACAGGGAGTGGGTGAACAGGTTCCAGAAGTCGATCATTGGCCTGACCGCCCTTCCGGCGCCGCCACCGCTCTCTCCGCACGGCAGCCGCCGGGGAAGCGACCCCAAGATGCGGCCGTGGTCGTGAGCAGGGCCAGCACGGCCCACCACAAAAAGCCCTGCTTGGCGCCCAGGGCGACAATGTCGGTCAAGCCCCACAGGCCATGGATCGCCAGCCCGGCCGCGGCACCCAGGCCCACCAGGCGGGCCAGGCGCTCCGGCGACCGCCGGTAGCTCTGCCACCCCAGGGCCACGCCCCCTCCCATCAGCGCCAGGTAGCAGATCAGCCCCGGCAGGCCCAGGTCCAGGGCTGCCTGCAGGTAGAGATTGTGGGCGTGGCCCACGTCGTAGCCGGGTGGGAACTCGAAGAGGGGGTACAGGTCCCACACCGAGCGGCGAAACATGTTCATCCCCATGCCCGTCAGGGGGTAATCGGCGATGCCCCACAGCCCCCGCGACCAGAGCTCGACGCGCGCCGTCCAACTGGTCTCTCCCGACCGGACCATGAGGCCCTGCTCCACCAGCCACCGGCCAAGCTCCACCGGGCCCCACAGGAGCAGGACGACCAGCCCGGCGGCGAGCAAGAGGATCAACACGGGGCGCAGCGGCCGGATGGCGATGGCCCCCAGGACGAGGAGGCCCAGGGCCAGGGCGGCCCAGGCGGCCCGCGACTGGGCGAGCAAGATGACCGCCGCGGTCACGAGCAGGCCCACGCCCAGGGCCGCCAGGAGTGCCAGCCGCTGCCCGCGGCTCAGCGCCGGCAGCGACCGGCGCGACAGCCCGGCGAAGAGCGTGAGCTGCAGGGGCAGGAACATGATGAGCGCCCCCGAGACCTGGTTGGGGTTAAAGCCGGCCTCGTTGCCCGCCAGGGGCAGGCCCTGGATCACCTGTGGCAGGGCGGATATCAGCGGCTGCAGCGGTGTCCACTTGGAGGCCCAGGCCGTCCCCACGAGGCTGAGGAGCGCCGCGGCGGCCCCCAGGCCGGCGACGACCAGGGCAGGCACCAAGACGCCCGCCGGGCGCTCGCCCAGGTCGGCCACGGCGTAGAACAGGGCCGCGCCATAGAGCACGCCCACGATCTTGCCCAGGCTGAAGGGCAGATCTGGCGTCACCAGGATGCTGGCCAGGACCATGATCAGCAG
>JAAYZQ010000495.1 GCA_012514775.1 Anaerolineaceae bacterium
CGACCCCGGCTGAACCAGGTACGCTGCAACCAGGCTGCAGACCACCAACACAACCACCCAACGTCTTTGCCACGTCCATCCAACGTCCTTGCCGCTGTCTACAATGATCATCGTCTCTCCTAGACGCTCTAGCGCAGGCAATCCGTCGGCTGCGGCTATTGGATGCCCGCAATCATACCCCATAACGAGCGAGTGTCAATAGCCTTATGGTACTACAAGCTTACAAGCCCCCGGTAC
Source organism: Anaerolineaceae bacterium (assembly GCA_012514775.1). Next base: position 238 of record JAAYZQ010000495.1, read on the forward strand.
TATGGCCTAACCATCTGTATCTTCTTTAAATCAGTGGAAATACATATAAACACTTGCGGCATCTACTCCCTTGGGAGTATCTGCATCGCCCGCTGCTTCACCTTAGCAAAACGGCGAAAAGTATGCTATAATGAGCCCAGCTCACAACGGGAGGGAATCATGGAAAACCTGATCGTGGCTTGCATCCAGCAGCGTATGAGCATCCCATCGACCCATGAAGAGTTTGATACCGAGGTTCGCCGTTTCCTGCGGCTGGCCCAGGCGAAAGCTGCCAGGCTCGTCGTCTTTCCCGAGCTAACCGGGGTGATGCTGGCCCCGCCCTTGATCTCCAGCCTCAAGTTGGGTTTTCTGAAGCAGAAGGACCAGGCCAAACAGCCCGGGGCCGGTTTTCTGTCCCGCACCCTCGGCCGGGTGGCGAGCGGCACGGCGGGCGCGCTGGGCGGGGGACTCTGGGGGAGCCTGGGCCGCCTGGTGCACAAGAGAAGCGATGCCCTGCAGGACGCCTACGTCTCTACCTTTTCCGCCCTGGCCCGCGAGTACAGCACCGCCATTGTCGCCGGCAGTGTCTACCTTTACGATGAAGAGACGGGGACGGTACGCAACCGGGCCTATCTCTTTGACATCGACGGCGAGGTGCTGGGCTACCAGGACAAGCTCAACCTGACGCCCGGCGAGCGGGAGCTGGCCAGTCCGGGCTCGGAGGTCGAGGTGCTCGAGACCCGGCACGCTCGCCTGGGGCTGCTCATCGGCCGCGATGCCCTCTACCCGGAGATTGCCCGCGCCCTGGCCGCCCAGGGTGCCGAGATCATTGTTGGGCTGGCGGCCTCCCCGGGCGTGGCACAGGGACGCGTCGTGCGCTCGGCGCTGGCGCTGCGTGCCGAGGAGAACCAGGTGTTCGCGGCGGCCAGCTTCTTGCTGGGTCCCAACCACCTGGGCCGTGGCACACAAGAAGAGTTCTATGGGCAGTCGGCACTCCTGGCCCCGATTTCCCTCAGCCCACGGGGGGATGGCATCCTCGTCCAGGCCGGCACAGACCGGACGGAGGGGATCATTGCCGCCGAGCTGGATGGTCCGGGCCTCTCCGAGCTCCACGCCAACAGCCGCTTCCGCCCGCGCAGCGAGATGAACCTGGGCAATGCGGGCGCCATCCTGGAAGAGATGTATCGCGACGGGCTGTCCATCGAGGAGGCCTTCGAGCGCCACGCAGCGGGCGTCGTCCCTCCCATCCCGGAGCCGGAGCCGGCAGTGCCCGGTTTCGTGAGGCGCGAGGCATGGCCTGAGGAGCCCCCCGAGCCGCTGGAGGAGCCGGAGCCCGGCCCGGAGCTCACCTGGCGCACCGAGCCGGCCGCCGACAAAGGCCTGGAGAGCGAGTAAGCGCCTCCATGGCTGGCATCCTGGGCCTCATCGGCTCGGCGCGAGCCTGGGGCAACGGCGAGTTGCTGGTCCGCCAGGTGATAGCCGGCGCCATGGAGGAAGGCACCGGCGGGCAACTGCTGCGCTTGACAGATTTGTCCATTGAGCGCTGCACCGGCTGCCTGCGCTGCGCCCTCGGTCGCACTCCCTGCCCCCTGGACGACGACCTCTACTGGCTGCTGGACACCATGGCGGCTGCCGAGGGACTCGTCCTGTCGGCCCCAACCTATTTTCTGGGACCCTCGGCCGCCATCAAGCTCGTCCTCGACAGGCTGCTGGTGCTCGCCGGCCGCCAGGAGGAAGCCCTGCCCGTGGCCAGGCCGGCCGTGACAGTCGCCACCGCCGGCCTGGAGGCATGGCGAGGCCTGGTATTGCCCTACCTCAACGCCCTGGCCGCGGCCACCGGTTTCCGGCCCATCGAGAGTCTACTGGCCGTGGCTCCGGGCCCGGGCGAGGCCCTCCTGGACGACGACCTCATGGAGCGGGCGCGTACTGCCGGCCGGCGCCTGGGGCGCGGCGAGATAGAACCGACCCCGGCGCCGCCCAATGTGTGCCCTACCTGTCGCAGCGACGCCTTTGTGCTGGAGGGCGACAGCGTCACCTGCCCCATCTGCGGGCAAAGGGCCAGCGTCTCGTTACTGGATGGCAAGCTGGCGCTCCACTTTGAGCCACAGACGGAAGCCGAGCAACGCTGGAGTCGGGAGGGCTTGCAGCGACACATCGAGGACTGGGTCGTGGCCACCGGCCCACGATTCCTGGCCCATCGCCAGGAGATCCGAACACGGCGCGCTCCCTTCCGCCAGATGGAGCTGGAGTGGTTGGTGCCACCCCATCGTGGCAATTCATAGGAAAGGTCCACGCGTCCAACATGACAGAACTCACAGGACTCGAAGCGTTCATCCAGGCAGCCGTCGCACCCCTGGCCGCATGGCCGGCGCGCCACCCCGGACGGCAGGCGATGGGCTATTTTTGCAGCTATGCTCCACAGGAGTTGATCCACGCTGCCGGGTTCACACCCGTGCGCCTGCGGGGCACCGGCGAGCCGCTGCGCCACGCCGACGCCCACCTCCAGTCCTTTAGCTGCGCCCTCTGCCGCAGCACACTCGACCGGGCCGTGTCGGGCGAGCTGAATCAGGCGCTGGCCGGCGTCGTGTTGGCCCACACCTGCGATACGATGCAGGCCCTGGCCGACTTGTGGCGCATGCACAGCGCCGATTCCCATTTTGTCGACACGGTCATGCAGCCGGCAAACCTCGGCACGCCGGCCGCCCGCGATTACCTGGTGGCCGAGCTGGGCCGGTTTCGCGGCAGGCTGGCAGCCTTTGCCGGACGCCAGCTTGTGGATAGTGATGTCCAGGCAAGCATCGCCCTATACGACGAGAGACGCCGCCTGGTGGCCCACCTCCACGGCGAGCGCAGCCGCCTGAGCGCCGCTGCCTTTTACGCCATCCTGGACGCCGCCCAGGCCATGCCGCCCGAGGAGTTCAACCCCATGCTGGCCGATCTCCTGGCCAGGCTGGCCGGCGCACCACCTCGTGCGGCCGGGCCTCGCCTCTTTTTCGCCGGCGCCATCCTTGACGAGCCGCGGCTGATGGCTCTCGTCGACGAGCTGGGCGCGCAGGTTGCCGGCGACGACCTGTGCAGCGGCATGCGCCACTTCTGGGGAGCGGTGGGTGACGAGACCGGCCCACTTGCCGCCCTGGCGGACTATTACCTGCGGCGGCCGCCCTGCCCCACCAAGTTTCACCCGGACCACGATCCCGGCCGCCACCTGGTGGACCAGGCCCGCCGGGACACCGCGGGCGGCATCGTGTTCGTCCTGCCCAAATTCTGCGAGCCCCACGCCTTTGACCATGCCCTCGTCCTGCCCACCCTGGAGCAGTCCGGCCTGCCCTATCTCGTCCTGGAGATGGAGCAGGTGCCCAGCATCGAGGCCATTCGTACCCGCCTGCAGGCCTTCCTGGAGATCCTGTAGGGAGCCGGTCGGCCCCTATTCTCGGCGGCAGAGGGACATACAACTCCCATGACGGGCAGACGTATAGAAAGCAAGCCATGCGCCGGGCAGACAGAACGACCAGGCTACCTTCCAGGCCCTGGTTTTTTGTCCGGCAGCCCAGGTATGTTATACTTGTTGATAGACAGATGAACGATATACCATTGCAAGAACCCTATACACCGGAATTTATAGAAGCCAAGCTAAAGGAGGCCGGTCTCTTTCGAGCGCTGTGGCGCATCCTGCAAGTGGCCAGCTTGTTGCTCGTCGGCCTGTTCTTCCGGCAGGTCGACCGTTGGCGCTGGACCTACCGCCGTGACGAAACGAGGGAGGATCGGCAGCGCCGCCGCGCCACCTGGCTGTTGAACCGCCTCATCAAGCTGGGGCCTGCCTTTGTCAAGGTTGGCCAGTCGCTGGCCACCCGGCCCGACCTGTTGCCCCTGACCTACATCCACGTCCTGTCCAGCCTCCACGACCAGTTGCCATCCTTTTCCAACGAGGTGGCCCTGGACTGTTTCGAAGAAGAGCTGGGCTGGAAGCCCGACACCCTCTTCGAGAGCTTTAGCCCGGAGCCCTTTGCCGCCGCCAGCCTGGGGCAGGTCTATCACGCCGTCACCCACGAGGGGCAGGAGGTGGCCGTCAAGATCCAGCGGCCCGACCTGGTAGAGGTCATCAGCCTCGACCTGGCCCTCGTGCGGCGCCTGGCGGCGCTGGCCGAGCGCTTCCCTCGCCTGAGCCGCGGACAGCCCTGGGTGAGCCTGGTTGACGAGTTCGGGGCCAAGCTCTTTGAGGAGCTGGACTATGTCCATGAAGCGCACCTGACGGAGCGCTTTGGCATCAACGTCGCGGAAATGCAGGGCGTGTACGCGCCCAAGGTATACTGGCAGTACTGCAGCCGGCGCGTCCTAACGACCGAGTACATCGACGGCATCCGGGTGACCGATAAGGAAAAGCTGGAAGCTGCGGGGGTGGACTTTCGAAACCTGCTCAGCCAGGGGGTGCGCGCCAACCTGAAGCAGTTGTTCGAGCACGGGCTGTTCCACGCCGACCCGCATCCCGGCAACCTTCTCGTACGGCCCGAGGACGGAACCCTGGTCTTTCTCGACTTTGGCATGATGGGCATCATCCAGCCGGAGCAAAAGCTGCGCATCCTGGAGATTTTTGTCGACGTCATCAACCAGCGCCCCGAGAATCTGAAGGATAACCTGATCGCCCTGGGCTGCCTGCGGCCCGACGCCCGCTGGGAAGAGATCGTGCCCCTCGCCAACAACATGTTCATGGCGCTCTTTGGCGATGCCGGCAAGCGCCACACCTTCCAGGAAGTGACCGGGAACTTTGCGCCGCTGATCTACGAGTACGAGTTCCGCATCCCGGTCGATTTCGCCTACATCGTGCGGGCCATCATGACCCTGGAGGGCATCAGCCTGCAGCTTGACCCCAGTTTCGACATCTGGGCCGTCACGGCGCCCTATGCCGCGCGGATGATGCTCACCTTCCCCGATCCCAGCATCAGGCGGCGGCTCATGGACGAGCTGCTGACCGACGATGGGGCCCTGGACTGGACGAGGCTCCAGCAGCTCGCCATGCTGGCCGCCCACGACACGGCCTTTCGCCTGGAGACCGAGGGGTTGGTAGAGCCGGCGCTCGACATGCTTCTCTCACCCGAGGGAGCGGCCCTGCGGCGTGCCCTGGTCGCCGACCTGCTGCGCGCCCCCGACTCGTCCGCGAGCCGCATCGAGGGCCTGGCCCCACTACTGACGGCCGATCCGACCCTCACCGGCCGGGACATCCTCGACCGGCTCATCGCCTTCCTCCTGTCTGACGAGGGCGAGGAGACCCGCCAGCAGTTGGCCGAGGGGCTGCGCAACGGCAGCAACGGAAGCCGGCAGGTAGACTGGACACGACTGGCGGACCTGGCCGGCATGGCCACCCAGTTGCATCCCGACTTTCGCCTGGGCACCCTGGTGCGCTCCCTGGGGAGCTATCTCTTCTCGGACGAGGGCCGGCCGGCGCGCAATCAGGCCCTGGCAGCCGGCGCCCGCTGGATGGCGGATGGCCTTGCCGGCGCCCTCAGCCGCCTGTCCAGGCCCACCACGCCGGCGCGCCCACGAACCCTGCCCGACGCCGAATAGCCCGGGCGCTCGGTTCTTCAGAAATCAAAGAGCGGCGGAAGATCCGCCGCTTTTTTTTCGGAAGGAAGGGGCCGCTAACGATCGCCGAAGAACAGGTCCCACCAGGCTTGCTGGGGCGCCGCCAGCCCCGCGCCGGTGCCGTCCCGGGCGTCCTGGCCGGGGGGCAGCCTCGCCGGTGGGCTCGATGATCACCACGGGCATCTCGTCGGGCCTGGCCCAGCCGTTCTCCAGAGCCCAGGCCTCGACAGCTGCCGGGGACTCCACAAATTCCAGGTGTTCATTCAGGACCTCAGCCTCTTCCTGGGCAACGGCGATTTCGTTTTCGATGCGCTCCAATTCGGCCCGCTGTTGTTCCCGCACCTGGGCCTGGCGGGCGAAAGCGGCGCCCACGTAGACGACGAGAGTGCCGACCAGGGCTAGAAGCAGGTAACGTACGAGTACTGATTTCCCGGGGATTCTGTCTATCACTTCGGCCTCCAAGACAAGTATACCGCAATCCGGGTTGAAAGTCAACAACTCGCCGGCACGCATTCACGCGCTGTCGACGGATCGCCGGGAAACAAAAATCCCGGCGATAAAGCCGGGACCTGGTGCCGAAGGTGGGAGTTGAACCCACACGGGCGTACACCCACTGCGCCCTGAACGCAGCGCGTCTGCCTATTCCGCCACTTCGGCACGCGGGGCATACTTTATCACTACTCGTCGGTTTTGTCAAGCGAGTCACCTTCGTTGACCACGACGCCTTCTGCCTGCACGTACCAGCTCTGGATGTTACGGAAACGCTGGCTCGTGTGCAGCATCGGGGACAACTGCACCTCCCGGACGCTGTCGTGCACGGCATAGGCATAGACCGGATGATGGATGAGAAGGGCCGGCACCTCCTCGGCAAAGATCTGCTGGAAGGTGTGGTACAGCTCCAACAGGCGCTCCGGATCCGCGGTCAGGCGGGCCTCTTCCATAGCCAGGTCCGCCTCCTCGTTGTCAAAGCCCGCATAGTTCTGGCCTGCCTCGGCCTGGGTCGAGTGCCACAGGGGATAGGGGTCCGGATCGGCGGTCAGCGCCATCCGAACGAGGGCCGCGTCAAAGTCGCGGTTGCGCACGAAATTGTTGGCCACCTCGGTGCTCACGGTCCGCACCCGGACCCGGACGCCGATGTTTAGCCACTGCGCGGCCATACCTTCGGCCAGCCCGACCATGGCCGGCTCGTCGGTCGTCAACAACGTGAACGCCAGGGTGACACCCTCTCGGTCTCGAACCCGGTCGCCGTCGCTGTCCATCCATCCGGCAGCGTCCAGCAAGCCGATGGCCCGTTCCGGGTCGTAGGAGTAGTGGCGAACGGCGGGATCGTAGGCCCACAGGATGGGCAACACGGGGCTGTCGGCCACGAGTCCCTGCCCCTCCAGCACGTCGTCAATCAGCTCCTGCCGGTCCAGGCCGTAGAGGAGCGCCTGTCGCACCTCTTTGACCTGCAAAAACGGCAGCGACTCGCGCTTCAGGTTCAGAAAGACGATGCCGTAGCCCGGCGCCTGGGCCGAATAGAGCTGCAGGTGGGGTGTGCCGGCCAGCGCGGAAAGGGACTCGCCCTCGGCAGGGTGGAAACCTTGAACCGCTCCCCGCTCAAAGTCAGTGAGCAGCCCCTTCCAGTCGTCATAGAACCAGAATTCCAGGCGCTCCAGGTAGGATGGCTCTCCCCAATAGTCCTCGTTTGCCACCAGCACGACGCGGTCGGGAACGGCGCTTTCGACCTTGAACCTGCCGGTGCCTATGGGCGCCCGGCGGGAAAAACTGCTGGAGGGCAGCGTCGCCGCCGGAACGTTGCCCAGGCGATGGGCGGGAAGGAGGCCGACGGTCGTATAGTAGAGGAAGGAGGGAAAGGGCTCCGCCAGGCGAAAGCGCACCGCATAGTTGTCCACCTGCTCCACGACGACGTTGCGCCAGAGGTCCGAGAGGTTGGCATCGCCCTGGTAATCGGGGTCCTGCATGGCCTGCACGGTAAAGGCCACGTCGGCCGCCGTAAACGGCGCCGAGTCGTGCCAGGTCACGTCGTCCCGCAGCCGGAACAGGTATTCGAGCCCATCCTCCGACACTTCCCACTCGGTGGCCAGGGCGGGCGCGATCTGCCCATCCTCGCTCAGAGCCGTGAGCCCCTCAAAAATGAGTGAGTTCAGATCCTGCTCGGCCGGATTTCCCCCGGTCATGGACGGTGCCAGGATGGGGTTCATGGCCTGCCAATAGCCCATGACCCCTTCCACGTAGGTGCCGCCCTCAACCGGGACAATGACTTCGGCGGTCGGTTCGGCCGTTGCTTCTTCTTCTGCAGGGACGCTGGAGACCAACTGGAAGAGGACGATAAAGATCAGGACGATGCCCAGCAGGGCCAGCACCGCTTGCCAGACAACGCGTCTCGTCACGTTGTGCCTCTTTTGCAAGCAGAAGGGTGCTCCCCGGCGCCATCAGCCGGAGAACACCCCTGTGATGAAAGCCGGGATAAATGCACCCTATGCTCAGGCAACCAACACGCTGACAATTGAAACGAGGAAAAAAGCAACCGCCAGTCCAACCGTGACGTTGAACAATGTCTTTTCCACGCCGCGCCGGGTGTGATACACGCCACCCTCGCCGCCAAAGATACCACCCAGGCCGCCGCTACCCTTGGCCTGAACCAGGATGATCACGATCAAGGCGATCGAGATGATCATCTGAACGACCTGAACATATGGCAGAAAACCTCGCACCACGCGCCTCCACAAATGCAATAGGGTCTGGACGCCTCTCGACGCCAAGCCGGCAGATTATACCACGATCTCAGAAGGGTGGCAAATGGCCGGCCGGGGTTGTGCTTGCCCTGCCGGCAGGCATCACCGCCGTCTCGTACTCGTTTGCCGTCTACCGCCTTTTCGAGTATAATGGGCAAGTGCGGTTCCGGATCCTGGTTCCGGGCCGTGCCGTGCAGGGAATCCCGGCACGGCGCTGGCGAGGGCATCGCCGGACGCTAACTCACAGGTGAGGGTTGGTACGTGTTTAGTCCTTTGAACTTTATTCTGGGCCTCTTCTCTCAGGACGTTGGCATCGACCTGGGTACGGCCAACACGCTGGTCAACGTCCGCAACAAAGGGATCGTGATCAACGAACCCTCCGTAGTAGCCATCGACAAAAAATCCAAGAGGGTATTGGCCATTGGCCTGGATGCCAAGGAGATGGTGGGGCGAACGCCCGCCGATATCATTGCCATCCGCCCTCTTCGTGACGGCGTCATCAGCGATTTCGACGTCACCGAGCGCATGCTCCACTATTTTATCAAGAAGGTGCACGACAAGGCATTCCTGCCCGTGCCCCGCCCCCGGGTCGTCGTTGGGATCCCCTCCGGTGTGACCGAGGTCGAAAAGCGGGCGGTGTACGATGCCACCCTGTCGGCCGGTGCCCGCGAGGCATATCTCATCGAGGAGCCCATGGCGGCGGCCATCGGCGCCGGGCTGCCCATCACCGACTCTCTGGGCAGCATGATCGTGGACATTGGGGGCGGCACCACCGAGGTGGCCGTCGTCGCCCTGGGAGGCATCGTAGTCAGCCGCAGCCTGCGCGTTGCAGGCGATGAAATGGACGACGACATCATCCAGTATGCTCGCCAGAAGTACAACCTGCTCATCGGCGAGCGCATGGCCGAGCGGATCAAGATCACCATCGGCTCCGCCTATCCGTTGCCCCAGGAACAGGTCATGTCCCTCAAGGGGCGTAACCTGATTACCGGCCTGCCCGAGTCCATCGAGGTCAGCAGTGTCGAGGTCCGCGAAGCCCTTGCCAACTCGGTCAACATCATCGTCGAGACCGTCCGCGAGGCGCTGGACGACACCCCGCCAGAGCTGGTGGCCGACCTGATGGAGCAGGGGATCGCCCTGGCCGGCGGTGGGGCGCTATTGCAGGGTCTCGACCAACGGCTGTCGGAAGAGACCAAAATGCGCGTATACGTGGCCGAAGACGCCATGACGTGTGTTGCCCGCGGAGCCGGCAAGGTCCTGGAAGACCTGGACCGGCTGCACAAGGTATTGGCCAGCCTGCAGCGGGGCAGCACGGTTCACTAGAACCTGGAAACCAGGTCCGGCTGCTCAAGGAGAAGGGAGGGCAACAGGCAGGCGATAGCAGCCCAGGGGGTCAAGGTAGAAAATGACTCGTGAGCGTTTCCAAAACCTCATCCCCGTGTTGCTCGTTGTGATCACGTTGATTGGGCTCGTCTCGCACCGCGCCGGCCTGTTACAGCCTGTCGAGTCGCTCTTTCTTCGAGCCACCGCACC
>JAAYZQ010000065.1 GCA_012514775.1 Anaerolineaceae bacterium
CGCACACCGTCCTGCGTCGCGCCGTCCCGACACTTGCGCCCCCTGGCGCTGCCCCGGGCAAGTGTGCGCGCAGTGCAGGTGTGCTCCGGCGTCGGGAGGTGCAGGGGGCACAGGCGTTGGGTCCTCCTCCCGACACCGGCCGCCGTTCCCGACGCTCCCCCTTCGGGGCCACACCTGCACTGCGCGCACACTTGCCCGCGCTTGTCCCCCTGGCGCTGCCCCGGGCAAGTGTGCGCGACAGCGTCAGGAGGGCAGCGCCAGGGGGCGCAAGTGTCGGGACGGTGCGGGACAGGTGCCTGCGAGGGGAGGGGAGCCTCACACTCCCCCCTTCCCGTGTCGGGAAGGGGGATCGGGGGGGATAGGTGACTTGCCATCCCGCTCCGCTTGTAGTACACTACGCCGCGGGAGAACCGCCTGTGGGCAAGAGCTTTACCCTGCGTCCACTGCGGCCCGACGATGGACCGGCCGTGGAGGCCCTGGAAAAGCAGACGCCCGATACCGGCCTTGTAGGATTTTACACCCGGTACCACCACGACGCCTATGCCACCCGCCTGGCCCTGCAGCCTACCCTCGTGGGCGTGGTGGCAGAGGTTCCGGGGCACGATGGACTGGCAGGCATGGGGGTCATGACCACGGGGCAGTGCGTGGTGGAGGATCGTGTCGTGCCCTATGCCTACCTTACGGGCCTCAGCGTCCACCCCGACCTGCGCCGCAGAGGCATTGGCAGCGCCATGGCGGCCTGGCGCCTGGAGACCGCCCGCTCGCTCCTGGGGGATGATGTCGTCATCTTTGCCGGCATCCAGGGGGGCAACACCGCCTCGCTGCGGACGGCGGCCCGGTGGTTGAGCCAGCGCCTGGACGGCCGGCTGAGGGTGGCCGTGAGCCCGGTGCGCTCCCGCCCACCCCGGCGGGCGGAGGGCTTTGACGTGCGCCTTGCCCCGGCCCAGGACCTGGAGGAAGTGGCCCGCCGGCAGAACGAATTCTATGCCGGTTTTAACCTCTACCCGCGCAAATCGGCCTCGGACCTCCAGGAATGGCTGGCGCGGCGGCCCTTTGGCCAGCCCATCAACCGCTACTACCTGGCCACCAACCAGCAAGGTGCTCTCCTGGCCGGCGTGGGCATCACCCTGGAGGGGATGCTCATTACCAACCAGGTGGTGCGCCTGCCACGGATCCTGCGCCTGGCCAACGCGCTCCTCCGCCTGCTGCCGCCCGACGGGCAGGTCCGGCGGGCGAACGGCCACTGGCCCTGGTTCCTGCCCGGTCAGGAGTGGGCCGCGGCCCACTTATGGCGGTCGGTGCTCTGGCTCGTGCGCCGGCAAGCCACCCTGGCCATGCTCTTTTTCGACCGCCTCGGTCCCGTGGCTTGTGCCATTTCCACGCCCTGGTACCTGCCCCAGGGCAGCGGCACCCTGGCCGTCTGCAGCCCCGAGCCCCTGAACCCCGAGCGCCCTCTCTACATAAACAACATGTTCGAGTAAGCTCACACCGGTGCGTTGCAGCTGCCGTTGCTGCAATACACCTGGGCTCGAGTCTAGACGATCCCCGCAGTCCGCAGGCGCGCCACGTCGCCCTCGTCGTAGCCCAGCTCGGCCAGGATCGCGGCGGTGTGGTGGCCCAGGGACGGCGCCGTCAGCCTGCCCGGGCCCCGCACGCCCGGCGACAGGCGGACGGGCGATCCTGGCAGGTCGCCGGTGAGCATGCCCAGGGCCTGGACCGGAGCGGAGGCCAGCGCTTCGCCAAGGGCGAGGACCGGCTCGCAGCAGGCCTCCACCCCGGCCAGGGCCTCGACCCACTCCTGGCGGGTCCGCGTGCGGAACAAGGCGCACAGGGCGTCGTAGGCCGGCTCGCCTGCCACGGCAGGCGCCATTCCCTGGTCGGCCAGGTCCATGCGTCCCACGGCGCGGCAAAAGGCCTGCCAGAACTCGTGCTCCAGGGCCGCCAGGCTCATATAGGCGCCGTCCGCGGTTTGGTACAGGTTGTAGCTCACCCGGCCGCCCGTCAGGTCGCCCGTGCCCCGGGCCACCGGCTCGCCGGCCAGCAGGCGGGTGACGTCCAGGCGCAGGCAGGCCAGGCTGCTGCCCAGCAGCGAGGCCTCCACCCGCTGCCCAACGCCCGTCTGCTCCCGGGTCAGCAGGGCACCCAGGATGCCGATGGCTGCCCACAGGGCGCCGGTGACGTCGGCCATTTGCGCCCCGGGGATGGAAGGCGGGCCTCCGGCCGGGCCGGACAGGTCCAGCAGGCCCGCCAGCCCGATAAAGTTCAGATCGTGCCCGGCCCGCGCGCGATAGGGGCCGGCCGAGCCGTAGCCGGTCAGCGAGCAGTAGATCAGGCCCTCGTTGGCCCGGGCCAGGGCGTCGTAGCCCAGACCCAGGCGCTCCATCACCCCCGGCCGGAAGCTCTCCAGCAGAACGTCGGCGCCCTCGGCCAGGCGCAGCAGGATCGACCGCCCTTCCTCGGCCTTCAGGTTCAGCGTCAGGCTCTTTTTGCCACGGTTGAGCGTGCGAAAGATCAGGCCCTCGCCGGTCTCCGGGTCGAGGGGCGGGACGGCGCGCACCCAGTCGCCGCCGCCGGGGCGCTCGACCTTGATCACCTCGGCCCCCAGTTCCGCCAGGATGGCGCCGCAGTAGGGGCCGGGAAAGAGGAGCGACAGGTCCAGGACGCGCATCTCAGGCTCCTTCGTAGCGCCCGACGATGGTCACGCTGCTGATGTTCATGTGGGGCATGCCGCCCAGGTTGTGGGTCAGGCCGTAGCGCAGATCCTGGCGCTGGCGCTGCCCGGCCCGACCGTGAAACTGAAGATAGAGCTCGTACAGCATGCGCAGCCCCGAGGCACCGATGGGATGGCCGAAGCACTTGAGCCCGCCGTCGGGCTGGCAGGGCAGGGGGCCGTCGAGGTTGAAAAACCCGTCGAGTATGTCGCGCACTGCTCCACCCAGCTCCGAGATGTGCAGGTCCTCCATGGTCACCAGCTCGGTGATGGAGAAGCAGTCGTGCACCTCCATGAGGCTGATCTCGCGCCGCGGGTCGGTGATGCCGGCCTCCCGGTAGGCCACGGCGCTGCACTTGCTGGTGGTCAAGAAGTGGTCGCCCTCCCAGGCGTTGTAGCCCATCTCCTCGCCGCTGGACAGGGCCAGTTGCAGGGCCTTCACAGCCACCATGTCTGATTTGCCCAGCCCGCGGGCCACGTCGGGCGTGGTGACGATGGCGCACGCCGCCCCGTCGCTCACGCCGCAGCAGTCGAACAGCCCCAGGGGATGGGCGACGATGGGCGCGGACATAACCTGTTCGACAGTCACCGCCTTGCGCAGGTGCGCCTTGGGGTTGAGGACGGCGTTGGCGTGGCTCTTGACCGACACCTGGGCCATGGCTCGCTTCAGATCCGTCTCGGCGATGCCGTGCCTGGCGGCATAGGCCGTGGCCAGTTGGGCAAAGGCACCCGGGGCGGTGATGTTGGGCATCCACTGCCAGCCGAGGGCGCCGGCCATGGAGCCCCAGTTGGGCAGCCCACCAAAGCCAATGTCCTTGAGCTTCTCGACCCCCATGGCCAGGGCAACGTCGTAGGCCCCCGAGGCCACGGCGTAACAGGCGCCGCGAAAGGCTTCCGTTCCCGTGGCGCAAAAGTTCTCTACCCG
>JAAYZQ010000496.1 GCA_012514775.1 Anaerolineaceae bacterium
AGCGTCAGCCGCACGTTCATCAGGTAGTGATCGCGGTCGATGGCCAGCCGACCGTCCTCCATCTCGTGCACCGCAAAACGGCCGAGATCGGGCAGGCAGCGGTGGACGGTCGACCGGTTCACGCCAATGCGCCGCGCAATCTCTGCCTGGGTCAATCCTTCCGGATAGGACAACAGCAGAGTCTCGATCTGCAACAGCCGCTCGGCTTTCCCTATGGCGCGCTCCATGGTCTCCTCCTCGTGCAACCCGGTTGTGACTGGGTCCAGTATAACATGCCGCCGGCGTCAAAACGCAACATTTTGGGAAATTGCTTTGAACTGGCCCGGCCCTCAATCCTTTCGGCCCCAGGGGAACAGGCGGCCCCGGCGATCCTGGCTCAACAGCAGTCCTTCTTCCTCGAGGGCCGGCAGGGCTCTCGTCACCGACGAGCGGGGCAGGCCCATCTCCTGGGCCACGCGACCCGCCTTGATGCCCGGTTCCTTCTCCACGGTTTTCCAGATGGCTTCCAACCTCTGTCGATCTGCACGTCGCATCTTGCACCTCCGTTCCTGGTTTGCACCAGGATACGGGGTGCGTGTTGCGGGTAACGCAACGACGTGCCATTCATAGCTACCCGTTTCTCCGTCTTCCCCGGGCCGCGTCGCGGATGGCTTGCAGGTCCAGGATCTCGGCCACCTCGTAGCGCGGCGGCATGCTGCCCTGAACCGGCCGCAGGCGCACCTGGGCCGGAAAGTACCCGCAGCGTCCGTGCAACTCGGCCAGCAGGGCAACGGCCGAAAAGTTGAGAGCCGGCGGCACAACCAGTAGGGACAGGGTCTGCCATTCGAGGGGCGACAGGCCGCATGCGTCGGCCATGGCGGCCACCTGCGGAGCCAGCGGCCGCCCGGAATCGATCTGGCTATCAACCGTCACCACTCGACCGGACGCCTGGCCCGCCAGCCCCTCCAGCTCCGCCAGGTGGTCAGACGTCAGAGGGTGGGCAAAGTTGAGTACGATCATGAACAGGACCCTTTCGCCGCGGGCGTGCCCAGGATTCGATGAATCTCACCCACGAGGACACGGCGCTCCTCATCCTCGATGGACCCGGTTGCCCCATAGCCGGGCAGCTCGATGAGCGTGATGTTCAGCGCCTCGGCCAGCGCCCGATTGTTGCTCCGCTGCGGCCAGGTCCGATCGACGACCAGGACCCGCCGCGCATAGGTGCCAAAGAAGCGCTGTCCCCCGGCCACGACCAGTTGCTTGATGCCCTCCGTGGTGCGGGCCCGGTTGCCGCTCTTGACTTCGACGATGGCGATCTGATTTCCGCAGCGCACGATGAGGTCGACGTCCACCGCGCCGCTCTCGTGCTTCCATCCTGCCTTGATCTCGCTCACCTCTGGTTCGAGGGCGGCCATGACCGCCTCCTCGAAGACCCCGCCGGGGGTCGTACACGGGCCGGTGAACTGGTAGTTGGTGCCAAAGTAGACGGTCAGGTAGTCGTCTATTGTAATCGTATCTTCGATCACTTCTGTCTCGCCCAGCACGGGCCGGCCCTCGCCGTCGAAGCAATACCAGTCCACCAGGGTTCTTGCCCCGTCGGTGCGCACGTAAAAGGGGTGTGCCTGTTTCTCCCGGGCGGCCAGGAGAGCGGCGAGAAACATCGGTTTCGTGCCACCGGTGACGTTCACCACCGCGCCGGGAAATTCGGCGAGCAGGCCCACCATCGTCCGCAGGGCGTCGCCGGGGTCAAAGCCGGCAATGAGGCGCAGCTCGGGCTTGATCTGCGCCAGGCAGATCGCCAGGTTTTCGGCCGGCCGCTTGCTCTTGGGCGCGG
Source organism: Anaerolineaceae bacterium (assembly GCA_012514775.1). Next base: position 1,814 of record JAAYZQ010000496.1, read on the forward strand.
CGGTGTGAGCGATGATGACCCGGCTGGGCCGAAAGTAGCGCGCCGGCAGCAGGTTTGGCGCTGCCTGTTCGCCCGCCAGCACGATCATTGGTCTCCCGTTGCCGTTCTTCATTGGCCCTCGCCTCCTTCGTCCGGCGCTTCTTCGAGCGCGGCCACCAGTTCGTTGTACCACGCCTTGGTAGAGTACCGCTTCGGGCGCATCGACTGCCGTACCTTGTCCAGGATGGCCTGTGCGACCCGAACCCTGGCCGCGGGGGGCGCTTCCAGGCTGCGCCAGTTCTCGACAAAGTGGGCGATCCGGGGGGCAACCTGGCTCTGGGAAACAGCCTCCAGCCGCTTCAGGAACGCTTCGACCTCGGCCAGGGCCGGAGAGGGCTCCTCGGCTTCCTCCCCGGGAGCTGGCTGCCCCGGCATGGCCAACATCATGCGCCCGTACCCGCTCGAGGTCTTGGCTCCGATGCCTTCCTTCTCAAGGGCCAGTTTCAGGATGGCCAGGGCGGCCTCGGCCCATGGTTGCGGGCCGTGTAGGGCCACGAGGTAGCTGCCCGTGGCGCTCACAAAAGGCACGGGAATCGGGCTGTCCCAATCTGCCGGCGGTTCGTTCTCGCCCCGATAGTAGTTGCGATGGTGAACGGTGATCACGTCCAACGCCAGGGGCCGGTCCTGGGCGGCACTGCCCGGAATGTAGAGGGCATCGAAAAAGGTGACGTATCCGGCCTCGGATGTATCGCCGAACAGCGTCGTGTACGCCTCGGCCCCTTTCGCCCACCCTTCCTGGAGCGAGTTACGCGCAAATCGCGCCGCCAGCCCTTTGAGGGCGCTGCCCGGGATGTAGGGCACGCCGTAGGTCCGATGAATCGTGATGGACGCATCGAGGACGCTCTCGCCCCCCAGCCCCAGGATCAAACGCCCCTGCGCACAGGCCTCGCGCGCGACGGCCCCGCTCGCCTCCAGCGCGCTCCGCCAGCGGGCAAAGAACGCCCCGTAGTCCTCCGGGACGGCCTGGCCGGCCGCCTGTTTGAAGTGGCCGGCTTTGGGGTTCTTTCTACCCTGGCTTTCCTGTTTGGCCTCTCCGCCCTGGCTCTCCTGTTCCGCCAGGTATTTGTCCAGCCAGAGGCCCGGATGGGTGGTCGGCTGGATCCCAGCCCCATCCAGAATTCGTCTGCGGCTGTCCATCACGTCTCTCCTTCCTGGCCCGGTTTCGCGTCCAGCACAGACTGGGCAAACCGCTTGAACCATTCCAGGGCGCTCAACGTTTGCCTGGTGAGCCACATGTAACTCCCCAGGTCAGCTTCGCGGCACTGGCGCAGGAAATCCGCAGCCGTCTTGCCGTCCACCACCTGTGCCAGGTCCTCGAGGAGGGCCTTGTGCCCGGCCTTGCCCCGGGTTTCGACGAACGTCACCGCCTGGATCAGCCCCGCCTGGCGAACCAGTACCGGCAGCTTGAGGGCCATGGAACCGTAGCGGTCCCGCTCCGTCTTGTCCTTTCGCTGCGCGCCTTGCACCTTGTCATAGACCTTCGGGGCCATGTCCTGTTGGATGGTGTGCATTGTAGCCCTCCCTCAGGGCACCAGCCGGATCTGGCAGAGACCGCGACCCACGGTGGCATTCCCGCCCACCTGTAGGGGACTGCGGGCCAGATCGGCGATGGTGCTCGTGATCTCTTGCTCGTCGGCCTGGATCTCCTGGATGGCGAGCAGGCCCGACAGGATGGTTTCCGCCGGCAGCGACTCTTCGTACCAGAGCGCTCCCTCCGCGACGGTCTTCTTGGCGTCCTCCAGCCGGATCCGGGCAGCGATCTCGGTTGCCGTCTCCAGCAGGAAGCTCAACACGTCGTCGTGTACCAGGCACAGCCGTTCCACAAAGATCTGCGTCCAGTTTCTGTCGTCGGGAAACAGGAACATGCCGATCCAGTCGCCGAGGGCCTGAAGCGCTGTGTCCGGCCGGCCGGCAAGCCTCAGGTCCTCAAGAACCACCTGGTTCTCTTGGGCCCCGATGACCGTTGCCAGCCGCGAGCCGGATGCCGGCAGCAAACAGGCTGCCGCTTCTCCAACCTCCGGAATTTCGGCGGGAAAGGGCACCCGGGCCATGCTGCAATCCCGCTGCAAACGGCGCAGCAACAGCGGCGAGGTGACCCAGGCAAAGATGCCCGACAGGCTGCGGACCGGCAGGCAGAGCAGGCGCAGGTCGGAGAACTGGGCCGAACCGGCAAAGTCTCCGGCGTCCACCGTCTCCGGCCCAAAGATCTGGGCTCTTTGTGCCTCGTCACAGTTGCTGCGCAGCACACCCTTGATGGTGGAACCGGGCACGATGGGGATGCCCGTCGCTTTTTCGCGAGCCACCGGCAGGTCGATGGCGCCAACACCCTGGCCGGTACCGGCGTGCAGGGGAGACAGGGCTTGCAAAAAGAGCAATTTAGCTTTCATCGGTCACTCCTTTGTCATCCTTGCAGGTAGTTCATAAAGGCGGCCAGCACGTCGGGCTCGCCGTCCAGGGGATCGATCTGGCGCGCTTCCGCTTCGGTCAGGTGCACCTCGACCGGCATGCTGGCACCCCCCTTTGGCCGGAGCACATAGCCGTCCGGCAGTGCTCCCGAGCCTTCCAGGCGGAGCGCCAGCCCCACGGCGCCGCCGGCACAGGCCAGGGGGCGCAGGATGAGGGGGCTGGCAAGCCGCTCGTGCTCCGCCCCCTGTAGCGTACTCTCTGGCGGATCGCCGAATTTTTCGTCCTTGAAGTGAAAGATGATGGGCAGGCCGAACTGCCCGCGCGGGAATTTACGTACCTCGTGGCGCGGCGCTAGCTTGCCGGCATGGGTGCGCGTCCGCCGCCGGATTTCGTCCGGCTCCGGCCACTTGCTGCGGCCGTAGGAGCCCTTGCTCCGGGCCTGGCGGAAAGTCCTGAGCTTGTTAAAGAGCTGCTCCCAGGCTTCCCAGGCTTCGCGGGCATCGGCGCACGATGGCGAGTCGACGACAAAGGTGGCATCCGGGCCGAGGTGCGGCACGCCCTCGGGCCATTGCCCGGCAGGGACGTGCCTGGCCAACTCGCGCCGGACCCACTCTTCGACCTGGCCGGCTCGAGGCGGGGCAACCGTCTGGCCGTCGACTTCCAGGAGCTGCAGCGCGCCGAACCCGCGCCGCGTGCGGCCACCCAGGCCGCCGAACGTCTCCCACGCCCAGAGCGCCGCCTCCACCTCCTGGCGCACGTCCAGGTCGTCGAACGGCTCCTCGAGCCTGCCGGGAAAGGTCAGGCTCAGGGTGAATTCGATGCCCTCGCACCGCAGTGAGCCCGCCTGGCCATCGGTGGACCGCAGGGGAAAGGCCACGTAGCTGAGGGGAGAACCGGGGTCGCCAACGGGTACGTCCTGCCCCTTCCGGTTCCGAACCTTGTCCAGGACGGAGGTCTCTCTGATGTGCGAGATGGCGACGATCACGCTGGACGGCCCCGCCTTGCCCTTGGCCCC
>JAAYZQ010000497.1 GCA_012514775.1 Anaerolineaceae bacterium
CTTTCCGGCCCTCAAGGCCGGAGCCCTGGGTTACCTGCTCAAGGATTCGGGCCCGGAGGAGCTGGTGCAGGCCATCCGCCAGGTCTACCGCGGCGAATGCTCCCTGCATCCTTCCATCGCCCGCCGGTTGCTCGTGGAACTGGCCGCGCCGGGACAGCAAGAGGCCATGTCGGGCATTCTCACCAATCGCGAGCTCGACGTCCTGCGCCTGGTGGCCCAGGGCTGGAGCAACCGCGACATCGCCGAGGGGCTGGGCATCGGCGAGGCCACCGTCCGCACCCACGTGAGCAGCATCCTGTCCAAGCTCAACGTCGGCAGCCGCACCCAGGCCGCCCTGTACGCCCTGCGTGAGGGCCTGGCTTCCCTTTCCGATTAGCCCGTCTACAACTTTTGGATGACCCTTCTCCACAAATTGCCGGCATTATTTCCTCCACGTCCCATCTGAACTGCGTAGCAAAATTCGAAGGAAACACTGATGACAGGCAGCCCCCCTGCCTGTTATAATGACGCCAACATTTGTCTCCACATGGGAGAGCGTTCAAAAGCGGGTACCTTTTGAACGCTCTCGCCATTCCTAGACCTTGATCACAGGAGGGCAAGCGGCAGAGGCTACACGACTGGACAATCACCGGCGAGCCGCGAAACGGGTTGCCGCGCCCGCACCGGCGCCGGGGAGAACAATCCGAGGAGGAGAAACATGCAAACAAAAGCTCGCTGGACCATCCTGGCCTTGATCGCCGTCGTGACCATGATCGCCTCGGCCTGTGGCCCGACCCCGGTCCCCCAGGTCATGGAGGTGGAAAAAGAGGTGACCCGCATCGTCGAGGGGACACCCATCGTGGAAAAGATCGTCGAGACCCAGGTTGTGACAGAAGAGGTCATCGTCGAGGTCACGCCCACCCCGCCGCCCATCCCTGAAGGCGGCTATGTTACCGAAGCTTCCTTTTCCGATGCCAAGATATTGAACCCCATCCTTTCCACGGATGACGCCTCGTCCGACGTTCACACCCTGCTCTTTGGAGCCGCCCTGCGCACCGACCCCCACAGCGGTGAGATCATCCCCGATATGACGGATGGCTGGGAAGTTTCGGAAGATGGCCTGACCTACACCTTCAAGGTTCACGAGGGCATCTTCTGGACCGACGGCACGCCGGTGACGGGCAAGGACTTTGCCTTTACCTACCGGGCCCTCATGGAAGGGAATCTCGACACGCCTCGCCTCAGCAACGTGGAGTATGTCCAAGAGGTCAACCTCGTCGACGACATGACCGTGGAGTTTGTCTTTTCCGAGGTCAACTGCGCGGCACTCACCGACCTGGGGCTGGGCTGGCTGCCGGCCCACATGTACTCGCCCGATTTCTCGGACATCATGACCAACACGCTCAACACCGAGCCAACGGTCACCAACGGCCCCATGATTCTGCAGGAATGGGTGAAGGACGACCACATCACCCTGGTGCGCAACCCCAACTACTGGCGCGGCGCTCCCCACCTGGATGGCTTTGTCTTCAAGGTGGTGCCCAACGCGACCGTCGGCGTGCAGCAGCTCAAGACCGGCGAGGTGGACATCTATGACGGCATCGAGCCGAAATACCTGGTCGAGATGGAGCTGGAGCCGCAGTTGAACATCTTCAAGTACTTTGACGATGGCTACGTCTTTGTGGGCTTCCAGATGGGCGACCCCACCAACCCACTACCCCGCCTTGACGAGGATGGCTCGGTGATCGAAGACCACGGTATCCATCCCATCCTGAGCGACGTGCGGGTGCGCTACGCCATCACCCACGCCATCGACCGCAACACCATCATCTCCAGGGTCATCTTTGGGCAGGGAATGCCCATGAACGCCAACGTGCTCCCGGCCATTACCTGGGCCTTTAACGACGAGCTTCAACCCCGCGAATTTGACATGGAAAAGGCCGCGGCCCTGCTGGAGGAGGCAGGCTGGGCCGACCAGGACGGCGACGGGGTGCGCGAGTGCCACGGCTGCATGCACGCCAGCGAGGGCACACCCCTGCATCTCAAGCTCATCACCAACTCGGGCAACGAAACCCGCGAAAGCATCGGCCTCATCGTCCAGGACCAGCTCGGCAAGCTGGGCTTTGACCTGGAGTTTGAGCCCATGGAATGGAACGCCTTTGTGACCACCCTGGTGGGCCAGAACTTTGACATGTGCATCGTGGGCTGGACCAATGCGGGCAGCGACCCCGACGACGAAACGTATTGGGGCAGCATGAACGACCAGCCCGGCGGTGGGTTCAACTTTGTGTCCTACTATGACACGGAAGTGGACGCGCTGCTGAAGGAGGCCAAGACGATGCCCGGCTGCCAGGCCGAGGACCGCGGGCCGCTGTACAAGACCATCCAGGAAATGATCTATGAAGATCAGCCCTACACCTTCCTGTACGTGCCCCGCGCCATCCTCGTTCACAACAAGCGCATCGCGGGCATGGACCTTGGGGCGTGGGATTTCCGCTACAGCATCTATGACTGGTACATCCAGCCGGCCGAATAGCCTGATAGGTGTCTGACGGGCAGAAGGGGATGGGGCGCAGCCGCTGCCCCATCCCCGGGCCCAGCCGGCCGATACCGGCCGCCCCCAATGCGAGGGAGTTTCCATGACCCGTTACGTTCTTCGTCGTCTGCTGCAGGCCATCCCAACCTTTTTCGGGATCACAATCCTGACCTTTGCCATCGTCTACCTGGCCCCGGGCGACCCGGTTCTGCAGCAGACCTTTAATCCGCGAATCAGCACAGCCACCCGCCAGGAGCTGAACCACCGCCTGGGGCTCGATCAACCGCTGACCGTGCAATACCTCACCTGGCTCATCGGCAACGACTGGCAGGAAGACACCGAGTTACTGCCCCGGCGGGGCATCCTGCGGGGCGATTTCGGGGTGTCCTTTATCGAGCACCGGCCGGTTCTGGAGATGATCGGCGACCGGCTGGGCGCCACGCTGCTGCTGACCGGCACGGCCACCCTCATCGGCTATGCCCTGGGCATACCCGTCGGCGTGTATGCCGCCGTGCGTCGGGGCGGCCTCTTTGACAATCTGTCCCGGATCCTGGCCGTCATCTTTAACTCTATCCCCGGCTTCTGGCTCAGCCTGATCCTGATCCTGATCTTTGCCGTCAAGTTCCGCGAGTGGAACCTGCCGGCCATCGCTTCGGGCGGCATGTACACCGTCCGGCCGGGAGTCGACCAGGGCTTGAACCTGCTGGACCGCATCGTCCATCTTCTGCCGCCGGCCCTGGTCCTGGCCACGGCACCCATCGCCACTGTGTCGCGGCTGATGCGCACCCAGGTGCTGGAAGTCGTCCAACAGGACTATGTGCGGACGGCGCGGGCCAAGGGTGTATCAGAGCGCAAGGTCTATTTTCTCCACGCGCTGCGCAACGCCCTCATCCCCCTGGCCACCATCCTGGGCCCCACCCTGGCGGGACTCATCGGCGGGGCCGTCATCGTCGAGACGGTCTGGTCGTGGCCCGGCCTGGGGCGGCTGTTCGTCAATGCCAACTTTCAGCGCGACTATCCGGTGATCCTGGCCGGCTTTGTCCTCGGTGCAGTGGGCGTCATCCTGGGCAACCTGCTGTCGGACGTGCTCTACGGCTGGATCGATCCCCGGGTGCGCTTGAGTTAGGGGCAGGACCATGACACCAACCACGTTCGAGAGAGTGCCGGCCATTCGGCACAAGCTGGCGCGATCCGAATCCGAGATCGACCTGGCCCGCGAGTCGCGCGGCTACTGGGACTCGGCCCTGCTGGCCCTCCGCCGTGACCGGCTGACCCTGGCGGCCTTTGCCGTGCTGCTGGTGACCGCGCTCTTTTGTTTTGTCCTCGCCCGGCCCGTCACCGACGCCCTGGGTATCGACCCGAATGGAACGGACCCTCTCATCGCCTTCGAGGGACCCAGCGTTGCCCACCCCATGGGGGTGGACCAGGTGGGCCGCGACCAGTTGGCCCGCCTGCTGTATGGCGGGCGGGTGTCCATCGGCATCGGTTTTTTCGCCGCCGTGATCATCATGACCATCGGACTGGCGTTGGGCAGCATCGCCGGATTTTATGGCAAGATCGTGGACGACGTGGTCATGTGGTTCATCAACACCCTGAACTCGATCCCCTTTATCCTGCTGCTGCTCATCATCTCGCTGTTGTTCAAGCCAACGGCGCTGACGTTGACCATCTTTATCGGGCTGGTGAGCTGGACCGAGATCAGCCGCATCGTGCGCGGCCAGGTACTCCAGGTCAAGGAAATGGAGTACGTCACGGCGGCCCGCGCCCTGGGCACGCCCACCTCCTGGCTGATCGTGCGCCACATCTTGCCCAACGTGGTACCCGTGGCCATCATCTTTTCGGCGCAGGTCATCGGCGGGGTCATCCTGATCGAGTCGGCCCTCAGCTTCCTGGGGCTGGGCGTCCAGCCGCCGACAGCCACCTGGGGCAACATGCTCAACAAGGCCCAGTCCTACTTTACCCTGGCCCCTCACCTGGTGGTCTGGCCCGGCCTGCTCATCAGCCTGACCGTGTTGTGCCTGTACGTTATCGGCGACGGCCTGCGCGACGCCCTGGACCCCACCATGCGAGGCAAGCGGTGAGCCGTGCTGCCGGAACTAGATGGAGCGGCGCCGTTTACACAGCGCCGCTCCATTTTGTAATCCAGGCAACGCGTGCTTACTGGGGAATCTCGTCTCCGGCGGCCTCCGGTTGATAGAGCACCTCGACCACCGTGAAGCGCCTGACCCCGTCCGGGACAGGCCAACTGATCTCGTCGCCGGCCCGGTACCCCAGGACGGCGGTCCCGATGGGAGCCAGGACCGAGATCTTGTTCTCGTCGAGGTTGGCCTCGTCGGGAAACACCAGGGTAAGGTCCATGGTCTCTTGCGAGTCCAGGTCCAGCAGCCGGACCGTGGAATTCATGGTGACCACGTCTGCAGGAATCGCGGAGGGTGGAAGGACCTGGGCAGCGGCGATTTCCTGCTCCAGCTTGTGCAAGTACTCGTTTCCCCGTGGCTCCAGGCGCTTGGCCTCGACGATCAGCTCTTTCAGCTTCTGGAGGTCGGCCTCTGTGATCAAAACCCTGTGTTCGTTGACGTCAGTCGTTCCGGATTGGGACGGAATCGCTTCCATTGTGTGCACCTCATTGCGTAATGGCAGCAGGAGCCGCCAGCAGCCGGCCCGCGTACATGCTGCACTGTTCGGTAAATAAAGCTCGGCCACGCCGTCCTGGTTCCTTTCGAGAGCGCGCGTGGCCGAGCGTCGTGGATGAGCCGGCCAGAGATCCCTTCAGATCGCCGGCCTGGCTACACGGTTGCTCTCGCTAGGGAAACACCCCGCGCGTGCGGATGGCGTCGGCCACCTTGTTGACGGCCAACATCACCGCGGCCTGTCGCATGGGAACACCCCGCACATCGGCAAAGTCCCACACCTCTTTGAAGCTGCGGGTCATGATGCTATTCAGAGTGCGATTGATCTCGCTCTCCTCCCAGAAAAAGCTCTGCAGGTCCTGAACCCATTCCAGGTAGCTGACCGCCACGCCGCCGGCGTTGGCCAGGATATCGGGCACGAGGATGATCCCCCGCTCCGCCAGGATCTCGTCCGCCTCGCGGGTCGTCGGGCCATTGGCGGCCTCGACGATGATGGAGGCCTTGACGTTGGCGGCATTGTCGCCCCGGATCTGCTGCTCCAGGGCCGCCGGAATGAGCACGTCCACCGGGGCGCTGAGCAACTGCTCGTTGTCGATCTGCTCGACACCGGTGGCCGAGTACCCCTCCAGCAGGTGATGGGGGTGCCTGGCAGCATGGTCGAGCATGGCCGGCACGTCGAGGCCGTTGGGGTTATAGTACCCGCCGCTGATGTCGCTCACGGCCACGATCTGGCAGCCCATTCCGTGCAGGGTCTCGGCAGCGACGGAACCCACGTTGCCAAAGCCCTGGATGGCCACCTTGGTGCTGGACAGGTCGCGGTTCTTGCGCTGCAGGACCTCGCCCGTGACAATGGCCACACCCCGTCCCGTCGCTTCCCGGCGCCCGAGCGAGCCGCCGAGGGAGATTGGCTTGCCTGTCACGATCTCGAGGACGGACTTGCCCTCCACCATGCTGACGGTATCGGCCATCCAGGCCATCGTCTGCGCGCTGGTGTTGACGTCGGGAGCCGGGATGTCGCGCTTGGGCCCCAGGATGGGCAGGATGGCAATCGTGAAGCGGCGGGTGAGGCGGCTAAGCTCGGTCTGGGAGAGCTGGGTCGGGTCCACCTCCACGCCACCCTTTGCTCCGCCGTACGGCAGGCCGACGACCGCGCACTTCCAGGTCATCAACGCGGCCAGTGCCCGGACCTCGTCAATGTCCACGTTGGGATGGTAGCGGATACCGCCCTTGCACGGCCCACGGGCACTGGAGTGCTGAACGCGGTAGCCGTTAAACACCTCCACCCGGCCATCATCCATGATGACGGGCACTGACACCTTGAGCTCGCGCTCCGCGGTGCTCAGGATCCGGACAATGCCGGGATCCAGGTCAAGCTGCCTGGACACGTCCTGGAGCTGCGCAAGAACCTGCGTCCACAGGTTCTGCTTGGGCGGGGCCGGTGTCATCACGAACTCGACGGGGGCCTGCGCCTGGGCTTCATTCGGTTGGGTCGCCATTAATCTCTCCTTATCACCTTACCTTGTGGATTGCCCCTCTGCGCCGAGGGGGTACTATCGTTCCCATACCTGGATGGGACGGTTGTGAAGCGAGCTAAGGACGGCGGCATAGCCGCGCCTCTTTTCCACATCTTCGGCATCGATCACCTGCACATCCAAGAGACATTTCAATTGCCCCGGGCCGACGCACCTGGCATAATCCTCCACCAGGGCATTTTCCATGGCGGCCACGAGGGCGTACAGATCTTCTGTCTTGCGCTCGGCGCGGACAATGAGATGGATGGGCGAGACGCACGAGGAATCGCCAAAGGCGAGATCTTCGGGGGTCGCGTCATAGTCAAAGACAAAGACCGAGGAGACATTCTTGTCCATGTCGCCGAGGGCTTTGGCAACCTGCTGGGCCAGGCTATGATGGGTGTGGAAGCGGGCCCGGTTGTCACCCTGGCGCAAGAGCTCCAGCGTCGCTTGCGGGCCGACCAACTGCATCTTGTCCGCACAATAGACCAGCGCTTCCTCCAGAAACCCCTGTGTGACGCTGGCTGCATCCGGCAGATGCAGTGGCGGCGGGCTCCCTCCGGCGACGGCCTTGTCCGTCGCTGGATACGTTTGATCGTCCCCCATGAGTGCCTCCTCCTGATCGATCGCTGCGGAGAGGTTTCAAGCGAGTCACATCCGGCCCGGGGCACCCGAGCTGATCGCCCAACCCCACGCCGCCATACGAATGGCGCCATGGCAATCATACCCGAGGGGAAGCGGTTTGTCATCCGATCATCGACGGGTCTTTCCTTCCACAAAATGAGGATCCGGCGAGCGTTTTGCGTCAACATTTGTGGAGTGCGGTCAACAAACGTGCAGCGCCGGCTACGGGATGCGGCCGGAGCATGGCGAGGCGGCGTGCGACGCAGATATGGAGAAGCAGGGAGATGGCCCATCAGGTTATTCACCGGGTTCCGAGGGGTCCCAGGGGGGATCCAGCGACACCAGGCCCTCTTGCAAGGCGTACAGCGTGGCCTGGACGCGGTTGGCCAGGTGGAGCTTGCCCAGGATGTTGCTGACGTGGCTGCGCACAGTGGCTTCGGTCACCACCAGGCGCCCGGCAATCTCGGGATTGCTGAGGCCACGGGCCACCAGGCGCAAAACCTCCAGCTCGCGCTCGCTGAGGGGCTCGGGCGTGAGGGGGCGCTGGGCTCCCTGGCGCATCTCGGTGAGAACCTTGCGGGCGATGCCGGGCGCCAGGGAGGGCTCGCCGCGGTGTACCTGGCGGATGGCCTCCACCAGCTCGGCCGGCTCCGAGTCCTTGAGCAGGTAGCCCAGGGCCCCCGCCTTGATGGCCGGAAACACCTTGTCGTCGCCGGCAAAGCTGGTCAGAACCAGGACGCCCGGGCTCGAGCGGCCGGAGGTGAGGAGACGCGTCGCCTCGATGCCGTCCAGGCGGGGCATGACCAGGTCCATCAAGACCACGTCGGGCTGCAGGGCCTCGACCTGGGCGAGGGCTTCCTGGCCGTCGGCAGCCTCGCCCACCAGCTCGATGTCGTCGATCTCGGCCAACAGCGCCCGGATTCCCCTGCGGACAATGGCGTGGTCGTCGACCACCAGCACGCGGATCGTCTCCTGGGCCATGATTCCTCCCGGTCGTCAGACCTGCACCCGCACCCGGACGGCGGTTCCTTCGCCCGGATTGCTGCGAATCTCCCACTGGCCGTGGATGCGCTGAACGCGCTCCTCGATCCCGCCCAGGCCCATGCCGCCTCCCTGGCGGGCGGTTTCCGGATCAAAGCCGATGCCATCGTCGCACACCTCGAGGTTGACGGTGTGGTCGTCGTAGGCGAGGCGGACCTCGAGATTCGTGGCACGGGCGTGTTTCACCACGTTGTTGAGCGCCTCCACGGCAATCCAGAAGAGCTCGGTGTCCACGGCCAGCGACAGGCGCTTCTCACCTTCCACGTCGAGGTGGGTCAGCAGTCCGGCCCGAGTCTCGACGGCGGCCAGGCGGGCCTGCAAGGCGCTGACCAGCCCTTCCTTGGCCAGCACCGGCGGGCGCAGCTCAAAGATGAGCATGCGCATGTCCAGCATGGCCTCCCGCGCCGTGGCGTGCAGCTCCTTCAGGTTTTCGGTCGCCACGCCGACCTTGCCCGTGGCCAGGGCCAGGCGGGTGGCTTCGGCATAGAGGGCGATGCTGTACAGGGCCTGGGTCACCGAGTCGTGCAGCTCGCGGGCCAGCCTCTGGCGCTCCTCGACGACGGCCATCTGGCCAACCTTTTCGTTCAAGCGGGCGTTTTCGAGGGCCAGGGCAGCCGCATCGGCAAAGAGGCTCAGGATGCGGACGTCCTCGGGGGTAAAGCCCCCCGGCTTGTTGGCCACGTTCAACGCCCCCACCGTGGAGCCCTGCACGCGCAGGGGCATGGCCAGCATCGTCTCGACGCCCGGCGGCAGGTCCGTGGCGCCTGACAATTCTCGCGCATCGTCGATCAACACGGGCCGGCCGCTCAGGACCGCCCTTCCGGCAAAGCTCCTGGTCACCGGGACGTGGCCCGTCTCGACCTGCAAGGCGCCGCCCGACTGGGCGACGTCCATCATCGACCCGCCATCCCAGAAAAAGAGCGCGCAGCCGGTGGCCATGGTGAGCTGGCAAGCCTCCAGGTAGACGATGTCCAGCACCTCGTGGAGCTTGAGCTTTTCCAGGAGGGCAGTGGTGATGCGCTGCAAGCTCTCGATCTCGGCCACGCGCCGGCGCGAGTCCTCGTACAGCTCGGCGTTGTCGATGGCGAGCCCCACGTCGATGGCAAAGGACCGCACCAGGCGCTGGTGATGGGCGGAGTAGTGGTTGGGCTCAAAGTGGCCCAGGCTCAACATGCCCACTGTCTGGCCGCGAATGATGAGCGGGATGCCCATCCAGCAGCGGATAGGCTCGGGGCTATCGAGGGCCGCGCGATACTCCCTGGCCCAGGGCGTCTCGTCGTGAACGTCGGGGATGATCACCGGCTCCTGCTGGAGTACCACGCGCTGATAATAGGCGCGATGCGCGGGAAAGCGCAGGTGCAGCGCCTGATCCTGGGGCAGCGATCCCCGGTAGGCCTGGACGACGAGGTGCTCTCCCGCGGTGGTGCGAAGGATGGCGGCGCTGTCGTATGCCACCACCGTCTGGAGCTGCTTCAAGATCTGGCGCAACAGGGGCTCCAGCTCCAGGGTGCCCGCCACGTGGCGCGACACCTCCAGGAGGGTCGCCAGCTCGTAGGTGCGCTCCCGGACCTCCAGCTCCGAGGTCTGCTGGGCCAGGATACGCTCGGTGACGTCGGTTATGTAACCCTCCAGGGCCACCAGGCGGCCGTCAGAGCCATAAACCCCCCGGCCCTGATCCCAGACCCACTTTTCCTCGCCGCCGGCGGTGAGGATGCGGTAGGTGAGGTGGAAGGACTCGCCCGCGGCCAGGGCGGCTTGCACCTGCGCCCAGATTGCCGGCCTCTCGTCGGGATGGATCAGGTCCTGGACGCTCGCCCCGGCGCCGCGGGTCAGCTCGTCCGGCGAGTAGCCGGTGAGGGCCAGGCTCCCCTGGCTGGCGAACTGCATGGGCCAGCCCGGCATGTTCAGGCAGCGGTAGGCCATGCCCGGCACGTTGCTGAGGAGCGTGCCCAGGATCCGCTGGCTCTCGTCCCTCGCCAGCACAACGCGACGGACGACAAAGAAGAACAGGCCGGCAGTGACCAGGAGGAATAGGAGGTCGGCGGCGATCTCCAGGTAAGGAAGCAGGCTCGAGCCGGGGATCCACGCAGCCAGCGCCCGCCTGGCGAAAAGCAGCCAGGCGGCCCCCAGCAACACGTATGCGGCGAGCAGGGCCAAGCCGCCGCGCCTCGTCCACAGCCACCTGGCGGCATCCCTGGCCCCGTTGTCCTTCGTACCCACGGCCAAACTCTGCGTCTCCAGTACTCTTTCCCCGGCAACCTGTGGCACAATTGTACCACGAAGCTGGCCGCGGTGCAAAGCTACCCCTCTTCGGGCCGGCGGCGCCCGGACCTCGACCACCGGCGGCGCACGATTGGACATCGGGCGGCGGACCGTGCTACAATCCACGCGCCGAACCCACGCGCCGAACGCACGGTGAGGCAAGCATCCTACCTGGTCAAAGGAGACCCGAATTTGAAACCACAGCTCTTTGCACTGCTGACCGCTGCCGCCTGGGGCATTGGAGGCTACTTTGAGAAGAAGGGGCTCCACCTGGGCAACCTCTCGCCCCAGATGGGCATCACCATCCGCACCGCGGTGGCCCTGGTCATCCTCGCCATCGCCAGCTATCCTCAATGGAAGACGCTGCCGCAGGCCGGCGGCAAGGCCCTGCTCATGATGGTGGTGGGCGGCGGCGTGGTGGCCGGGGCCGTGGGCATGCTCTGCTTTTACACGGCCCTCAAGGGCGCACCCCTGAACCGGGTCATGCCCATCGCCTTTACTTCGCCGCTGTTCGGGGCGCTGATGGGCCTCATCCTTGGCGGCGAGCCCCTGACCATCAAGACCGCGGCCGGGATGCTGCTCACCATCGGGGGGATCGTCCTCTTGACAATCTAGAGACTGTTTGGGCGGGCCAACAAACGGGCAGCTCGTTCGTTCGTAGTGGGCGATTTATCGCCCAAGAAGCGCGCTGAAGCACGCACTACAAACGACCGCGCTGAAGCACGCGCTACAAACGGCCGCGCTGAAGCATGCACCACGAACGGTCAGCTCGTTCGTTCGTAGTGGGCGATTCATCGCCCAAGAAGCGCGCTGAAGCACGCACTACGAACGGCTCTCCGACAGGTCTGCTAGCGGCTCCGGTTGCGCAGGCGAGGGTCGAGGGCGTCGCGCAGGGCATCGCCCAGGATATTGACGGCCAGCACCGTCAGGGCGATGGCCATCCCCGGGGCGGCGGTGACCCACGGCGCGTTGCGCAGGTAGCCACGCCCCTCGTTGAGCATCAGGCCCCATTCAGGCGTCGGGGCCTGCACCCCCAATCCCAGGAAGCTCAGAGCCGAGGCATTGAGCATCGCCCAGCCGACGTCGAGGGTAGCCAGCACCAGGATGGGCCCAAAGACGTTGGGCAAGATGTGGCGCAGCACGATCCGTGCCGGCGTGGCGCCAACGACCACAGCGGCGCGGACGTAGGGCTGGCGCCGGGCAGAGAGGACCTGCCC
>JAAYZQ010000498.1 GCA_012514775.1 Anaerolineaceae bacterium
CTGCTGCGCCAGTTGCACCCCGACTGGACCGTAGACCAGATCAAGAGCGCGCTGATGAACACCGCCAGCCAGACCGTCGTGGATCTGGATGAGGTGACCACAGCGGACGTCATGACCCAGGGCGCGGGCCGCATCGACCTGGGCGTCGCCGGCGATCCGGGCCTGACCGTTGACGTGCCCAGCGTAAGCTTTGGCATGGTACCGGCGGGCACGTCGCAGGAAGTGCTCATCACCGCCCAGGACGTCGCGAGCCAGGCCGAAACCTACCAGGTTACAGTGCAAGAGACCGTCGCCGATCCGGGCAATGTGGACGTCACCGTCACACCTGCTGTCCTCAACATGGCCGGCGCCAGCGCTAGCTTTAGCCTGACCGTCGACGTGGCCCCCGGCGCCGCTGCCCAGGATCTGGAGGGCAACATCGTCCTGAGCGGCACCCAACACCTGCTGCACATCCCCTACTGGCTGCGCGTCTACGAGGACACGGGTGCCGAGGTACTGCTGGTTGACCTGGACGAGTCGGGTGCCACCGACGACTGCGGAGGCGTCAACATCTATGGCTTGCCCTTTGTCGACTATACGGGCTACTACACTGCTGCCCTCGAGGCCGTGGGTGTCACGTATGATTACTGGGATTCCTGGAACGAGGGCGCGCCGCCGCGCGCCGTGCTCGATGCATATGACAAAGTCCTGGTCTACACCGGCGATTATGGCGGCGCCGCTGACTTGCCGGTCGGCTGCGTGGAAGTAGCAGACCTCTACCCGCTCGCCAGCCTCGACCTGGACGCGATGCGCAACTATAGCGCCGCTGGCGGCAAGTTGCTCGTCATGGGCCAGGATGCAGTCGGCGACCAACTCGTGGTATTCAACGAACTGCCTCCGCCCGACGGACTGGCCCCCTACATGCGCGGCGCCGCCGGCACCCCGCTCAGTGACAGCATCTTTGGTTACAGCGTGCCGCCGCAGCCCAGCATCGTCGGCGTGGAAGACGCCAACCCCTTCCTGAAAGACGTGGTGCTGGACATCAGCGATGGGGGCGACGGGGCAGCCAACCAGTTCATGGTGGATGAGGTGGACTGGATCAACTACGTGGACTTGGACACTGCGCCCCTCTTCGAGGCGGTGAACACGGTGTCGAGCGTCGAGAACGGCTACGTGGCGACCCGCAGCTCCTTCGAGCCCACCCTCGAGCGTGTTCAGAATCCCGTGTCGGAGCCCCAGGAACCGGTCTCCTGGCGCGTAGCCTACACTGCCTTTGGGCTGGAAGGCGTCAACGACGACACAGGGTTCAATACGCGGGCGGATCTGCTGGGAACGATGTTCAACTGGCTGGACGACGAGGTAGCCGTCTCCTTTGACGAGGACAGCTACTTTGTGCCCCGGCCCTTTGGCATTGCCCAGTTGAGCGCCACCCTGACCTCAAGCCTCATGGCTGACGCGGTCTACTATCGCTGGGACTATGGCGATGGCTCCGACTTTGAGTACACGGACGGGCCAACCACCGAACATCAATATCAGACCTGTGGCTATTACGAGGCACAGGTCGAGGCCATGGACGAATACGGCCATAAGGCCGTCAGTGAGCCGGTCCAGGTCGAGGTGTGCACCCACCTGTACCTGCCACTCGCCTACAAGTAGCTTTAGGGGCGCGTCGCAATGACCGCCAGGGCCGGTCCGGCCGAGAGCCGGGCCGGCCCTTCCGTTTCGGCCTGCCTGACCCTGCTACCAAAGTGGCCGGCAGACTTGCGGGGCCAACGCTCCAATGGCTCGCCCATCCGCAGGGTGCGAATTGTGTTCTCTATCACCTGTGCTATAATGGCCCTCGCCAACGAACCAATGTGGGAGGCAACCATGGTCAGCCAAGAACTGCTGGAAATTCTGCGATGCCCGCACTGTGTCAGCGGGCCGACGCGCAAAGAGGGCCCCGATCCCGGCCGCCTGGAGCTGGTCCGCGGCGAGTGGCTGGTGTGCCAGGAGCCCGACTGCGGCCGCAAGTACCCCATCGTCGACGACATCCCGCGCATGCTCATCGAAATCGGCGACAAGTACCGCGAGACACCGGTGGAGGAACTGGGCAAACCGGCGGAATAGGCGCCCGGAGCTGCACTAACGGCCGTTGCTGCGCTCCACGCGGGTGAGGGGGGCGTCGCGCCGGACCTGAAAGTGGTCCAGATCGCGGGCCACGATGGTATCGGCAAAGATGGGCTGCGCCTCTTCCAGGATCTCGCGCTCGGCGTAGCGGCGCGAGATGTGGTGCAGGATGAGGCTGCGGACGTTGGCCTCGCGGGCCAGCTCGGCGCCCTGGCGGGCCGTCAGGTGGCCGAACTCGCGGGCCACGTCGGCTTCGAGGGACGTGTAGGTCGCCTCGATGACCAGGGCGTCGGCGTCGCGCACCGGTTCCAGCAGATCGCCGGTGGTGGCCGCGTCGCCGACAAAGACGAGCTTGGTCCCGGCCCGGGGCGGGCCCAGGACCTCCTCGGGATCGACGAGACGCCCGCCGGGCACTCGCACCGATTGACCCTTCACCAGGAGCGCCCGCTCGGGTCCGGCCGGCACCCCCAGCGCTTCGGCCTTGTCGGCGAGGAAAGGCCGGCGGGGCTTTTCGGTAAAGACAAAGCCAAAGTTGTCGGGCCCCCGGTGCGTGACGGGAAAGGCCGACAACTGGAACGTGTCGTCCTCCAGCACCACCCCGGGCTTCAGGTCCACCAGGACGAACCGCAGCGGCGGCCGGTAGCGCCCGAAAACGACCTTCATCAGGGCCGACACGCGGTCGAGGGCCCACTTCCCCCCATAGATCTCCATCGCGTCGATCATTTCCCAGCGGGCAAAGGTGGAAGCCAGGCCGGCCAGGCCGAGGATGTGGTCCAGGTGGCCATGGGTCAGCAGGATCTTGTCCAGGCGCCGGAAGCCCAGGCCGCTGCGCAACAGCTGGCGTTGGGTGCCCTCTCCGCAGTCGATCATGAAACGGTGTTCTTTGTGCAGGACGATGGCCGCCGGCAGCCCACGCCGAATGGATGGCGCAGAAGCCGAGGTGCCCAGAAACACGAGTTCAAACATTTGGCCTCTCTGCCAACATTATCCCATAGAACGGACACAACGTCAACCTACCCCCGCTGGCAAGCCCCGCGCGCCGTTTGCGGCCCGGCCCTCGTTTGCCCGCCCACCTGTTTTGGGCTAGAATAGCCTGACAGATCTGGCGAGGAGGGCGCGCAATGAAACATATCTGGTCGCCCTGGCGGCTCGAATACCTGACCGAGAAAAAGCAGCCGGGTTGCATCTTTTGCAA